>CAYWPD010000040.1:0-13592 GCA_964460055.1 uncultured Candidatus Bathyarchaeia archaeon
GGCAAGAGAATCGAGACCTTAACCAGACTATATGATGTCAGAGAGGGGGTCGACAGAAGGAAGGATGTTCTACCTCCCAGATTGATGGAGCCTGAGGCGTATGGCCCCGCGAGAGGGAACAGGGCTTTCATAAGTCAAGAGGACTTTGAAGCCTGCGTCACAGAGTACTACAAGTTGAGAGGATGGAACGCAGAAGGTATACCAGAAGGGAACACGGTGAGATCGTTGAGGATCGGCCACTAGCTACGGGGTTTACGTCTTCTGCTCTGCGGTCTTCTGGCCTTCGTAGCTAGTCTTGCACCCTGGGGAGCAGAAGTAGAGCGTATAGGGCCCGTATTTGCTTTCTCCTTGAAGCGTTGTCATCTTGTCCATGGACATCTTCTTTTCGCACATCCAGCACGACAATTCCGGCAAATCCAACACCCGCCCACTAGGTCGATGAAAAACCATTTAAGCGTTTTCAAGAGGTTTTCTCTGGCTCTTCGACTCTTACCTGTATTACAACGGTATTGTATTGCTTCTCCCGCATTTTCAGTGAAGCCACCAGTCCGTGTACGAGATTCCCGACGAGTTTCTGCACAAATGGATTAAGATGTACAGGCTTCTCGTCTACCATCATGGAGACTCTCCTCTGGTATCGTGAGCCAAGATCTGAGGCCATTCGTTTTCCCTTGGCATTGCTTGTAGAAGGCAGCAGATAAGATGCTATGATGCCTGATCATCTTCTGGGCGACGGTTTTCCCTCGGTCTGTCCTAAACGGACCAACTCAAGTCTTCGGACTAATTGATCGAGTAGATCGTTGTTCAAGAGAGTCTCAGACGATTCCGCACTCTCAAGGTCCAGTGTGGCAATCACATTCTGTATCGGCATGGTTCTCCGTCGTGTCTTGCCTCGGATGAGAATTTTCGGGAAACGTGACCTTTTGAAGCCCTCAATCAATACAAAATCGTACTGACCGGACAGTTGGCTCAGGGCAAGTTCGAGAGAAGGTCTGCTGGGGCGGCCTATTCGGACTAGCTCTGTTTCTGTGACAGCCATGACCTCGGAAGCACCCGCGTTCAGGTGAAGCCAGGTATCTTTGGAAGGCGTGTCAAAAACTTGCTCTGAGATATGTTTGACCGTGGCCACTCGATAGCCTTTCTTCACAAGTCTCCGAATCAGCTCGACCAAGAGCTTGGTCTTTCCCATCTTTCTACTGTCGGACACTACTCCGATGATGGTGGCCAAAAGTCCAACACCAACCCACAATGGCGATAAGCCATACGGATGTCGGCTCGCTCGGTCTCCATTCAGTGTGCTATCACATCTCAAGCTGGGAGATCTTTCCATCTGTACAACCTTAAATATCAGTCGTCCAACCTAACTTGCGGACCGCGCTTATTCGCTCCATTTGACGAGGTGGCAAGCCGTTGGGAGGACCTAAGAAGAAAGGAATCTCACAGGCAGAGAAAGCACAGACTGCAAGCCAGAGAAAGAGCGAGGAAGGGGCGAAAAAGCCGAAGACATCCAAGCCTCCAGAGAAGAGGATCGGAAGCATAATGATTCCGGACGTAAGCAGTAAGGACCTCCTCGACGAGCTGGCAAAGATGAAGGCAATAACGCCTTACCAAGTCTCAAGTAGATTCGGCTTGAAGATAAGTATAGCAAAGGATCTGCTGGAAGAACTGATGAAAAGGAAAGTAATCAGATACGTTGGTGGATCCAGCCACCTGAGGATCTATACCGCAGCAGAGCCACCTAAGCCCTCTCAACCCTGATTCTAGTTGAGCTCTTGACTTTCGAGAAGATTTCGAGATTCTCGACAACCTCTCCCACGACATTCACAGGGCTATATGGCTGAGTCTTCCCGAAGAAAACGCAGAGAGCGCCGCCTCTAGGCCAGTAAGCGATGGTCCCAGGCGAGACGGTCGCTTTGGGTTTCTCGGAGCCGAGAGTCACCGGAATTTCGAAATAGACCTCATCGCCCCATAGTGCGGCTCTACCCTCAAAGGGAAGCTTTCTCGCTATGGCTTCGACCGTTCTAGGCGAGTATGCGCGATGGAGTTCACCTAACGCTTCTCCAAACCCCTCAGCGATGAACTTGATTCTGATTCTTGAGATTTCGTCGCTCATTAGAAGCCTCCGAGGGCCCTGATAGAGAATTGAAGGTAATTAAGGATCTCATTTTGGCACCGTGACCTCACTTAAGACATGCCAGTCGAGATAGTGAATCACCTCTTGTCTGGAAAAAGAGACATTTCGGAGCTTTCTCGTTGAATCGCCCTCATTTCAAGGAATGTTGGAGAAACGCTTATATTGAGATGTCCGGCAGTTAGCTGCACACTCTATTTGCGAGGGACTTTTTGAATGGCTGCAGAGCTAGCTGGACAACCCGTTCTTATCCTGAAAGAAGGAACATCTCGAACTCGCGGCCACGAAGCCCAGCACGCAAACGTCGTTGCTGCGAGAGTGATTGCTGAATCCGTAAGATCCTCGCTCGGACCGAAAGGCATGGACAAGATGTTGGTCGACAGCTTCGGTGATGTCACCATCACCAGCGACGGAGCGACGATCCTCAAAGAGATGGAAGTGCAACACCCGGCGGCCAAGATGATGGTGGAGATTGCCAAGACCCAAGACAATGAGGTCGGCGACGGCACGACAAGCGTTGTGGTGTTCGCAGGTGATCTTCTCACCAAAGCTGAGGAGCTCATCGACAAGGACGTTCACCCGACCTTGATAATAGAAGGATACCGCAGGGCTGCCGAGGAGGCGCTGAATGTCCTAGACAAGATTGCCATCGATGTACACCCCAAGGACAAGAACGTATTGAGGAAGATCGCTATCACGTCCATGGCGAGCAAACTCGTCTCTGAAAACAAGGAGCATCTGGCGGACCTCGCTGTTGACGCGATAATCCAAGTTTCCCGTGACGAAAATGGGAAGTGGAAGGCGGATATCGACGACATACTTGTTGTAAAGAAGGCCGGTGAATCGCTGAGTGACACCAACCTCGTTCAGGGCGTGGTTGTCGATAAAGAAGTTGTTCATCCCGGGATGCCCAAGAGGGTTGACGAAGCTAACATCGCTCTCCTGGACTGTCCTTTGGAGATCGAGAAAACCGAGTTCGACGCAAAGCTGAACATCGAGAGCCCTGACCAGATGAAGGCATTTCTGGATCAGGAAGAGACGATGCTCCGAGGCATGGTGAAGAAGGTCACAGGGAGCGGGGCCAACGTGCTGATCTGCCAAAAGGGCATAGACGACATGGCTCAGCATTTCCTAGCCCGAAACAGCGTCCTCTCAGTCCGACGAGTCAAGAAGTCAGACATGGAGAAGCTGGCGAAGGCCACAGGCGGCCGAGTCGTCACGGACTTAGACGACCTATCTGGAAAGGATTTGGGTTACGCGAAGTTGGTGGAAGAGAGGAAAATCGCTGACGACAAGATGACCTTCGTTGAAGGATGCAAGAACCCTAAGGCGGTGACGATACTGATCAGAGGCGGGACGGAAAGAATAGTCGATGAGGCGGAGAGATCGGTGCATGACGCGCTCTGCGTGGTGAGAGACGTGGTTCAAGAGCCGAAGATCGTGGCAGGAGGCGGCGCCCCTGAGAGCGAATTGGCCGGAGCCATTAGAAAGTTCTCAGAGAAGATATCTGGTAGAGAGCAGCTCGCGATTCAGAAGTTCGCAGAGGCTCTGGAAGGTATACCCACTGCCTTGGCAGAGAACTCGGGGTCGGATACTATAGACACAATAGTAGCTCTTCGGTCACGACACGAGAAAGGCGAAGTCTGGGCTGGTTTGGATCCGATCTCAGGTAAAGTCAAAGACATGGAGAAGCTCAGCGTTTACGAGCCCCTCTCAGTAAAGAAGCAAGTGATAAAGTCAGCCAGCGAAGCTGCCAACATGATCCTTAGGATCGACGACATTATCGCATCCTCAAAGATGAAGGGGCCAGCTATGCCGAAGGGTCCAAAGCCTGAAATGCCAAGCGGAGAAGGCGGCGACTAGATCCGGGAAACCGGGAATAATGTCGTCAAGAGTAAAGATCGGACCCCCAGAGATGACTCGGTTCGAGCGGGCACGAGTCGTAGGGGCCCGTGCTCTCCAGATCGCTTTGGGTGCTCCACTATTGATAGCTCCCCCGGCAGGGGTGACAAGCTCCATAGAACTGGCCATATTGGAATTGGAGAGCAACGTCCTCCCAATAACGATCAGACGCACACTTCCAGATGGATCCAGTCAAGATATACCGATAAGGTGGCTGCTAGGAGAAAGAGCAGAAAGACGGCGCAAGAGCAGTCGGAAGACTCGATGAAAAGCTCAGGAGCAGTCACCCGGTCTCCATTTTCAGCTGTGCAAGGACAACTGCTCGGCATGAACACCGAGGTCTGGCGTTATCTTCCTTCAGTGCATATTGAATCGCTGATAAACCATTATTTGGAACGCGGTACCGCTGCTGGATTGTGAAGGAGAGTCCGAGGGGTGGCCAACAGACCAAGAGCTGACACGAAGATGTATCTACGTATGATCACGCACTTCATGCTGGACCTTGACGGCGTGGTCTATCGAGGTGACCAGCCCATACCGGACGCGCGCCTCGCCATAGATGCCCTCGAAAGAGATGGCAGGAAGATACTCTATCTGACTAACAACTCGACGCTCTCAAGAAATCAATACGCGAAGAAATTACACTCTTTTGGAATAGAAGCTGAGCCTGAGCAGATCGTGACTTCGGGATTTGCGGCAGCGAGACTACTTCAGTCGAAAAGGAAGGATTTGCAGATCTTTATGGTCGGAGAAGAGGGACTTGCTGAGGAGCTTCGTCTCGCTGGACTTGCTCTGACGGACGGAGAATCATCGGAGCAGGTGGACGCAGTTGTTGTAGGGCTTGACCGAGGCTTCAGCTACAAGAAACTCGCTCTGGCTATGAGGGCAATTCGCCAAGGAGCTGAGTTCATCGCGACAAATCCCGATACAACTCTGCCTACTCCGGGTGGGCTCTCCCCGGGAGTTGGTGCTATCATAGATGCGATCAAAGCATGCTCCGAAAAGGCGCCAGGCATCATTGTCGGAAAGCCGAACAGGTACATTGTGGAGGTTGCGCTCGAGATTTCGGGGGCTCCCCGGACTTCAACCGCTATGGTCGGCGACAGGTTGGACACCGATATAATTGCAGGAAATCAGTGCGGCCTCTTCACAATCTTGGTTCTTACAGGCGTCACGAAGCGGAAAGACATAACCAATGTACGGATCGATCTCGAACGACCTAACTTGGTCGTGAGAAATCTGTCTGAACTTGCGCGAAGAGTATCCGAGAACTCTCCTTGACATGTTTCCACAGCCGCCAAAATACATAAAATCAATGAGCGCTCTTGGCCAATTTAGTGAAGGAGATGAGTAGAACTGTCGACACTAAAGGGACGAGACTTCCTAACGGTCTCAGATCTTGACAGAAATGAGATAACTGAGATCCTCTCCTTGTCCATGGATTTGAAGCGCAGGAACGGCTATTCCCGAGCGATGAAAAGTAAGTCGCTCGCTATGCTATTCATGAAGACTTCTACAAGAACAAGAGTCTCGTTTGAAGTTGGCATGGCCCAGATGGGTGGGCACGCAATCAACTTGAACTGGGCTGAGACGAACTTCACAAAGGGCTCAATCGAAGATGAGTCCAAGGTTCTGGGGTTGTACTGCGACTGCGTCATGGCCAGAGTCTTTGAACATGAGATCGTCGAAAGGATCGCCAAGGGTTGCGACAAACCCGTGATAAACGGGCTGAGCGACCTACATCATCCCTGCCAAGCGCTGGCTGATATGATGACCGTTTGGGAGGCAAAAGGGCGGTTCAAGGGCCTGAAGATCGGATGGCTAGGCGACGGGAACAACGTCTGTCACTCCCTGATGGAAGCTTCCTCGCTTCTCGGAGTCGATATGACGGTAGCCACTCCAAGAGGATACGAGCCCAAGATCAAGGGATCCGCTAGACTGACCAACAAGCCTGACGAAGCAGCCAAGGACGCCGACGTTCTGGTCACCGACACATGGGTCTCACTGGGCCAGGAATCGGAGAAGGACAAGCGACTGAAGGTATTTCCGCCCTATCAGCTGAACGGTCACATGTTGTCCCTGGCCAAGAAGGACTGCATAGTCATGCACTGTCTACCCGCGCAGCAAGGGAAAGAGATAACCTCAGATGTCTTTTATGGCCCAAACAGCCGGATCTTCCAAGAATCCGAAAACCGCCTTCATACAGAGAAAGCGCTTCTTCTCAAGCTCATATGAGCGAGAGCAGTGCAACAAGTGCACGAAGAAGCTTGAAAGGTATCGGTCCATCCAGTGTTCACTATGGCTCGCCAGTATCCACAGTCCCCTGTACCCGCTGTGGGAGTACTCATCCGACGGGGAGACTTCATACTTCTTGCCAGAAGACTTAACGATCCGGGGAAAGGGCTATGGTCAATCCCTGGAGGGATCATTGAGATCGGAGAAAACTCGAGAGACGCGGCCGTCAGGGAGGTGAAGGAGGAGACTGGACTGACCGTTGAAATCGACAGCGTATTGGAGGTGGTGGATAACATTGTGCGAGACGACTTTGGGAGAATCCGCTTCCATTACGTAATTGTCGAGTACCTTGCACGTTCAGAGTCAGGTGAGCCACAAGCAGCGTCTGACGTGTCCGAAGCCAGATGGGTGCCCATAACCGAACTCAAGACTTACCCGCTGACCAAGTCGCTGAAGCTGCTTCTTACAAAGTTGAAGTGGTTGGACTAGCGGCTCGACAACCAATTACTCGGATATGTCTACGACCGTTGCTGAGCTAGTACGGATTAAGTCGAGGGCCGAGATCTCCAGCAGTTTATCTGTATCCCCTCCGCCGCAATAGACGACTTTCTGGCTCAATACAGCGTGGTCAGCATAAGTGGCAATTCTTCTTTGGTGTCCGATGGGAGGCAGGGCACCCACTCTGTATCCTGTGTACCTTTCCACTTCCCGCTCTCGAGCGATTCTGAGTCGTCGGGCGCCTGAGGCTGTCTCGAGTTTCGGAATGTTGACTCTACTGTGTCCTGAAACAAGAGCTAGAACTGGTCTCCCATTCTCATCCACGAACAGAATGCTCTTCAGGATCTGCTTTCTGTCTATCCCGAGTGCTTGGACGGCCTCGGCTACCGTTGTCGTGGGTTTCTCGAACAAGAGGATCTTGCCATGAATGCCTTCCTGCCTTAAATATCCAAGAAGCATTTCGCTCGACAACGCGTGCTCACGACAGCTGCATTGAAGTTGGGAACTTGAGGGCTACGTATCAGCGTTCCGCTCGATATAAGGCAACTTCCGTGTCATGAAGAAGGCGGCTTCACCATCAAAGTAGTAGCCTTCAATTCTTCTACCCACGCTGAAGCCCATCTTTCTGTAGAGGTCTAGAGCTGGCTCATTTGTTGTCCGCACCTCGAGGTAGCACTCAGAACATCCGTAGCCATCCATGGCCTTCATAGCCTCCTTCATGAGTTCCGTTGCTATGCCTTTTCTCCGACTGTCCGGCAGAACAGCCAGTGAGACCACATGACCTTTCTTCGGAATTCCGAATCGCTTGAGGTCCGGAAACCCCAGCTCGATCCTGCACATGACATACGCGACTATGACGCCATCCTCTTCGGCGACGATGAACGTGTTAGGATACCTCTCGTGCAGTTCCTTGAAGAATGACGACTCATAATTCTCCGGAAGGCATTTCCGGTTTATATCCATCACTTGGTTCAGATCTTCAACTCTGAACAGCCTTATGGTGACGGCGCTTTGAGTCAAAGGGCTCCCTCGAGCAGGAGAGGCAAGACTTTTCCAAGAGAGATGGCGTAAACAATGAAAGACGATTCAATATAAGCCTTCTATTATGGGCTTGAGCCCCCGTTTCCAAGGGCCACTATCGAGAAACTCAAAAGGGTTATGAGATGGCTGAAAGGTCTTCCTCCCACTTGGAATGGTGGCACTAGCTGAGGCTTCTAATGTTCAAGCTAGGAGAGGAGAGCGAGCTCGGAGCATTTAGTCAACGGTGAAACTAGGCAGTACTCGAATACGAAACACATGATCTTCAAGATAGTAGGCATCGTCAAAGTGCTTTCTGCATGAACATAACAAGGTAATTGCGGAGTGATTCTGATTCTATTCTAGTTTCTCTCTGGGAAGAACGAGAAAGCGATCGCCTACACTGATGTCAAGCTGCTTTCCAGTCTTCCTTTCTCTTGCTCGAACTATGAGAATCATATGGTTCGGGAAGTGTGTCTCATCGAATCCCAGAAGGATTCCAATGTCCAGATCGGATACTCTAATTGCATCTTCGACGACGACGACTCCGCCGTGGGTTATCTCGACAAAACCCACGTACGCGACTCTGTCTATCAACCCTCTCTCATCCGTTCTCTCCTGATCTGTGATGGCAATTTCGTGAACGGAGTGGGATGTTAGCACTCTCGACCTCGGTGTGATCGGTCTGAGCCCTCTATTCTCGAGAGACAGATCCAATACGGCGACTATGTCACCTTCGACGGTCCTTCTGGCGACGTATGGACTCTTCGTCACCAATCCTGCGGCGTACGGTTCCACCATCTCGCTTCACGGATAATTGTGCATTCTTCGGTTATTAGGACTCTCGAGGATGTCTTGGTAGATCACTGCTTCTTGCTACCCTCAGCGAAGCGTTAATTAGATCTGCCTCGAATTGGAGCTTCGCCGTTTCAGCTAGGAGTCAGAGGAATTGGGTATTCCCCCGCCCCCACCTATAATGTCCCCAGAGCTACTGGATGAGATTAGGGGATATGTGGAGCGCGAGTTTCAAATAGAGCAGATGTACGTGGAGTTCGGCATCCCGACCTGTATCATTGCTGAGACCGAGACGAAGGAGCGGTTCTCCAGCCTGGCTGCCTCAATGAAGGCGCGGGGGCTGACACCCGTTCTGAGGCGCGATTCGGGCAGGCTAATCATCAAGGTCTTTCCACGACTCCAATCGAAGCCGTCGAAAGCCATGATCAACGTAATCCTCTTGATCGCGACCGGGACCACCATCTTCCTGGACGGATACATCTCATGGGCGAACAGCCCCATATTGGAGCAGCTCATGCCCGGCTACAGTCAGTTCCTGCTCACAGGAGTATACGCGATGAGCCTCTTGGCCATAGTGGGGCTGCATGAAGTTGGACACAAACTGGCATGCATAAAGAGCAAGATAGAAGCAACACTGCCCTACTTCATCCCTGGAATACCAGGGCTGGGATTTGGCACCTTCGGAGCTGTCATAATGCAGAAGGAGCCGCCTGTCAACAGGGAACAGCTATTTGATATGGGGTTCAGCGGCCCCCTCGTAGGTTTCGTCCTCAGCACGATAGTGGCTTCGATCGGAATCAGCCAATCTTTCTTGGTGTCACAGAGTGATGTGGAGCAGTGGGCTCAACAGGGTCTGGTGGGATCACTGCCAAGCTCTATTCTGTTAGACCTCCTAGCGGGCTTTATCAAACCGGCTCCGGCTGGGCAAGTCCTTCTATTCCACCCCGTGGTGCTCGCGGGGTGGTTCGGCATGCTCCTGACCTCGCTGAACCTGTTCCCTGCATGGCAGCTGGATGGAGGTCACGTAGCGAGAGCAGCATTGAGCGAGAAACCGTTCGTCTATTTATCCTACTTGGCTTTGGCTGCCATGTTCCTTGCGGGGTATCAATTCATGGCATTGCTGATCTTCATCATGATGTGGAGATCGAAGACGGTGGGCCCCCTCGACGACGTGTCACCGATCGGCAACAGCAGGAAACTGCTTTCCATCGCAATGGCTGCGATCTTCTTCCTCTGCTTCACTCGGATCTAGACTCTGTGAAGGGTGCAGTCAAAGTCCCATACGGGATGGTAGCCACTTTCGAACCCTTTCCAAGAGCGGTTAGCGATGACTTTAACGCGTCGTTCACAGTGCGTGAAGTCTTCAGTCTGAAGGTCCCACTCGAATAGTAGTCCGGTAGAACGGATACGAGTACTACTCTACCTCTCTCGGCAGCTTCGACGACCTGAAGAGCTTGGTGTCCCTCCAGTCGGAACTTCCTTTTGAGCTCTCTCGAAGGGTTGTCTGTGTGGGTCAAAGTACTGCCCCACTCGACGAATTCTCTCGAGCCTGCCCCTTCGGAGCACTCACAGGCTGCAATCACTGTTCCGTCTCGACGTACTGTGGTGCTTGCACCAGCAATGCACATTGACGCTGTCTGAAGTGAACGATCAAATGGATGGCCTCCGGCACTGGTGATGACGATACTGGGGTGTTTCTCAACATGAGTTTGGAAGACTTCTCTACACTTCTCTAGAGATTCTTTGTCTACTCTCTCCATATCACCAGCAAAGCAGTACGCCATTCTGCCTTCGCGGTCGGGTACGCCGTTGACGGCGAAATCCACTCCGACCAGTCTGGCTGCCTCAAGCATGTCTGCCCTGATGGGATTTCCTTCGACTGCTCCGAGCTTAACCTGCGGATCGTCAAACGAGGACCAGCTACGGCTGCTTCCGTGTGATCCACAGATACCTGGCAAGACGACATTCAGAACGCCAGAGAACCCGTACAGACCACTGGGTATCGAGTAGCCGACGAGTATCTTCAGGTCGGAAGAGGCGAAGGCTTGGTTAATGGCAACCCTAGTTCCGAGCTTGGTCTCTCCGACGGCGGCGAGATTCTCGGATTCGGGGTCGTGGATGATTATCTGAGATGGATCGAGTCCTCCAGTCACTGGGATCGTGTCATTTGGCGACGAAAGGAGTCCTCTTGCTAGGATCACCTTCGATTCCCTAAGGCTGACTCCGGCCAGATTCAGCTCATTCAGTACCGTCGAGAGAACCTGTGTGGTGAAGGTCAAGTCCGGGCCTTGATCGATGGCAACAGCCGCCCTTGTCTTTCCTCTTGCAATGTCTCCTAACTTGGGGGCTCCGAGGGAGTCTGAGAGGGCGTTACCTACGGTCAATCCTAGATCAGAAACGGCGGGTAAGGGCTTTGGCGCTATTTCACCGATGAAGTTCTCGTCTGGTATGTTGACTGCCACTTCGGTTCTGCCGTATGGTAGCCACACTTCGACCATCTATATGGACCCTCATGCACTCGTTACTCTTCTCGCGAGCCCAATGGTTTTTCAGCTGTGTGCCGGACTCGTTCGAGTCTGTGAAGAGGCGATCTTAAGGAGAATATAACACTTATTAACGCGCCGAGTCGCAGCGTCTCCCGCGAATCCTCGCTTTTTTCTAGAACTAGAAAGAGTGTACTCAGGCGACGATGTTGGCCGATGAACCATCGATGTCCACGGATTCATCGGGACTGTGCTTCCTGGAATCAAGATCGGTCTGTTCTAGCGCCCTTCCAGATGGTGAATAAGGACCCGTTTGACGCTTCCACTTTCATGCACATTCCCAAATAGCGGCATAAAGAACCACATCCTAGGTATACGATCGAGGATTTGCCTAGAAATCGCCAGTAACAAAACTGATTTTTGAAAAGGTCGTCGGAAGACCGATACTTCTCGAGTCGTATCAAACCGAATAACTGGCTCGCACTATCCAGAGTGGAGAGAAAAATGGCCCTCGGATGGATCGTACCTCCTCCCTTAAGCAGAGTCAAAGTCAACACAAGACTTTGCCAAAGAAAGAGAGGACATGGTCACGCGATTGATCCAATAGGGCTTCCTCAAGTCTTCTCTGATCGCTCAAGCTACAAGAAGAGTTCCGAAAGAGAGCTTCACACCCATCAGATATCGAGACTACGCGTACCACGAGCTGCCTTTCCCTTTACTAGGCGGCGGAAGGAATCAGACAATCTCCTGCCCCCACAGCCACCCACTCTTTTACGAAGCCCTCGAGTTGAGGCGAGGAGACAGGTTCCTTGAAATTGGCACAGGTTCAGGCTATGGAGCGGCCTTGGTGAGAGAGATCGTCGGCGACGGGGAGCAGTGACCACGATTGAGATAGAACCAAGAACCTACAACTTCGCCAAGAAGAACCTTCTTGCTTTGGGTTATCACGACATACTATCGATCCTGGGAGATGGCTCAGAAGGTTATTCGCTGGGGGCGCCCTACGACAAGATCTGCGTCATGGCAGCCTCCCCGAAGGTGCCATCTCCTCTCATACAACAGCTCCGTATCCGGGGAAAGATTGCCGCCCCGATCGGACACCCTAGAAGCCCATAGAATCTGACAATCATGGAGAAGAGAAGGCATTCGATCCTAAGAAGCTCGATCATAGAACAGGTACTATATGTGCCCCTTTTCGGAAGATATGGATGGTCTGTCAAAGAGAGGTCAGACTCGGCTTGAATCGAGAGCGCGCTCGAGAAGGGGAATGTGGATGCCTCGCGACGTCCTTGAGCGCACTATTCCAGAAGCCAAGGTGATCTCCAAATCACAGGCTACAGTGAGAAGAATGAGGAATTCATAGTTAGGGCCTCAGTGGGGATTGCCGTTGCAGAAATCGGGTTAACAATAATTATGACAGATCTTCCACGGGACAACTGGAGAAGATCAACGCTTCGCCCTACGAACTCTCGAGGACGCATCTTCTGATGCTGCTTGGGGCCTCAACACCCTCTCTAGGCAACGCCTATGGTAACGTCTGCCGTTGAACATCACTGCCTCTTCGTCCTCCCTGATCTCCCCCTCGCAGAACCAGCAATCCACCAAGATCACATTCGCCCATCTTGATATGGATGCTAGGTGAGGTCGCCAGTTGCGAGAAGGACTGCTCTTCCTGTCAGATTCTTCGGGTCCGAGGAGAGTATCTCTGGAAGACCGACATTCGTCTCTGGGCCTTCAGGGCTGCTTGGGTGAGAAATCGGGGACATGGGAGGAGCGTTGGGAAGGGTCTTTTCCACGGTCTTAACCTCGACACAGACCTCAAAGGGGGAGCACCAGTCGAGTTTGGGGCATCTAGGACACAAGCGTCTTTTTGCTGCATCGCGAAGTTGACGTCTCTCAGCTTCTCGATCCTCATCTCGATATTGGTAGTCGAGATCTAGCGCGATTTCTGTTTCCCCCTATTCCTCTTTCCTTCATGGCTTTCCGTGAGACGTGTGCAAAGCATCTTTTGCCTGATCTATGAGGTCTTGGGCTTCGGCGAGTAGACTTGTCGCTTCCTGGCCGCTCGCTGCTCTCGCCTCGTTCAGCTTTTCTTCGGCATCGTCCAGCAGGTCGTTTGCGGTGGTTCTTTGCGGTTCGGGAGCCCTGTCTGCCTGTTTTCTGAGGGCTTCGAGTCTATTCTCGATCGATTTGAGGTAGCCGCTGACCTTCGCCTCGTTTGTTGCCTTACGGAGGTGCGCTATCTCGTCCAGGGTCTGGTTGAAGGTGCTTCTTATGTGCCCGATGAGCTGCGCTGTCTCGTTGATCTTTCCTTCTCTGAGAAACGCCATGGCTGTCTGCAGCTTGTCGTAGGATATCATCCATGTTGCATTGAGCTCCTTGACTAGGTCAGGATTTGATTCGTTGGCTGCGAGTAAGATCTGCTGGATCCTGTTTAGGAAGGACTCTGCGCGTTCCAAGGAGTTGTTGAGGGCACGCCTCTCCTCGCCGGGGGTTTCAGGCTGCTCCCCTAGCTCGCCTTCAGCCTGTCT
>CAYWPD010000041.1:0-8345 GCA_964460055.1 uncultured Candidatus Bathyarchaeia archaeon
GGTTCTATGATCATGATGATAGTCTACCTCGGTACCTTCTTCGGCAGCATGATCTCGGTGGCCGTATGTGAGAGGCTCGGCAGGAAGAACATGTTGGTCATCGGCCTATCGTTTGCAGGGATCATGATGATAGCCTTCGGCCGCGTCCTGCACCTTGCCATGCTCGCTGCTGTCGTTGGAATGCTGTACCAGCTCGGTATTGGTCTGCAAGTCTCTCAGGGATATGCCTATGCTCAGGAGCTGTTTCCAACACGGGCTAGAGCTTCCGCCTTCGCTTCCGGCACTGGCATGGGCAGGATAGGTATGTCCATATTTCCGATCATCTTTGGGATTCTCATGGACACCGCGGGCGCATCATGGGTGCTCACCCTGTCTGGAGTTCTGACTCTCGTATCCATCAGCATTGTGGCAGTATTCGGTATGTCGACGAAGGGGAAGACCTTGGAAGAGCTTTCCAAGTGACAATTCGAGATCTCATCGAACATGCGGGAATTTGTCACGCTCAAGGTCTGCCCTCCTGTCGTGCCGGACTAGCACTGCTCTCTTGACCATGCTATTTTTCCAAGAGTTCCCTTATCTTCCGCAGCTCGGCCAGTATTTCGGCGCTAGGATCCCCTGCCCGGGCCGCAAAGAGAGGCCTGCCTCTCACCATGCTCAGAACGCTCTCTCTAACCTCTCCGAAGTTCGGAACATGCATGATCGACGCTTCGGCCCTCCTGCTTACGGGGCCTCCGGCTCCGCCTCTGACGCCGGTGTAGCCAGCGGTGTATACGTCCACGGTTGCTATGCCAAGCATCCTCGATACCGGTCCTTGGATTACGTCTACCGACATTATCCGGCCGAAGGGTACCGTGTGTTTCATCCTCCACCATACGCCGCGCTCGACGATCACCTCGTCGTTTGTAAGCTGGTAGCTTATCGATTGGAAGTATCTGCCTACCCAGTATAGCACGAAGCCTGCGATCACTATTATCGGGATGGAGAAGAGCAGAGCTGGAACCCATGTTAGGTCTGGACTAGTATTGTAGACCACCCATGTGATGACGCAGCCCACTAGAACTAGGGGCGAAATGGCAATCAGCACATATAGGCGGTAGAGTGTGACCATGTTTGAAGATGGCTTGAATCTTTCCGCCAATCTTCGACACCTTTGGGTAGCTGGATGAACCAATGCGCCTCTTAAACGTCTCGGGCGCGTTGAAGCTCTTAGGAGCGTGAGTGATGGGGGAATCCCTATAGCTTGAACTCAGGGCTGTTCTCGTACAGTTCTTGATAGATCTTGGCAAAAAGCGTCAGATATTCATTAGCGCTCTCTGCAGTTTTGTAGAGCGTTCTGCCGTGATCGTTTGTCTTTGACAGATATCCCTTGGCGCTCAGGAAATCTATGTGCTCTTGTGCGATCTTTGAGTTCAGATCACATCTGTTGATGATTTGGGTGAATGTCCTTTCAGATCTACAGAAGATCAGGATCTCCCAGTGGATCTCATACTGGGTTCTGCGAGTTTTCAACCTGCATCGCCAGCGATGAGCTTTTGGAGATCTCTTTCTGACTCGGCGCTTTCGCGAAGTCTGTGATCCCAAGCGTTGGAGTATCTTACGAAGTACTGAGGAACATAGATGCCTGTGACACCGATCGCTAGGTTCAGCAAGAAGGTTACAATTGTCGTCAAGACTCCTAGGAAGGAGCTTGGGGGACTTATAGCGGCCACAGCAAGTTGGAAGAGACCGTTGACTATGAAGCAAATGCCAGCTATCTTGCTGAACAGAGACAATCGTTGTATTGTTGATCTCCGCTCCCGATAGTATCCCAACGTTCGTACCAGCAACCATGTCAATTGGTGGTCGTCGAGGCTTACCATCGATTTCTCGTAGTTCTCTCGAAGATCGTGAGCGTCAGAGAACACCTCTGTTGAGGTGATGAGCCAGCGGAGCGAGAGACCAAAGGCAACGAATCCGATCAAGACCAGTACCGAGGTAAATGCTACTTGAATCGGAGGCGTGCTTTGCGCCTTGATCAGCCCAAGTAGGTTCTGAACACCGAATCCTATTCCGAGTGCCAAGGCAATGCAGGCGAACACGATGCTGATCAGCAGAAGGGCGTAGAAGCTGTGTAGCTCTCTTCGCAACTTGTTTCGGATGTTTGCGGTCATCTTGTTTGTCGCCTGACAGTGCTTTGAATTCTCTGCAAATAAGAGAGCACGAAACTATGTTACATATTACTGTTACAGGAGTATTGGGTGGCGACTAGCTTACTGAACTCTAGGAAATCTTGAGATCTCACAGATCCAACCGAATACAACCATGAAAGAAGCGGAATTAGTCGGGTTAAGCAGCCCTTAACCGACTTTGACACTCCAATATGCTTTGAGGAAATCGAGCCAGCCTTCCTGCGCAAATCTCATCTTCGGATATAGTGATCCGTAGAGCTTCCTGTTGCCTTGGCTCTTCGAGAAACCTCCGAAACGCCTATACCAATCTAAGCATCGCTCTGCCTGTGAAATAACTGCAGAACGCGCTGCGCCGCTGCTCATACGTCGGAGGGCCGATGGCTCCTGAAGAGGAGGGAGAACTCCTGCGAACTGTTGATACGAGTTATTGGGCGATGACCTCCGAAGAGGTTCTTGAGGAGTTCTCTTCTTCGAAGACTGGATTACAGGAGAGTGAGGTTAACGCGAGACTAGGGAAGCATGGTTTCAACGATATTCCTGTGAGGAAGAAAAAGTCTGCATTAACCTTGGTCTTCTCGCAAGTGAAAGACTTATTGGTACTGGCGCTGATAATCGCGTCAGTTATTTCCTATTTTACCGGCGGAATTGATGAGGCTGCCATAATCACGGCTATAGTTTTGGTCAATGTCCTTGTTGGATTTGCTCAAGAGTACAAATCAGAGAAGTCTCTGCAGAAACTGATTCAGTACATCAGGTATAGAGCAAAGGTCTTGAGAAGTAGTAGGCTAACAGAGGTGGATACAAGGAACATTGTGCCTGGAGACATTGTCCACTTGGAGACCGGCGATAGAGTTCCGGCCGACCTCCGCATAATAGAAACAGACGACCTCGATATTGATGAGTCAATTGTCACCGGAGAGTCATACCCATCCCACAAGAGTACAGCCCCAATCCAAGCTGAGAAGATAGAGCCTCAGAAGATGGAGAACATGGCCTTCATGGGGACGCTGGTCGTGAACGGCCATGGCAATGGAGTGGTAGTCGCTACCGGAATGAAAAGCACCTTCGGAAAGGTAGTAGGGTTTCTGAAATCTGAGGAGCCGGAAACAAACTATCAGAAGAACATAAAGGGATTCAGCAAATTTCTGGTGAAAATAATAGCAGTGGGCGTAGTCTCCATATTCGTCATAAATTCCATCACGGGGAAGAGCGTATTTGATTCTGCTCTCTTCTCATTGGCATTGGCGGTTGGCATCATACCCGAAACATTGCCAATAATCATCACAATCGGGCTTTCCAGAGGCGCCATTCGGATGAGCAAGGAAGGCGTCATAGTCAAGAAATTGAGCGCGATCGAAGACCTAGGGAACATGGACGTCTTCTGCGCCGACAAGACTGGAACGATCACCAAGAACAGGACGACCCTGGTTGATTACCTCGATCTTGAGGGCAATAGAGACGAAGAATTGATAGAACTCGCATCGCTTTGCGTCTCGGTCGGAGAGATATCTGGTAGAGCGACAGGCAGCCCTATTGACGTCGCAATAGCCGAGTACGTCAAGAAAGAAGGTTTGGCTAAGCTGGAGTTTGAGGTTGTGGATCTAATCCCGTTCAATTATTCTAGGAGAAGAATGAGCGTAGTGGTCAAGGATGGAGATAGACTTCTTCTAGTTTGCAAAGGTGCACCCGAAAACACGCTACGCGCATGCTCAGAGATGAAGATCGGCGAGAAAATAGTAGAACTCGATGCTGACAAGGTCCGTGCGGTCTCCGAGGGGCTCTTCAAGAAGGGATACATGGTCATTAGTGTTGCGATTAAAGAAGTCGAAAAGAAAGAGAACTACCATGAAAATGAAGAGAATGCATTGACTCTGATCGGTTTTCTATGTTTCAAAGATCCGTTGAAAACTGGAGCTAAGGATTCCATTCTGCAACTCAAAAAGCTCGGCGTAGAAGTGAAGATATTGACCGGGGATAACCCGATCGCAACGAGAACCGTGATGAATGAGGTGGGAATGGAAACATCGGAGATATTGACAGGAAGCGATGTCGACGCAATGGATGATGAAACGCTTCGCAAGACTGTGGAAAAACAGAGTGTGTTTGCAAGGCTTACACCTGAACACAAGGCGAGGATAGTCTCTGCCCTTAGCAAGAATGGGCATGTAACTGGTTTCTTGGGAGACGGCGTAAATGACGCGCCTGCATTGAGGTATGCTGACGTGGGAATATCGGTTGACGGTGGCGTGGACATCGCCAAAGAAGCTGCTGATGTCATCCTAACGCAAGAGAGCTTGGAAATCATATCGGAAGGCATAGTCGAAGGCAGAACCACCTTCAGTAATACGACGAAATACATTCTCAACACGATCTCTGCGAACATGGGCAACGTGACAACACTCGCCATAGTCTCATTGGTGCTGAACTTTCTTCCAATGCTGCCTTTCCAAGTGCTGATGACAAACCTGATCAGCGACGGACCCCTGCTGGCGATCTCGACCGATAGTGTTGATCAAGAGGAGTTGCTCAAGCCCAAGAACTGGAACATAAGGCTGATAGGCAGATTCGCGACGTTCTTTGGTGGCATAAGCTCCGTCTTCGACTTCATGACTATGGGCTTGATACTGTTTCTAGCTGGAGCCAACGTTGCCCTGTTCAGGACAGGCTGGTTCATTGAATCGACGCTATCGGAGATCGTGGTAACGTTTGCGATTAGGACGCCGAGGCGGTTCTACGAAAGCAAGCCAAGCAGAATACTGATCTTCTCCTCAGTAGTATTTGGTCTTTTTACGATTCTCCTGCCATTTTCTCAGGTCGGCTCATTTTTTGAGTTCTATCCACTGCCTTCAATACTGCTAACGACTGTCTTGGGTATACTTCTGCTATACTTCATAGTGGTTGAAACGGCAAAACATCGGTTCAATAGGAAGGTCTCTTCGACCCACTCTTCATAAAGGCATGGTTGGAATAGGCTAAGGACACTACAATTGGCTCGTTGGAGTCTTGTCGAGTTACTCTCCTTGGGAGATGCGCTCCTTAAGGCTAATCCAGAAGAGCCATTCCAGAGCCTCTCAAAAGGGTTCGGGATGTCAAATGATGTCCATGAGTCGTTTGACTAGCTTTATCTTATCTAGGCAGATGCGCTGGTCTGTATCGCTGCCCGGAACCTCGACGATCATACGGCCACCGTAGTGACAGCGGTCGATTGCGTCAAGGAAGTCGTCCCAATCGATGTTGCCCACGAACGGAAGAAGGTGCTGATCTGACTGCCCGTCGTTGTCATGGATATGTGTTGCGATAAGATGCTCGCCCAGATCTATCGCGAACCGGCCGCAAGCGAAACCATTGATGTTCGCGTGGCCCGTGTCCAAGCAGACCCCCAGATTGTCCGGATCCATTTCAACGATATCTAGGAGGTCCTCAAGACGTGATCCGAACACTGGATCGTCTCGGTTCTCCAGTGCAACTTTGACTCCGACCTCTCCGCCAAACCTACCTATCTTTGGGAAGACTTCTCTGTTCCATGTTTTGCTCTGCTGTGTATCCTCTTTTGAGGAAGGCCGGATTTCCCTCTTGTTCCAGGCTGGGTGAAACACCAAAACCTTGACACCCAGTATGCCTGCGTATTCCAGCCACTCCTTTGCTTTTTTGATTCCCTTCGACCTAGTGGTTTCGTCTGGAGATGCCAGTTGGCTGTCTAGCTCACCGTAGGGTGCATGCATCTGTGAAGGCTCAATGCTGAGCGTTGAGACTTCGCCGGACAGTTTCCTGATCCTAGAACTGACCGTTCCTCTTAAGTCATCCTCCTTGAAGTGCTCGTAGGCATATTCGAAGCACTCAAACCCTTCCTCCTCCAAGATGTGAACGGCCTTCTCGATGGGGAAGGCCTCTAAGACCCATGTATCGACTCCCCATCTACCGATGAAGTTATTCGAGTTCAGCATGACTTTCGGCCTGTCGCGTTCTCACGACTGGCGAACGCGGACTTCATTCTGGTCTTGAGATGCAAGAGCTTGCTGAAGCTCTATATATATGGCGTATCCGCATTTTCATCAAGGGTTGGGAATTGAGTTTTTGTTCGCCGGGTGAGTTTTATGACCTTTTCAGAAACGATCCTGGCGCGGCGAAGAGAAAGGCCTTTCAGGCGGGTCAAGATATGGGTCGAGGGTTCCTGCGAAAGCTTGACGTCAAGGGAGGCAACCTTGCCGATGTCGCTGCAGTACTCAACGAGTTCCAAAGGTCTGTGCAGGGTGAACCCTCTGCCAAGGTTGAAGGTAACAAGGTGACTATGCGCTGCGCAGGATTCTGTCCGATTATGAGGGCGGCTCTGACCCTCAACATTCCTTGGATATGGCTCGACACCAACTATGCTTTGCCTGTCATTGAGGGAGTGGCATCGATTGTGATGCCCGGGATAAAAATGAGATTGGCCTCGATGAAGAGCAGAGGAGACTCTGCCTGCGTGTACATATTCGAACTGTAATGAGGTCAAAGCCGATGCAGGGCTCTGAGACGCATCCGCCTTTGAGTATCGTCAAGATGCAGGTCTTCCAATGTGACGGGAAGGCTAAGGATGCTGTCGCCGATGAGATAGCCGAAGCACTCACAAGAAAATTTGAAAAGGTGGCGGTTTCCGGAGATTCTCTGGAAGTCTCTTTCGGAAAAATCCGACACAGGCTTACAGTTGATGAGTCGAGCGGTTTCTTCGTGTTGAGATCGAATACGGACTACGGTCGTGACTACGAGCTTGACGCTGTGATAAAGAACGATTTACGGCTGTTTGATATAACCGATCTCGGGCCATCGCTTCCTGCGTTGAATCCTCTCTCAACTTTCACGGTATTCATGCCTGTTGCCGAGGATGAACACGTGGCTGTATCCTTGGCCGAGGAGTATTCGAGACACCTGTCAAGGCCCAAACCCGGAATTGGCATAGTAAGGGAGTCGGTCCTCTCAATACTTGAGCCTGAGAACGAGGAAAAAGAGTCGTTTGACAGATACTACTTCCTTTCGCCTATTCACGTTGTCGGCGAGGAAGCTGAGAAGAGAGTAGAATCAGTTCTTAGCGAGATCAGACATCTGGCGATCCACACTGCGGAACTCTCAAAGCTCTACAACAGCTGCCAGAGCTTCTTCTCCGCCCTTGAAACTGGAGAGATGGAGGTCAAAGAGAAGACGGAGGACTTCCTCTTCAAACTCATAGGGCCAGAGCCAGCGGGATTGGAGTCACTGGAGTCTTGGCTACGCTATATAATGGAGAGAGAGGCGACCATAACCACCATGATCGGAACCATGCAGGGAAACCGTCTCGAGGCGAAGTTGATAGTCTCCAAACTGGATAGCCTGTTCAGGAGGTTGAATGAAGTGAGATTCGAGGGCTATCCGACGAACACAGAGTTGGAGTTGGACGGTTACAGAGGGAGCATAGAACCCTTCGAGAGGTACATTGTGAGAAGCGAAGCGATGAAGACGCGTCTGGAGACGATCATGGACGAGGTCAGGACCTATCTCAGCCTTCAACAGCAGAAGACTAGCATCGAGGAGCAGAAGGCTTCGAAGGAACAGCTGATAAGGCTTGTCAACCTCCAAGAGATCCTCCACAAACTGGAGATCCTGATTGTCGCTTTCTATCTCACCGAGATGGCTAGAATCGTCTTCGAGCCCGTGTTTCACGATGCAGCAGGCCTTCTAACGGCGGCCTTCATTCCGTTTGCTCTGATCATCTCAGTCGGCGTAGGTCGGTTGCTACACAGGGAGCACTGATCTAGAATGGGGATGAGGGTACGAGCCCCGCCTACTCGGGCGGAGCATCCCTTCTGTAGAATCTCTACGTTCTTTTTCGGGCCTTATCCAGAGCCATCATTGCACCGTGTGTCAAGAACGTGTCGTCATCATCTACTGTGTTGAACTTGAAACCCTTCTCGACTGCCCAGCCGATGTTATCGATGCTCGCGAACATACCCGCTGGCTTCCCGTGCTCCTTGGCTGCCTTAAGCACCTTGTCAAAGGCTTCCATGTACCTTGGTTCGCTCCATCTTGGGGGCACGCCGAATCCCAGGCTGCAGGACAGGTCCCAAGGGCCGATGTAGCAGGCGTCGACTCCTTCCACGGATAGTATCTCGTCGAGGTTATTCAGCGCCTTTTCCGTTTCTATCTGGACGGCTACAAGGATCTCAT
>CAYWPD010000041.1:8445-13167 GCA_964460055.1 uncultured Candidatus Bathyarchaeia archaeon
TCGAGGTTATTCAGCGCCTTTTCCGTTTCTATCTGGACGGCTACAAGGATCTCATCATTCGCGGTTGCGTAGTAGTCGGGGTCGAACATCGCGGCTCTCCTCGGGCCCCATCCTCTGATACCTCTCGGCGGATATCTGCACGCCCTGACCGTGGCTTCAGCCTCCTCCTTTGAGTTGACCCAAGGGATCAGGACGCCGTAGGCGCCTATGTCCAAAACTCGTTTGATGATGACTGGGTCGTTCCACTGCGGCCTCACTATGGGAACACAGTTGGATCCGTTCATTGCCTGCATCATAACTTGGAGCGTCTCGAAGCCCATGGGCCCGTGCTCGGCATCGAGCAGGAGCCAGTCGAATCCCAGACGAGACAGCCACTCGGTCACGTCCGCGTGGCCAATACCGACGAAGGTCCCGATGACCGCGTCACCCCTCTTTAACCTCTCCTTGAGCAGATTCTTCAATCGTCACGCCACCGATCGATTAGCTCCATTCTGTAAGGAAAAGGGTTTCGTGCCTTCCGGACTTGTGGCCATCAGAAGAGAGATGATGGCGCGATTATCTTGCTTTCCGAAAGAGTGGAATAAACATGGGAGTTCTCTTTCGATAGATTTGATATTCTTCCCCGAATTCTCTGACCAGCTCATCCTCTTCTTTCTTCGAGATAAGGTAGACAAGTCCCGCTAGAACTGGGGTAAAGAGCATGGAATACCAAGCGGAGAGGAGAACTGAGAATCCAAGATGAGCTAGAACCCAGCCGAGATACTGTGGATGCCTTACGACCGAATACATCCCTTTGGTCTCCAGTCTCATTGGTGTGGAATGCGTTTCGGCTACCTCCAGACCAACACCCCTTACACCTCCGACACCAGACCACATTCCGGCCAATATGAGAGGTATAGAAATCGCTAGATGTGTGAGGGGAATTGTGAAGCCGACAACTGCGACGGCAGCGTCTGGAAATCTCGGAATGGTGAAGCTTGGCTGCGGCGAGATCCACAGCCCTACCAGAAGTATCGATTCCATCGTTCCAGAGACTGTTCCATAGATCTTGCCGATCTTGACTCCCTTCTCTACCCCGTGTTTCTCCTGTAGTCTGACATGTTCCACTGACCTCAGGTGGATGTATGCCGCTACAAACATGCAGAGAGCACAGACGGTGAACCAGATGTACATTGGAGTCGCACTTTTCTCGTGATTTGTAAACAACATCGTGGTTTCGACTTTTGAAGCTTGATCCTCTTGAGCACGGGTGGAGTACGGACACCAGAGCAGCTATCTTCAAGGCGAACCTCGCCCATGGCACCGTCACGCAAGGCCAACGAGACTAACTAGTAAGGTCGAAGTTTCTGCACGACTGATCTTATTTACTCTTGGAGCAGGATTGGGCAGGAAAACGGACTGTCATGGTGAAAGGATGGCAGAGAAGGTGGATCTGGTCTGGGAGAATCTCAATGTCGGAGTTGAGATACCACCTAGCAATGTCGTAGTTACCCCACAGCTGATGAAGCGTTATGCGTATGCTGTGGATGACTGGGATCCGGAGAGTGTACCGGTTCGGGAGAGTAGCATCGGCCAAGCCCTGTTGCTCGGCCAGGCCGTACTCAATGCGTACAGGGCGAAGTACAGAGTAGATAGAGTGGTCTCTGGACTCCATGCGAGGAGCGAAGTGGAGATTCTCAATCCACCTAGGCTAGGCGAGAGGGTCACCATCACTGCAAGACACTGTGACAGATACGAGAAACGAGGCCACAGGTATCGGGTCTTGGAGTCCGAGGCGATAGGCAAGGATAGCGTAGTGTACCTTCGTGCCCGAAACCACGAGACCTTGGCAGCAAGCGTCGGAGCGGCTAAGGGTGTATCTGGCGAAGAGACCGCCGCAAAGGTTCCTACCACAGTCTCGGATATACTAGTGCCCTGTGGCTACAGGACAGTACCTGTGGGAGCCCAAGTCACACCGCTGTGCAAGCAGGTTACCTTTGAACAGATGATCGCGTTCACAGGGATGGCCTACGATCTTTCGGCAGGGGAGAAGACGTACCACACCGACATAGACTTCGCCAAGAGCTTCGGCCTGCCAACCGCGATTGCTCAGGGGCAGATGTCTGCCTGCTATGTCTCGGAGTTGATGACGAGGTTCTTCGGATGGGGTTGGAGGAGAGGGGGAAAGATGCTCGTCAAGTTCATCAACGCTGTCTTCGCTGGAGATACGCTCTACGTCTCCGGAGCGGTCAGGGAAAAGGTGCCCGAAGGAGGCTCCACAAGAATCATCCTCGACGTATGGTGTGAGAACCAAGCTGGCAAGAAGGTCACCGTCGGAGAGGCCAGCGGCCTCATACAGTAGGCTTATGGTTTCGACTTCAGGAGTCACTCTGCCTGAAATTCAGCGACGACATCGTTGTCGAGAGGTCTTTTCGCTCCACGTCTCAGCTCAAGGAGTTCTCTGATAGGACGCATGTTCGCGAAGAGCTCCCTATGCTCTTCGACATACGACCAGTCCAGCCCTTTCGGCCTGTTCACAGGATGTCTAACCCTAATCACCGAGGTCGGGGTCAGAATCCAGTCGGTCGAGACATCCTTTGGCTGGTATGAAAAGACTTGATCGAACACTTGCAGGTCATGGACAAGAGTTACGATGGGTGTCTTTTCGTCGACGCTTCCAACCTCGGACAAGATTCCATACTCTAGGTCACCATACCCAGTACCCTTTCCTATTCGCGCTCCATTCTCCGCACTCGCAGCAACCGCCCCTGTGAGTATCATGTCAACCTTGCCTCGACCCACTTCGTCAATGGCTGTGAGCTTTCTTCCGCACTTGTGAACCTCGTGAGATCTGACCGCTTTCGGCCACAGTTCTCTCCTGATCGTGTGCGGCAACTCGTAGAATCCATCCCTAATGCGGGGAGTTGCCATAACGAGTTGCTTCCTGTCTTTGAGAACCTTCAATCTGGCATCATACAGTGCTTGGTCAGGGGGAGCGAATACCCTCTCCGCCCTTAGATAGCAGTCAAGCCTGTCCAGCTGCCTAGCCGCCAGCCCTTGTCCATAAAACGGAGGGATCCTATTCCAGTGGCCGAGTTTCCTCCATACGTCGACTCTTATCTGCTTCTTGAACTCCTCTTCGCCCAAACAAGAGCCCTCCCGGTGGGCATAGAGCCTGAGTGCCCCAGAAAAAGCATGCTGCCCCTACTCTTCAAGCCTGTTTATCGAAGAGTTTGGTAGATGCTCGCTGCTACGAAGAGGAATCCGGCTACCGTCCAAGTGTCGATGGCCTCTCCAAGGATGGCTGTGTCGAGTAACATCGTCACCAGTGGAACTGTGAACTGGAAAGATCCTACGCTTGAAGCGCCTGCAAGTGTCAATGCTTTGATCCATAGGAGATAAGCGGCCGCAGCAGTGAATGCACCGAGATAGAGGAGCAGGGTGAGTTCATAGGCTGAGAGTGGTAGCTCAAGCGAGCTGGTTACAAGGTTCAGAGGAGACATGAGCACTACTCCCAGAAAGATGACTAGTGACGTAGAAACGCTTGGTTCATGATTCCTCGTCCAATTCTTCCCTGCGACGGAGAATGCGGCCCATGAGACTCCAGCTCCGAGGGATAGTAGATCGCCCAGAAAGTTTCCGCCAAGAAGCGTTTGAAGATCTCCGATGAGGACCAGGAATACTCCGAGAAAGCCTAGGAGTGTCCACGAGATCATTCTTGCATTCGTTCTTTCTCCGAGGAATATGTGGGCTAGGACGACGGTTATGATTGGGTTGGCTGAGACCAGCAGGCTGGCCTTGCCCGCTGTTGTGAATTGGACTCCTATGAAGAACAGGGCTGTGAAGGCCAACGCGCCAAGTAGACTCAGTACCGCGTAGTGTATGAGTCCTCGGCCTGATAATGCCGCTCGGATCGTTCGTGCACGGCCGGTGAGAATCAAGAGGACCGCGAGTATCAGGGAGGCTATGAGGAAGCGGTGAAAGGCTATTGCCATGGGCGTCATGAACGGTAGGAGAAGTTTGACTGCTATCGGAGTTGTGCCCCAAGCGAAGCATGCGAGGAGAGCGTAGAAAGCCCAAGTTCTCAATGCCCAGCAGACCCTTCATCGAATAGTGATGATGCGGCTATTATGTACGAGGAGGGCTGCTTCCCTCTAGATGCCGTCGTGTCTAAGTGGTCTGTTGAACTTCTTGCGCGGACGAAGGCCTCGCTGATGAAGCCCCCATATGACTGTACCTGATCGTGAATTCGGCCGATCCGTTTGGATACACAAGGCACGACCCGTGCCCGTAGATTTGCGTGGTATCCGACGCCTTCGGTGTTCCAGTCGCGTCCATGCACTTGAGTCCTTTGAAATGTGACCCATTCTTACATTGGTTTGGCTAGAATCCCATCAACTCTCGGATCATGCCCATATTCTTCCGCGAAGTCAACATCTCCAGTAGTGCTAAAGCGACGTCCACAGCTGTGGCAGGCGACGTTGAAGTTATGACGTTGCCGTCATAGACAATTGGCGCGTCCACCACTTCGGAGCCCATCTCAGCCAGCTGCTTTTGACGTTTACCACCAAGCAGGTGATACGTCGTCGCCCGCCGCTTGGCGAGTATGCCGCTCTTGGCCAGCGGCAACGCTCCCACACAGATGGATGCAATCGGCTTCCCGGCGCCGTGAAACTCGCGGATGACAGCCAGAAACTCGGCAGAATAGGCGTCTTCGTAAAACCCCGCTGTCTCGAAGCCGCC
>CAYWPD010000042.1:0-13092 GCA_964460055.1 uncultured Candidatus Bathyarchaeia archaeon
GTTCACGTCGGCGCCGCAGTATCTTCGAACGGCCTCTTCGTCACCCTTCACGTCGAATTTTATGGCGTCCATTCCGGCGTTTCTGAGCATCCGCAGGGCGTCGAGCGTCATGTAGCCATTGGAGACGTAGGTGTTGTAGAGCCCTCTGGCGTGGGCTAGTGGAAAGACATCGAGGCTGTATTCGAAGAGGAGCGTTGGCTCGTTGAATGAGATGGAGGAGCCTTGGCATTTCTCGTGTTCTATCATCAACACGAATTTCTCAGGGTTAACGTAGTTCGCCTTTGAGGGTTTGGGGTTGGCCTTGCTGATGTCGTAGTTTTGGCACCATGGGCAGGTGAAGTTGCAGCTCCATGTGCCTATCGTCAGCGCGTAGCTTCCTGGCCAGAAGTGGAAGAAAGGCTTCTTCTCTATTGGGTTGGCCGAGATCGTGGAGATGTCGCCGTAGACCAGTGTGTGCAGTTTGCCTTGGATGTTCATTCTGGTCTTGCAGAAGCCGAGCTGTCCAGAAAGGATGGTGCATCTCCTCTCGCAGACGCCGCACTGAAGTGTGTCATCTCCGACCGCTCTGTAGAGGGGCGACTCTCTTACGTTGGGATAGGTTAGGAGCTTCTCATTTTCCAAGTCTTCGAGTTTCCATGCTTCATGATGGGAAAGGAAACATAAATACCAATTCATGTCTTTGCGGCGTATTCGATGGTAGGGAAGCGCCCCATTTCCAATGGAGCAAATATCCGTTGTTTCGAAATTCATAAATAGATGGCAAGGCGAGCACGGCTAACCCCTGAAAGAGAGGCCGACTACGACAAAGGTTGACGCGGTGACTACTGCATTCAAGGTTGATGAAGGCGATGAACCTCCGCCCGGGAGTCTTCTCGATTGTTCCTGCGAAGGTCAAATGGCTCATATATTTCGCTACACCCACAGTGGTAGCCTACGGTTATCTCCTCGTTTTTATAAGCGCCTACCTTCCCGAGCTTGGATTGGACCCTGGATCAGTTGGATTGCTACTCGGAGCCAGCGGCGCCGCTTTCGTCGTCAGCGCAATACCCCTTGGAGTCATTTCGGACAAGAAAGGTCGCAAGCCTCTCCTGCTACTGGGCACGATTGCTCTTGTGCCAATTCCGATAATATTCGCTCTCACCACAGAGATGCCATATCTCTTGGTGGCCTCGATAATTGGGGGAGTATCTGAGGGGGCCTTTCTCTCTACGTGGAATGCTATAATCGCGGACCAGACGACTCTGGAGAATCGTAATCAGGCTTTCTCACTCTCCTTTATTGTCACAACGATAGGAATCGGGCTTGGATCTGCGTTTCCAGTCGTCTTCCCTTCGTTGCAGCGTTTGCTGGCTTTGGATTCTTACTTGGTTCACATGGGGTTTCTAGTTCTGTCTGGACTCTTGGCCGCTGTTACTCCGGTTGCGTTGTGGATTCTGCTCAGAGGGTACGTCGAAACCAGTCATCCGCAGATGAAGTTTGTAGGAGGGAAGAGCATGGGTCTGCTTCTGAGGTTCTCCGCGGTGAACAGCTTGATTGGACTTGGAGCTGGGTTTATCATCCCATTGATACCGACTTGGCTGTTTCTGAAGTTCAGTCTTCCCGACACCTATAGCGGACCCCTGCTCGCTTTGTCGGGTCTGACCATGAGCCTGGCCGCTGTTGCAAGCCCGAGGCTTGCTCGTGAATACGGGTCTGTAAGGGCGATTGTGATCACTCAAAGCCTGTCACTTCTGTTCATGTTCAGCCTTGCCTTCATACCGGATGTCACCCTCGCGGCCACCTTCTACATCATAAGGTCAATCTTCATGAATATGGCAACGCCCGTCTCCGACTCATTTCTGATGAGCATAGTGCCTTCAGAGCAGAGAGGACTCGCGAGCGCGATAAACACTCTTTTTTGGAGACTACCCAACAGTTTTAGCACGGTCTTCGGAGGCCTTCTGCTACAGGCAGGAATGTTTGATACACCCTTCTTTCTAGCCACTGGGTTCTACGTCGTCTCTATCTCACTCTTCTTTGCCATCTTTAGAAATGTGAGGCCGTCTGGATAGAGCTAACAAGGCCTTGAAGAATTGTCTGGATATGATTTGGAGCCGAAGAGAGGTCGTACAGTGATGAATCGTCAAGACGTAGAAGAGGCGAGGAAGACTATAGGGGATCTGGTCAAGAGGACCCCTTTGAGACGCTCGGATTATCTGAGCAACTACTGCAGCGGCGAGGTATATCTGAAGCTTGAAAACTTGCAGGCGACGAACTCCTTCAAGATGAGAGGTGCTCTCAACAGGATGATGCATCTGAGCCCCGAAGAAATGAGACAGGGAATCGTCGCGGCATCTGCGGGGAATCACGCGCAGGCGGTGGCCATCGCGGCAGAGAGATTACGCCTGTCCGCAAAGATTGTGGTTCCCAAGACTACGCCCAAAGTTAAGATCGATAAGATTCGGAAGCATGACGTGGAGCTTATCTTGCATGGGGACATCTATGACGAAGCTGAACAGAAGGCCATAGACCTCGCAAAGAAAGAGCGGTTGACCTACATTTCCCCATATAACGACAGCTTGGTGATTGCGGGGCAAGGAACCATCGGCATAGAGATCCTCGAAGATCTACCCGACATCGACACGGTCATTGTGCCAGTCGGTGGAGGAGGTCTGATATCAGGGATCGGCCTCGCCGTAAAGAGCGTCAAGCCCGAAGTCAAGGTCGTAGGAGTGCAGTCTGAGGCTTCGCCCGCTATGTATGAGTCGCTGAAGGCTGGCAGGATAGTCGATGTGGAGGTCAGAGAGTCTGTCGCCGATGGCCTGTCCGGAGGTATCGAGAGAGGATCGATAACCTTCGATATGACCAGAGAATTTGCTGACGACTTCCTGCTGGTCAAAGAGGAGACCATAAGGAAGGCGGTATTCCTGCTCTGGATCAAGGAGAGTCAAATTGTGGAGGGGGCAGGAGCCGTCGCCATCGCTCCCATAATAGAGAACAGAGACGCTTTTGTGGAAAGAACAATCGTCAGCGTGATAACCGGAGGAAATATTGAAGAAGAGCTCTTCCAGAGCATTCTTGCCTCAGAGGCCAGCAGAGCGAACATTGTCGTCTGAACGAGCTGTCAGAAAGCCTTATTCTCACATCAGTCAACCCCTTCGTGAAGCCAGTTGAGGAGCCACGGATACGGATTCAGATGGTTCGAGTCCAGCGATCTGGACACATTCATTGCTGGGATGAAGGAAAACCTCTTCAAATCCTACGACGAGAGAAGGTTCCACTGGAAGTTTATCGAGAACCCTTCCCACTTGGACTTTATCCCCATAGCCGTCGTCCAAGACAAGGCAACAGGTGAACCAGTCGGCTTCAACAGCTTCCTACCGTTAACGCTGAGGATAGGCGAAGACCGTTTTACCGCAGTCCAAGGTTGCGACGGCTTCGTCAGTCAGAGCCATAGAGGAAGAGGGCTATTCGCGAAAACCATAGAGTTCATGGCCGAGAAGTTTAGTCTGGGAGGTCCGGAACTCCTGATGGGATTCAATGTTCCCGCATCGACCGTCGCCGCGGTCAGGGCTGGCTCCTTGGTGGTTGGAACCCTAAACGACTCTGTACTGAAAAGGAGACGCAGAGGCCGTTCGATGGCTCGCAACGGGGAAAAGGTGTTCCAAGTCCTCCCGGCCAGCCTCGAAGAAGTCCACAGGACCTACGAAAACTGGGCGAAGACTGTGAGTTATGTCCATACATACAGAGATCAGAACTACCTGAACTGGCGATTTGTGAAGGATCCCATAGACATGCATCAATTCCATCTTATGAAGGCCGAAGACCGGGATCTCGGCTACATCATCACGAGCAAGACGCAGGAGGGCAACTCGATCAAGCTGACCATAGATGACTACGTTGTGGAGGGCAACGACCACAGACTGTTGTCCAAAGCAGTCAGCAGAATAGCAGAGCAGCAGGACAATCTGGGTAGCATCCAGATTCGTGGATTTCCGAACAGTGAGCTCAAGAGGGCTCTGGCGCGTGAAGGCTTCCAAGAGAAGACCGAGCCCCTCTACTCTCTCATCCTGAAAGGACTTGGCAGAAATCCTACAAGCAACTTAGGACTCGCCAAAAGAGGCGTTGACCTTACACGACTGGACTGTTGGTATTTGACCGACTCGGACATACTCTAAGTCGCCTGTCTTCTATTTCGTCAGGACGCTTATGCGCTACAAGGATTTGCGACGTTTGAGATAGGTCGCGGCTACGTCTCCTTGCCTTTCGGAGACCAGTAGAAAGAGTATGGCCGGTATTGTCAGGCCTATGGCTGGTATCAGATATACGGATTGCAGACCAAGGGTCGTCAGAGTTGAGGCGCAAAGAATGGGGCCAATGAACATGCCCAGCATCTCGATGCCGCTGATGACGCCCAAGGAAGATCCTAGGAAAGATCGGTCGACCGAATCCGCTACTAGAGCCAGTGAAGTTGGACATTGAAGCCCGATAAAGAACGCGTATGCGGCAACTAGCAAGGCAAGATCGAGGAAGTTGTGCGCCAGAGGCGTCAGGAACAAGGTGACTCCAGCAAGGAGTGCGCCGCCGAAGACAAAGGGTCTTCTCGACCTGAACTTGTCGGATAGGGGGCCAGCAGAGATACTCGAGATGAGGTGTGAGACTCCGACGATGGAGACGAGCATCCCAATCTGGAGATCGCTGAAACCGAGGGCCTGCCTTCCGTAGACGGGAATCACATAGTACAGGAATGAGATCCATCCGAGGCCGATGCCAAAGAGCTCCACAGCAATCGCCATCGCGTTTCTGCTCTTTGAGATGCTTGTCAACGTTTCGCGAATGCCTAGATTTCCGAGGTTAGACGGACCGGGTACGGGCGATGATGGCAGGAGTCGTGAAAAGGCTAATCCACATAAGGCGAGGGCAGACCCTACGGCGAAGATGTACCTATATCCATACAGCTGAGAGATCGTCCCTCCGATCAGCGGCGCAAGGACCATCGAAGCAGCCGACGCATTAATGAACAAAGAGTAGCCGAGCCCTCGTTGCCTCACCGTAAGACAACTACCCACATGCGACATCATCGTAACCGATACAATCGCGTATCCGACTCCGACCAGCATCCTTGACGCCAAGAGCCACGCAAAATCTCTGTCCAAATAGCCAATCAAGTAGGAGACCACAAGAACACCGACTCCAACAACAAACGGCCTCCTCTTCCCAACCGTGTCGGACCATAGCCCAGCGAGAGGACCCGCACCCGCCCTCACTATCTGGTTGACCCCGACGCAGAGTCCGGCCAGCACAGCTGTGGTTCCGAGGCTGACTGCATACTGTTGGAGATAGGGCTGAATCGACGATTCTGCCAGATCTATGAAGGCGATCGCCATCAATACGAGCAGAACGTAGCTTACTGGATTTCTTAGAGTGACGGAGCGGAGCTCTTGAAGCTGAGTTGATTCTTGGATTTTCTGTGGCAACTCCAGACCTCTCCCCGTGCTGGCTGGTTCTACTACCAATGGGTAGTAGAAACGTTACATAAGGCTTCCCAGAAGACTTCTCCGTAGGAAGAGGTAGAAACGTGCGTTACGGCTATGAACTCGCACGATCAGCGCGTTTCCTATTCTGTAAATCTCTTGTACGGTTCGAGGTCTCCAACCCAGTCTCTCTGGTCGACTGGCCAGCTATGTGCAGGGTTTCTTGGCTTGCATATGATTTCCTCTATCTGTATGGCGCCTCTCTTGAAGAAGTTCACGGAGTTTGTTGTTTTCACGACGAGCGCCGTGTCCAGGCCGACCCATGATCCAGCGACGGTTACGACTTCTTCCCCGTCCTTTAATGCGCCGTTGTCGGTTGCCATCAGTGCGGCTCCTACGCAGACTGAGGTTCCTGAGCTTATCATCTTCAGGCAGAGTCGAACAAGGGTTGCCAATGTAGGGATTCCTTCTTTTTCCAGCGTGGCTGCGATGTTGTAGAATGGGTCTGTGGCTCTTACGATTGTTGCTCCACTTTCTTTCAGTCTGTTCCAGATGCGTTCGTCGGGTATGCCGATTTTCAGGTTGCCTATTACTGTGTTCTCGACTCTAGTTCCTGTGGCTGAGGTCACTACGATGAGTTTTATTCCGGAGTTGTGGAGCATCTCAGCTGCTTTGAGAGCACTCAGGCCCGTCTCTGAGGCGACGATCATCTTTTCTATGTCTAGCTCGAGAGCTCTCTGGATGGCGAGTTCTAGTGTCTTCTCTGTGTTGATCTGTCCGCACGCGTTGAAGTAGAAGATGTTCTTCTGTTCGCCTAAGCTTCTGTTCATGGTTCTCTCACTTTCATGATAGCGGTTACGAGAACTCCAAGATTTTTTCTCGGGAAGGTCCTACTCCTTCTTGGTGTCTACGAGTTGAAATAGGAAGCCGCTTGGGTCTCGGATGGTGACCAGTCTGCGTCCTACAGGCGATACTTGGATCGGGGTGTCGAGCTCTATGCCCTGTTCTTTCAGCTCTTTCACGGCGGCTTCGAGGTCTTCGACTGAGACTGTAATGTGATTGTATCCTGGGTTCTCCACCGGCTTGGTTGGGTGCAGATCAACGATTACGCCGTTCGGAGATATGCGTAGTTGCGCTGATTTGCCGTTGTGATTTAGGCGCTTCTCGAGCTTGAACCCGAGTTTCGTGTAGAAGCCTATCGCCTCTTCGAGGTCCTTCACCGTGAAGTGAATATGGTCCAGACCTAGAATCTTCATTTTGATCAGAGCGGTCTTCAGCACCTTCTCACAGAAATAGATTTCATCTTTGTTTGTCCAAAACACGACTGCGGAACCGCTCATCCTCCCAACCCGAGAGGTCTGCTACGGGATGAACGATCTCATTCTCTGGTTTCCTGTATAGTTACACTGCACCAGTCGGCGATTCTATCGCGAAGTCGCGCGCTCCTTTCAAGCCAAGAAACCGTGGAAAAAAGTTGTAGCGGGGTCAGAATAGAGACAGGAAAATATGTCTGATTTACTCGCAGCATCCTGAGGACTTCTTTGCTTCCTTTCCTTTCTTAGTTTTCTTCTTCTCCATGACTTATCACTCCGATACTGCGGTCGAAAACGATAGGGTACCTATAAGTATTCTGCTGAGTTTCCATGCGCGCGTATGAGAGGAACACTCATCAAGTCGGATTTTGAGAAAGGAGTTGACAAACTCAGCGTACTGAACTGGGCTAACTGGAGTTTTCAGCTTGTCCGTGTTGGGAGAACGCTTTGGGGATCAGAGACCGCGAGCTGATTGACGCGAGATGAGTAGGGATCCTATTGCGTTCGGGCTCGCTGCGCGATGCCTGCGCTCACTCTCTTATTAGTGTCTCTATAGCTTCAGCCAGCTCGACTATCGCTTTCTGTAGATTCCCTTCTTCTGCGGATTTTCTGGCTGCTGCCGTCATTTCCTTTGTCTTTATTCGTTGGAAGAGGACCTCGACCCATCCAGTCACTGCTATGTCACCTCCAATGGAGATTGGTACGGCAGACAACGGCCAAGTTGATTTTCATAGCGCGCGCTAGCGACTGCCATTCCGCCGAATAGAAGCGAGACCTTGTGCTGAAGTTTCATGTCTGACCATTTCGTGGATAATGAAGCGCCAAGTATCCGAGATAAAAGTATAACATTTGAACATTTAAGCATTTCCGTTGCTGTACTCAAGCCGATGCTTAGCTATTTCATGGATCAAGCGAAGAAAAAAGGACATTATCGACATTAGTCCGCTACTGATGTTTGCATTTCAGCCGAGCCTGCCTTCTGCATATGGATCTTCGGATAGGGATAAAGGGGATCGTGAGAAACTGGATGGCTGAGGCTGTCGTCTTGGAGGCTATAAGAGTCAAGTCGGTGACCAAATCCTTCGGCACGGTCAAGGCGGTCAAGGACCTCAACTTGGCAGTCAGTGCGGGCGAGGTTAGGGGGCTTCTTGGCCCTAACGGTTCGGGCAAGAGCACTACCATGAAGATCATTTTAGGGGTTCTGAAGCCTGAGTCTGGTGAGGTCTACGTATATGATGTGGACGTGAGGGGGAGGCCGGTGTATGCGAGGAAGATGATTGGATACGTTCCTGAGACACCGTACCTCTACGAATACCTGACTGCGGCGGAGTACCTAGACTTTGTCGGAGTAGCTTACGGTATCGAACGGGAGGCTAGGAGGCAGAGGGTCAATGAGTTGCTTCAGGCGCTGCAGATGGAGACCCACGTGAACGAGGTTATGAGTAGCTTCTCTCAGGGTATGAAGCAGAAGATAGCCTTGACAGCTGCTTTGTTGCATCGCCCTAGGGTCCTTGTACTTGACGAGCCTCTGAACGGGTTGGATCCCAGATCCGCTAGGATTGTGAAGGACCTTCTGCATCGCCTCGCGGGTGAAGGTGTGGCAATCCTGTTCAGTACGCATGTGCTGGAGATAGCTGAGGCGATCTGCCATCGAGTGACGATAATGAATGAGGGCTCGGTGCTGGCGGAGGGCTCCGTGCAGGAGCTCAGGTCGATGGCTGGCCTTCGTGGCTCGAGTTTGGAGGATGTCTTCCTCAAGCTGACTGGAAGTGAAGATACGGCGAAGATTGTGGAGGCTCTCAAGCTGTGAGACCAGCTCTGATCGTAAACCTTTCTTCTGTCTTGTTCAAGTCGTATCTGAGGGCGGGCCGTCAGGCTAGGGTTGGACGCTTCTACTCTCATCCTAAGGTCATGCTCGTAGCAGACTTGGCCGCTTTCATAGCATCCTTTGCCTTGCTCCAGTATGTGCTCCCGAGGGTTCCGGTTGAGATTGTTGAGCTAATGCAGCCCTTGGCTTGGCAGGCTCTGGTTGGGTTCCCGATAATCCTTACCTCAGCCATCATAGTCGCTGGTCTGATGTTCGAGTTGGGGCAGACCGCGGGGCTCTCATCTAGCGAAGCGGTGAACTGGCTGCCCGTATCTCCGAGCGAGTACGTTGCTGCATCGGCGATCTCTATTGCCACTTTGTACTCTGTCTTCTTCGCGGTCGGTGTGGGAGTGACGCTTCCGCTTGCGCTTGAATTCGGTCTTATGTATGTCTGGCCTGTTGCGATGCTCCTTTCGGTCTTGGGAATGTTTTTGGGTGCTTTCATTGTTGAGATCCTTAGGGCGGCTATGAACAGGGTCTCTTCGACGGTCTATGGTAAACGCGGTAGGTTTGGGATCTTGTCTAGGCTGGTGCTTCTCGTCCTGCTCTTTGTGGCGGTTCAGATGGCGTTCAGCCCATACATTCTGTATGCAGCCCTTGGTGTCATCGCGGCTGGTGTGGATGTTGCTTGGGTTGTGCCCGTGATCTGGCCGTCAGTGGCTCTGATTCGCCTGATCAGACTCGAGATGTTACCTGCCCTGGCCTTCGTCGCTCTATCGACGGCCTTCACAGTGCTAGTCTTTGAAGTGGCGTCGACGCTCAGGCTGAGGTATTGGAGTCCTAGCCCCGTCACGATAGTGATCTCGTCTTCGGCCGAATATGTCCCGCACACCTCAGGCCTTACGAGGTTCGGCTTCAACCCTCTGGAGGCGGCGATAGCACTCAAGGAGTTCAGGGCTCTCGTGAGGCGTAAGGACATGGCCAGGTTTGTGGCCATACCGATAGTCTTGGTGATATCGTTCATGTTGCCGATGGTGTTTGCGCCATCGGACTCCGCTGGGAGATCTCCTGGATTCTTTCTGGCGGCGATGATACCATTCATGGTTCCGCTCATGTTCTCCACGATAACCGTGGGCCAAGAGGGAAAGGCGGTCATCAACATATGTACCTTGCCCATCTCGGCGAAGGAGTTCATTAAGGGTAAGCTCACCCCGGCATGGACGATATCCGCTGTAGTCGCCGTAGGGGTCGTGGGTGCCATGGAGACGGTGGCTCCGATGGGCGCTGAGAATGTGCTGGCAGCGATAGTGGCTGGTCTGTTCGTGATATTGATTGGAAGCTTCATAGGACTCGGCGTGGGGTCAAGGTACCCGGACTATGCGGTTGGAACGAGGAGTAGATATGTGACGCTGAAGGGCTTCTTCATAGGTTTTCTAGCCAACGGGTTTTCGACCTTGGCCGTGTTCGCGCCTGTGACGCTTTACGTTGTGACGAGTGGCGGTATCCGTGGTTCGGTTCCTCTGCCCTCTTTGAGCCTCACCGCGATGCTTCCGATAACGATCATCATCGGATGCACGCTGTCGTATCTGGCTTACAGATACTGCAGGACAGGCGTGAGTTATCTTCTATCAAATCTAGAGGCCTAGAGCGGCCTCAGAGAGTTCGTTCTATCTGTCTTGATGTCTTTGGGCGAAAAATGAGGAGGGGCGAGATTCCTAGTGGACTGCGCCCAGCGCGCTGTCAAGCTCGTTGATGATGTCGCGCACGTCTTCCGCGCCGACTGAGAGGCGAATCATGTTTGCCGGTATTTTCGCGAGTCTTCTCCCTTCCTCGCCCTGTTGCTGGTGAGTGCTCACAGAGGGGATCGTCGCGACAGACTTGATTCTTCCCAGGTCGGTGGCCCTGAAGATCATGCGTAGTCTGTTGAAGACCAGCCGTGTGTTCTCGAGTCCGCCTTTGACCGTGAATGAGAGGAGATGTCCGTAGCGGTTCTCGTCGGAGTCGACTAGCTTCAGGTACTTCTTTGCCAGTGCGTGGAGGGGGTGGTTTTCCAATCCTAGGTAGTTTACGCTTTCGACCATTGTGTGTGCCTCAAGAAACTCTGCGACCTCCATCGTGCTCCTGCTCATGCAGTCCATGCGCATTCTTAGCGTCTTCAACGAGTCGAGCGAGTGCGCTGCGGTCTCGGCGGACATACATGGCCCGGCGTCGCGTGCAGGCCAGAGCTTGACCCAGCCTGCGAAGTCGTGTCGAATCTGATCGTCGGGTGCGGCTTTCCATACGATGTTCTCTCTGCTCACCAGTGCGCCGCCGATGACGCGTCCGCTCGCCGTGATTGATTTTGTGAGTGAGTGAACAATTATGTCTGCGCCGTGTTCGAAGGGCCGCATCAGGGCTGGGGTTGCGACCGTTGAGTCGATGATGAGGGGTACACCGTGTTTGTGGGCGATCTCTGCTACGGGCTCTACGTCGAAGATCATCAATCCTGGATTTGAGGGCATTTCGCCGTAGATGAACCGGGTGTTCTCGTCGATCTTCTCTTCCCATTCGCTTGCGTTGGCTGGGTCTTCGATCCATCGCACCTCTATTCCGCGTTCTCTGCGGTAGCGTTCGTTGAATAGCTGGAACGTGCCTCCGTAGCACTGTGCCATCGAGACTAGGTTCTTCTTTTCGCCGTTCCCTCCGCCCCTCAGGTTCACTAGGAAGGGTTCGGTTGCTGTCTTGACCGCTGACATTCCTGAGCTGGTGCAGAACGCGCTGGCGTTGATCGGCTGGTGGTAGGATTCGAGCATTGCGAGGACGAGTTCGAGGTAGCCGATCGTGGGGTTTGCGATTCGTGAGTAGACCCATGATGGGATCTTGTAGGATAGGGCTGCTTCGAGCCAGTAGGCGTTCTCGAAGGCTTGGGCGGATGAGGAGTAGACCGGTTCGATCATCGCGCCGCTGTTGTTTCTTAGGGCTTCCTCGGGTGTGTAGGCGCCGTGCACGCAGATCGTGGCGAAGCTTTTCTTCCTCATCTCGGCGACTTCTTTTTCCCAGATCGCCTGCTTCTCGCGTGTTTGATTGATGACTCTTTCAAGCTCGTCCTCAAAACCCATAATGTTGACCACCACTTTCCTTCGGTCTTCAGTTCTTTTAAGGCCTTAGCGCGCGATTGAGTCGACCTACGTGCGGGTTCCAGACTCCTCTAATTCGATGCGAGGTTGTCTAGCCTTATATGCAGCCTTCCGATCACCTTGGTATTGAGGCAGTGTCTACGGCCGTTGAATTTGGCTCAAGAATCGTTTCCTGAATGCGATCTCAGCATCCGGGGGAGACGGGTGCTGAGGCGTTGTTTGATAAGTTGTTTCTTGCCCTTGTACTCGTATTGATCGTTGTCATTGGTGTGGTTGGAGTCCATGTACTGCTGGACACGCTTTCGGGTTTGAGCGTTCGGGCGGTTGGCCACGCTTCGACGGCGTTTCTGACTTCTGGTCTGATCTCATGACGCATGTTCCTCAAAGCCATGCCTCGCAAAGGTAATCCTGGTTAACAGAGGTGAATCATGATGAGTAAGATAGTTAGAACATTCAACGCGGACAAAATCTTCTTTTTCGTGTCTCTGCAGTCATGTATGGAGGCAATTTCTCATTGTTGTCTCCTAGCATTTGGTCTCCTAGCGCTCTAATTGCGTGATCAGATTTGCTTTTCAGATGTGCGGAGGGCTAGTGCCGTCTCCTTGTTGATCACTTTCCGGTATATTGGGTTCGACTCGGCCTCTTTATTGGTTGCCAGATGTATTTCGAATGGATGATAGAGTGGCAGGTTGGCGGCCTCCTCGATCTTGGCCTTGAGGTCGCTCCTCGCCCGGGGATTCTCCGGCAGGTGGTCGGCGACTATCAATAGGTCGACATCGCTTCCTCCTGTTGCGTGCCCCTCGGCAACGCTTCCGAAGACGTGGAGTTGGCATGGGCCTAGGACCTTCTCCGCCGCTTTGGCTATGGCTTCAGACCAGAGACGCCAGTCTCGTGCGATCTTGTTGATCTCAGTCCTTGCTCTGAAGAGACTTGACAAACTCTATCACCTTCTGGGCGAAGTCCAGGAGTTCTTCGGCCTCTTCTTTGTCGTATTCTCTCGGCATGTATCGAGAGCTTATGTAGGCTTCTTCGAGTCTGATGAGTAGGCTTCTGTTCTCTCTTATGAAGTCGTCCACGGGGTTGGGTTTGCGCGATATGTCCTTGAGGACGCTCATCAACTTCCGGATGGCGTGGAGGCGGGGCATCTCGCCGGTCGCCTCAAGTATCGTGGACTTGAGGTAGAGTTGGGCGGCTTGATCTGCCATGAAGGCTGCGATGTCGTGGTTTCCGTCGAGCAAGCTTCTCCTGCCCGAGTTGAGCATTCTGAGCGACCTATCTCTGAGCAGGTTGACTTCCCGATAGCTCACAAGCTTTGCCTCCCGTCGATCCCTCCTCGTTGCGAGCGACGGGCAGAGGGAACAAACATACCTCACTACTTGCGATGCTCATAAGTCGATCTGCGA
>CAYWPD010000043.1:0-11846 GCA_964460055.1 uncultured Candidatus Bathyarchaeia archaeon
GGGATCAGGTTGAAGCCCTCTGATCTGGTGCGTTTGAACAATGCGACCGTAGCCGACCTGTCCGAGGAAGAGGAGTCCTAGACAAGGTTCGCTTCAAGAAAGATTTCATTTACGCGCGCTATTAAGGCGATTATCGTGAATGCAAGCTGGAGCCGGGAACAGAAAAAGAAGAGGTTTGCGCGCGCACTTTTCTCTTAACTCTTCAGTTCTTTGATGTTCTCTTCCACGGCCGCGAGTTCCTTTCTAAGTTCTTCGGCGTAGCTTTTTAGCTGCTCAACTTTCTCCGCCTTGGTTAAGAATCTCCTACCGTGAGCGCGTTCGTGTCCTTCGCGTCCTCCACAGCCGCAATTGCAGCAGCACATTTCTCGGCTCATCTCCTCTACCCTGTGAGGCCGACAGTATCAAAAATAAAGTATTTAAACTATCAAGTTTATAGTGACATAGCCACTATACGCAAGGAAAGTCGTCACTTTGGACGCGGAAGATGGCCACATCTGCTTCTGCCCTCTTGAAGGCACGATAGATGTCATAGGCAAAAAATGGGCACTCTTAATCGTCAACGCTGTCGGCAATAACGGAAAAGTCAGGTTCAATGGGCTGATGGAAGAGCTGAGTGGTATCAGTCCCAAAACTCTTTCAGACTCGCTGAAGGGGCTTCAGGCCGAAGGCCTAATCAAGAGAGAATCATTCCCAGAGATACCTCCACGGGTGGAATACTCACTTACGGAGGATGGCATAGAGCTCAGGAAATCGATCATCCCCCTTCTAAGATGGGCTGCCGCAAGACGCAGTACCGACAAGCAAAGATGTGCCAAGACGTACAAGGGAATTCCTGCCCACCAAGTGAAGAACTTGCCATAAAAAATGCATTCAACTCCTCGCAAATCTCGAAGAAAGAATAGTTTTCCGGGAGACACCTCCAGTCAGCGGTGGGTGCGAATCCACTCCCACCACCGGGAATGAAGGAGTGGTTTAGCTCGAAGTCCGAGCAGGTCACAGCAGCTATGGGACTTCACCATGTAGAATCTTTTCTAGCTTGGACAGGTCGATGTTTCCTCCCGAGACCACGCAGACCACTCGGCCGTTGCCAGCTTTGCCCGCGATGGCCGCTGCAACTGGTGCTGCTCCGGCTCCCTCGGCGAGGATCCGATTGCGCTCTAATAGGAGCGCTATCGCGCTGGCAATTTCGCGTAATGGCACGACGATGGAGCTGTGTATTAGCGGCTTGACGAGGTTCCACATTTCGGGCAGCACGTTCTTCCCTCCCATGCCGTCTACGAAGCTGGGGATGCGGTTGACCTCTTGTGGGGAGCCTGCGGCGAAGGACGCTGCTAGGGGTGCGGCTGTTTCTGGTTCGCAGGCGTAGATCGTGGTGTCGGGTTTCCGCGCTTTGGTGGCGGTAGCGATGCCCGTGGCGAGTCCACCTCCTCCGAACGGGACGACTATCGAATCAACTTTTGGGAGGTCTTCGATGATCTCAAGGCCTATTGTTCCATTGCCCGCGATCATTCTCGGATCGCTGAAGGGGTGGATGAAGACGCTGTCTTCGAGCGGACCATAGTGGTGGGTTGTGAAGACCTGCCAGATCTCGTCCCAGGTTAGCTGGATGATCTTGGCTCCAAACCGCCTTATCGCCGCTAGCTTCGTCTCCGGAGCCGTGTCAGGCACGATGACGCTACAAGGGATTCCGCTTCGACGTGCGTGCCAAGCAAGAGCCTGCGCCATGTTCCCGGCGCTGCAGGTGTAAACCCCTCGGTCTCGTTCGTCTTCTGGTATGAGGGCAATTGCGTTCCCGGCGCCACGGACCTTGAAGGATCCCGTCGGTTGTAGGTTCTCCAGTTTTAGGTGGATATCAGCCGGCGCGTCCTCGACGTTAAGACGGACGAGAGGGGATCGAAGATTTGCGACAGCGATCCGTTCTCGGGCCGCCTCTATCTCGTCAAGAGAGATGGCGATCGAATTAGCAGGCTTAGACACTTCCAACACTCTTCGAAGTTCTGTAATCTTTCAATCTATTGGCTAGGGCGTGTGCGACAAACAACGGAGAGGAAGATCGAATCTAGGCTGGCTGAGCGGCCCTTGGCGCTTCTTTTGGCGGTTCCTTCTGCCTCGATCCTCTGCCGAACGTCAACGAATAGATCAGCCATGCTATGAAGCCGTATACTATTCCGTTGAAAACTGCGATGGATAGGGTTGTGACGGGAATCCCGAGAACTGGGTACTCCGTCTCCGGAACGCCCAGCGCATCGTATATGAGTCTTCCCGGAGGTATCTGAGGACTCCCGATCGTGACAAGCGTCAACAACACAAACACCGCTAGGAATACCAGTGCACCTTTCATCTTTCCACCCTAAGGTGGCTCACGGTTTTCGTAGCTCCAACTTAAGAAAGTTGCGTAGCAACTTGCGTCTTGGAGCATATACGTCAACACTATCAGCGCGCGGTCTGGTAATACTTGAATTCTAGACCCAAATCTTCTAGCTCCTTCTTCACTTTTCCGTAGACTTCTAGAAATTGCTTCCTTGGCGTTAGAGTGTTTAGGTCGTATATTTCATCAAAGGTGTGGCCTAACGGGCCGCCTTCAGACTCCCTAGTTATTTTGTTTTCATACTTCGTCAGCATTTCCTTGGCTAAAGAATTGGCGAAGTCACGTTTTACTCCAGCCATTGCGTAGCCAACCTCGCCCCAGAATCTGTTCTCCAGTCCACTACCTAGCAGAGGCTTAACCTTGAACCTCCGAACTCCCTGAGAGAGGCCTTCTCTGCCACATGGGATTGCCGCACATAGGGCTGCCACGACCTCTTGGAATTGCATTTCTGTACCTGGTCCCGCGTTAGTCATGGCTATAGCTGTGTTGATTATCTTCGTGTTCCTTGAGAGTGCTTGGCTCCCGATCGCTGAACCCCAGAGGCATGGACGCGTAACGAAGGCGCTGTAGTTGGGAGATGATACTCTCAGATAGCCCAAAGCATTGTATGATGCTCCAACCCCTATTTTGTAAACGGTTACAGCCATGATTGCAGATGCGATGGAGACAATTAATGCGCCCTCTGGTCCACCTGCCCAACCGCCAATCATCCCTCCATTGTAAACATGCTCTATGCAGCCATAGTCAAGACAGGACACTACTTTGTTGAGGTTTTCGTAATCCGTCTTTAATTCTGGCATGATGGTGGAGACGATTCCGTCGGTTCGCCGTAAACCCTCGTTCGGATCACAGGCAGCCACGTTCGCAATGGCCGGTGTGCACGCTGAGACGAAGTGCATCCCCGGTCTTCCAGCTCGCCTTATTGCTTCACGCACCCAAGATGCCATTGATCTACCTAGATGTGCTTCTAGTGGTGTGCCCGACCTCACCAATCGACCTTCAGATGTGTGAAGTGGGGGGCCTACATAGAAACCGTCGATGATCGGTTCTTGGGCTATGGATTGGTATAGTCTGACGAACAGTTCGCCCTCTGGAAAATCGCTCTCAATGACTCCGCCGCAGACTATGGACGGAGGTCTCTTGTCCTCTACGCTCCTTAATTCTACGACTCTTCTCTCGGAACCCTCCCCGATGACCGCTTCACCTCGAAGCTCGTTGAGAGCGTCGCCTATCTCCGACTCGCTAAACTTGACAACTCTGCCAGAGTTTATGCAGTATGCCCCGACTTCCCTGAATAGTTCCAACCCGGCATTCCACGCGTCATCAGCCAAGCTGTCGTCGCTGGGCACCGGAGTTTCTGGGTCATATTTGATGTCGTATTCCTTCACCAGCCTGGAGGCAACGTTGAATATCTTCATGTCGAAGTCTTTGGCTAGCGCTATTTGTCCCGTGTTGCACGCCCTGTCGAGAACCTCCCAAATGTTTGGAGCGGTCATTCTATTCGTTTCTCCCACGAGCGATGAGTTCCTTTGCGACCTTCACGGCCTCTGTCGCGTCTCTGCCATATCCGTCTGCTCCTATGCTTCTGGCCCATTCCCGGGTTACCGGCCCGCCGCCGACCAGCACCTTGAACCGGGCACGAAGACCTGCAGCTTCAAGGGCCTCGATCAGGTCTTTCATGAATGGCATCGTTGTCGTCATGAGTGAGGAGGCCGCGATGATGTCTGCATCAACCTCCTTTGCCTTTTCAATAAAATCTAAGCTCTTTGTATTGTATCCTAGATCGTAGACTTTGAATCCGTTTGCCCTGAGCATTGAGGCGACTATGCGCAGACCAAGATCATGCATGTCGCCTTCGACGGTTCCTATGACTACCGTTCCACGGCTGGTGGCCTCGAGCTGATCCTTACGCATATGCCCTTCTAGGATCTTGACGGCGGCCTCAACAGCCTCTGCGCCAAGTATCAGGTGGGGGAGATAGAGTTCTCCGCGCTCGAATCTGTCTCCAATCTCTCTAAGGCCTTTGGCAAGCCCTTCTTCAATCGCCTTGACAGGGTCGACATTTAGAGCAATGGCAGCTCTCGCAGCGTCGGCAGCAGCAGCGGAGTCAAAACTGAGGACGGCGTCAGCCAACTTCTTCAAGGTTTCTTCCTGTGCATCCGCCAATTTGGTCAAACTCTTTTTCGTTCTGGCTTGAAGACAATCTCGAACTCATCAAATTGCAGATCATTTTATTGTTATCTCACTGAGCAAGGGAAGGGTGGAAGTTTTGCCTTCACTGCCATTGGAGTCCGCAATCTCGGAACTCGTTCTTGACCCTTATGATGAGCTCTTGATACTCTGAGCTTGGCCTATGCCGTTCGAGATCGTAGCACTCTGTGATCAACTTACCCGGCTCGGGCGTCGAATTCTTCATGAGTTTTGTGATGACGGGTCTAAACATCTGGTATACCTCATTCCGTTTGATCCGAGTTCTAATGGTCGCGTCGGAGGCTTCAATCATCAGTTCCGCGTCAGCTGGAGTCTGCCCGCCGTTCATTCGACTTCGGCTGACCCGTGGGACATACAGATTAGCGCCGTTGACTGTCGCTTCAACGCTCCGCAGAATCAGCTCTTCGAGATGGCTTTCGGTGCAGAGCTCGGAGACGGGGATGGGCCAATGCATAGGGATCCCATTACAGTTTCGGATGGTTGCTTGGTAGACGACGGAACGGGCGAAATCGATTGGAAACATGCAGCGTTTAGCGCCACTGATGTGGGATAAGTGCTCGACGCCGTTGTAGTAGAGGTTGTCCCGGTAGGCCATCCACGCGATTATGGTCTTTGCCAAGCCCTCTATAATGGCGCCCTCCGGCCCCCCAGCGAAACCTCCGACTATGCCGAAGCTGCCACTGATGCCGAAATAACCGTAGCTCTGAAGCACAAGTGCCGCTGTTATCAGGTCATACTGCACCTTGACGTCGGGCAATACGGATAGTAGAACACCGTCCGTCTTTCTCAACCCCATGATGGGGTCGATTGTGGCGAGAAATGAGGAGGCCGCGGTGCTGAGAGGGTAGTAGACTATGGCGATGCCCGGCCTCCCAGCCTTCCGGACGCCTTCCCTCAGCCATGCGACTTGGCGCCTTGAGGCGTAGGCTTCTAGAGGAGCCCCATAGATTTCATAGTCGTCTATTGCTGGGAAGTTGAAGCCTTCGAGGAAGTCGAGTCGCGGGATCACCGCAAAATTGTGAACGACCGTGTTTGCGATGTCCTCTGTGAAAGGCGCGTGAAGTCCAGGGGCAACGTTTAGGGGCTCGGTTCCTTCGATGCTGTGTTGTCTCCATATCCTAGCGTCTTTCCCCTCGCCCATAACAACCTCCCTTTGCATCAAACGCAGGGCTTCCTTGACCTCATCTTCGGTGAATTTGACGACTCGTTCTCTGTCGAGGCAGAGGCAACCGGCGTCAAGTACGAACTCGACTGCAGCTTGCCAAGCGGCATCGGCTAGGCTGTCGTCGGTGTTGATCCAGTCGGATGGGTCGTTCGGACATTTGATGTCAAACTTCTTTGCAAGTTCCGACATCTTTTTGAAGATAGCCAAATCCCATTCTTTTGCGGCCATCTTTGGGCCTTTCCGCATCCTGTCAGCGATCTCAACAAGGCTTATCATTCTTCACACATCGCTCATTCCTGCGTTGCATCTGTTGGAGCTGGTTGACCGCGCGCAGTTTCACATTGCCGCCCACTTCGTTCTTGATGAAGGCAAGATCGTATCCGCACAGACGCATACTTCAAACAGCGCGCGCTCTTCCCTCTTCTCGACACTTGTAAAGCTGTCCACCAAGCGCGCACTTAATGGTGAGCCCGCATTATAGTCTGGGTAGCGTACCATTGAGTCTGCCTGACTCTGCAAAGTGGGAGCTATCCCATCTCCAGAGGGTATGGCCATGCTAAGACCCCGCCTTCCATTACTTTGACATTGTTGTAGCCCTCACCTTTCAGAATTCTCGCAGCCTCATAGGCTCGTAGACCTGCTCTGCAGATGATCACGATCTCTCTGTTCTTGGGAAGCTCGCTGATGCGTCCTCTCAGGTCGCTCAAAGGGATCAAGTCGGATCCAGGCAGTCGCATTGACTCGAACTCCGCTGGGTCTCTGACGTCTAACAGGATGAGGTCGTCTCCGCTGTCGATCCTCTTTTTGACTTCCGTCACCGATATGCCATCGAGCAAGCCGTCAAGCTTGTTCCTAGCCATGTTTGCTAGCGTTATCAAAGGGTCCATAGCTGGGGAGTAGGGGGGTGCGTAGCTGAGGTCGAGGTCTGCGACCTCGTCGATCGTCATTTGCCCAGTGATAGCTGTTGCACCAACGTCTATTCTCTTGGCCACTTCTCCGGTGCCTATCCCTTGGAGTCCCACTAGCCTTCTACTCCCCGCCTCTACAACAGCCTTGAGTATCACGGAGCTCGATCCGGGATAGTAGTGAGCACGATCTGAAGATGCCACGACCGCTGTGACAGTTTTCATTCCTCTGGCTATGGCCCCTGCATTCGTGAGACCTGTCCGTCCAACGTTGGTTCCGAAGACCTTCAACACGTTGGTGCCAACTATACCTCTGAAAGCTATGTCTCCTCCAGCTGCATTCGTTCCGGCCACGCGGCCCTCCTTGTTTGCGATGGACCCCATTGCCGAGAGCGTGTGTTCACCCAAGAGAGGCATGAAGTGTTCGACGCAGTCTCCAGCGGCGTAGATTTCCGGATCGGAGGTTTGCATGTGGGAGTCCACCTTTATCCCCCCGCTGTTGCCGATGGCGATACCTGCTTTCTTGGCTAGATCGACGACTGGGCGTACTCCAACAGCCAGAAGTACGAATTCCGTGTCTATCTCAATTCCATTGTGTGTGACGATTTTTTGAACTTGACCTTCTTCGTTTCCATCCAGCCTCACTACCTTGGTATTGGTGTGGATTACGACTCCTTGCTCGCGCATGCTCTTTTCGAGAAGAAGGGCCATGTCCTCGTCCAGCAATCCTGGAAGTAGGTGGGGCATCATCTCTACTATGGTAGCTTGTTTCGCACATTCGCAGATTGCCTCGGCCATCTCGCAGCCGATGAATCCTCCACCGATAATAGCCACCTTGGAGCACGATGCCAAGGCTTCCCGGATATTCGCGGCTTCCTGAAGGTTCTTGAGATGGGTAACATTCTTGAGATCTGAACCGGGGATCTTGATATCCACTGGTATAGATCCGGTGGCGATGATCAGGTTGTCGTAGGGGAAGTTGAGGATTTCTCCGGTCTCAAGGCGTCTACAGAGGACCGATCTTCTGTTGCGGTCGATCTCAACCGCTTCGGTTCGGTTTAGTGCCCTTATGTTCTTGACCTTTGCAAAGTAGATCGGATCGCGTTGAGTTCCTGCCGCCGTTGACGTTAATTCTTTCTTCTCTTTGACTACGCCAGATATCCAATACGGCAGTCCACAGCCGGAATAGGAGAGGATCTCCTCTCTTTCTATGATAGTGATGTCGGCATTTTGATCGATCCGACGCGCGCGGGATGCGGCCTTCGGCCCGGCAGCCACACCTCCGATCACAACGATCTTCCTATTCTGCATAGGGAGACACCGATCCCATGCATATGGGGTAGTTGACTGGTTTTAGCACCTTCAAGTTGCAGCGAGCTCCGATTGATGTAGATATCTCATGTAAGGTTCACTCTTCTCATTTTTGGACAGCGCGTGGGAGAGAAGAGGAATTTTTCTTAGGAGGCTACACGATACTGTGGGTTTGGAACGAGATCAATGCCCGAAGTTGTCATTAGAGCCGAGGGTCTGACCAAGAAGTACGCTGATTTCTTGGCTGTGGACGGGATAGACTTTGAGGTCTTCAAGGGCGAATGCTGCGGTTTCCTCGGGCCCAACGGTGCTGGGAAGACGACAACCGTAAAGATGATTCAATGCGTCCTGCCCGTGACTTCTGGCAGCTTGACTGTGGCGGGTATGAGTGTTTCTGAGAAACCTCGAGAGATAAAGAAGATGATCGGCGTTGCTCCACAGGAGGAGAACCTCGACGAGGAGTTTACAGTCATGATGAATCTTCTCGTCTATGCTCGGTATTTCGATATTCCGAGGCATGAGGCTCTCGGACGCGCGGAGGATCTGCTCAAGTTCTCTCAGCTGGAGGAGAAGCGGAACGTTGTCATTGATAAGCTGTCGACTGGAATGAAGAGACGGTTGATTTTGGCTAGGGCGTTGGTCAATGACCCTCAGATTCTGTTGCTGGATGAGCCGACGACGGGTCTTGATCCGCAGGCGCGGCATCTGATTTGGGGGAAGATTAGAAGCCTCAGGAAGCAGGGCGTTACCGTCATCTTGACTACGCATTACATGGATGAGGCGTCTGAGCTCTGCGACCGCACGCTGATCATGGATTATGGCAAGATCATTGAAGAAGGCAAGCCCAGCGACTTGGTCAGGAAATACTTTGGCGAAGACGTTCTGGAGGTGGACTTCGACGTCGAGGTTATGAAGATGCTGCATGAGAAGTTTCCGGAAGCTAGGCTGGAGACGGCGGGAGATAGGATACGTGCGTTCACCGCTGAACCTCACGGTGTGTTCGAGAGTTTTCTCAAGGACTTTCCAACTAAGGGTGCGACTATCCGAAACGCCAACTTGGAGGATGTTTTCCTGAAGCTGACGGGGAGGCAACTCAGAGAATGATGAGAAGTATCCGAACCGGGGCAAGGCTTCCCGAGCTGACCTATCGCGTCTGGAAGGTTTGGCGGCGAGACTTTGACGTGTTCATGAAGACTTGGAAGGTGAACTTCTTTCCATCTCTGTTCGAGCCTGTCTTCTATCTGGTCGCCTTGGGATTTGGGCTCGGCGGATTCGTCCAAGAGATAGATGGTTTGCCGTACGTGCAGTTTATTGCGCCCGCGCTAGTGGCCATTTCAGTCATGAATAGCTCGTTTTTCGAGTGTACCTACGGCTCGTTCGTGCGAATGTACTACCAGAAGACCTTCGACGGCATTATCGCCACGCCCATAAACATAGAGGAGGTCGTGGCTGGAGAACTCCTGTGGGGAGCGACGCGGAGCCTGATCAGCTCAACTATAGTTTTGGGCGTCGTCGGAGCCTTCGGCCTGATGAGCAGCCCGCTATTCATCTTGATTCCGCCGATCGCCTTCTTCGGCGGCCTTATGTTCTCGTCGATAGGCATGTGCTTCACGGCAATCGCCCCCAACATAGACTTCTTCAACTACCCTGCGTTCCTTTTCGTAACTCCTATGTTTCTGCTTGGCAACACGTTCTTTCCGCTCAGCAGTTTTCCCAAGGTATTGCAAACCCTCGCAAATGCTGTCCTCCCGCTTGTGCATCAGGTTGCGCTGACGAGGGGGTTGATGCTGGGAGACATTGAATCGTCGCTGCTTCTCAGCATGATCTGGACCTCGGCCGTCACGCTCTTCTTCTTTATATTAAGCATAGATTTGATGAAGAGAAGACTCATCAAATAGGCGCGCTTTTGCGCATCGCTTTCCCGAGACATTCGGCTTATCTTCCCTGGAATCCATCTGCCTGCTGCATCAGGCTGAAGATGAGATGATGATCCGCAAGTTTTTTTGAGGGCTAGCGCCGAATAGCTGCGGGGAAAAACGTTGCCGCTATTCATAGCTGTACATCAGTGGAAGCCCGAAGAAGATTGGGTCATATTGAAAGAGATGGCGGCATTCGGCGCCGCCTACCCTGAAGCGACCCCCAAGGGCGTCGAACTCATCGCCACCTACACAGCGCGCGCCCAGAGAGCCTTCTGTGTCTGGAAATCCATCGATCAAGAGTCCCTTGAGAAGCTCTTCGACCAGTACATGCCAACACTGAAATTGCGTACGGAGTTCGTGCCCGTCTTGCAAATGTTTCCGCCGACCGTGGACTACGTCGTTTCGCTTTGGAACACTATGCTGCAAGCTGCTCCGAAGTAGGCTTCGGGCCCCAAGTCTCCTCTCTTTTTCTATAGATCTGCTGCAGATCAAAGGCCGCTCTCTTTGCACCAAATGGAGTCTTTGGTGACGTCACCTTTCTGAGGTGTGTGATATACTCAGCATATTTGGCGTAGAACTGAAAGGGTTGCTTCGATGACCTTCCCCTCACACGTGAAAACCGCGCGCGCTCGTGCCATGTGCGTGGCGGGTTTGACGCGGATGACTCAGGGCCGCTCTTCTCGGGTTCTCAATGAATCGTGAGAGCAGTTAGTGACGTTTCTTCGAACCGTTTGCCGCTCGCGCAAAGATCGAAGCATCGCCTTGTCTGGTAGCGGTTCAAATCCCGCTCAGGGCACGGTAGTCGCGTGGTTTGCTTGTGGCGAGGAGTTCCAGTCTCCCTCTCCAGCCGCATTCGAGGCATTCATACTTCTTCGGTACGATGTTCATATGTCCGAGCGGATCTTGTCCTGAAGAGATGGGCCGGACCCTCGCAGATTTGCAGCTTGGGCATATTCGGATGTTGACGTGCTGGCCCTTCTTCTCCATCACCTCCAGCAATGAGACGAGTTCTTGGAATTGGGGGCTCTCGACCGGCAGCTCTTCGAGCTCTTTGAGTATCGCTGTTTGGCGCCTCTTTCTTCTCTTCTTTTTCTCTTGTCCTTCGGACATTCAAGCTCAGCAGGAGCATAGGCCAAGAGCTGTAATAAGGGTTGATGCGAGCTGCGTCGATGAGGACTTGCAGCTACTGGCGAGTTGGGCATGGAAGGTGGTTTGGCGACGGCGTAGGACGCGCAGTTTTATGAGCCGTCCGGTTGAGATTACCTGCGGTTAGGTGGTTCAAGGTGTTCACAGACGCGGCTAAGATAGGGATGGAGAGAAACGCGCGAGCGTGCGTTCTAATTGGGGTTATTCGGTATGATGCCTAGAAACAAGCTTAGGATGCTTCTCAGGGAAGGGAAGCCGACCGTCGGAACGCACTATTCCTGCACCTGGCCCAGCCTCGTCGAGATCATAGGCAACTCTCAGCAGTTCGACTACGCGGAGTTCACGGGCCAGTATGGCCCATATACGCTTCATGATCTCGAGAACCTAGCGCGCGCTTGCGAACTCACTGGATTGGACGCGATGATAAAGATAGACCAAGAACCTAGGACCTTCATAGCCACGCGGGCGATTCAGGCAGGGTTCGCTGCCATGCTCTTTGCGGACTGCCGTACGACAGAGGACGTCAAACAGTGCGTCCGCTCCGTGAAGCTCATCCCTCAGGGCGGAATCAACGGCGTCCAAGAAGGGCGGATGATAGGCTATGGGATAGTGAGGGGGCGACCCGTGACCCTCGAAGATTATGTTAGGTACATCGATGAGGTCGTGATCGCCATCATGGTTGAGACCAAGAGCTTGGCAGATGATATCGAGGAGGCTCTCTCTGTGCCGGGGATCGATATGGTGCAGTTCGGTCCGAGTGACTTCTCCGTCTCGATAGGTCATCCTGGAGAGGGTTACAGGAACGTTCAGATCACTGAGGC
>CAYWPD010000044.1:0-11352 GCA_964460055.1 uncultured Candidatus Bathyarchaeia archaeon
TGTTCTCTCGGTTCTTGGCAAAACGCGTCTCAACATGCGCATGCTTGAGCCACACAAGGACATTCGATGGAAAGCCTATGTCTGTGGTTACCACGTTGCCCTTCCTTGTGCACACCATGTCGGATATGGTATTTAGTCCGGCCGTCGTATTCGGGACGAAGGCGATTTCGCCTTCTCTCGCACCAATAAGCTGAGCGAACAGCCGCCTACTTTCCACGATTCTTTCATTCCATCGGCTCGCTTCGGGGCTCAGAGCAAGGCGGGAGTCTGCATACTCCTTGAGCGCCGTCGCAACATGCGTCGAACACGCGCCAGTTGCCGCGTTGTTGAAGTAGATGTACTCCTTCGTTAGCGGAAATGCTTCTCGAATCTTCTCGACGTTCAACACCTTCACCACTCATGATTCGATTGACTCACGACAGGCGTTCATTCTAGAGAAAAAACTTCCGGCCGAGGATTGTTTTGATTCTCTTCGAATGCAACTCAGGGAACAACTGAGGAACCGACAGCCTCAATGGCGGCTTCAAAGTTTTCGAGTTTCGCTCTCGCGGCAACCGTGCATCCGGGACCAAGCATAAAGCCTTCGGGCCCACCTTGCCCGATCGCCTCCCGTGCCTCCCTCCGCACCTCGGATGGTGATCCATGGTGAAGAGTGGACGTGTGGTCCAATCCGCCTATAAGACAGAACTTGTCTCCATACAGCCTCTTCGCATCAACGAGAGTAGGTCTGCCACCCCTGTCCCACCAATTCAAAGCATCGACACGGTACTTGGCTATCCTTTCGAATGGGATCTCATCACCCTTTTTCTCGGAGTGCAGGTGAAGCACGGTCATATCCGAATGAGACAAAGCTCCAAGGACTCTCATATCGAAAGGCAAGCAAAATTCATCATACTGTTCAGAGGTCAGAAAGTCCTTTGTGGCCACTTGAGTCGCGTAGAATATCCCCGTTGCACCTTGATCCAGAAGAGCTTCACCAAAATCGATCGTGAATTCGGTTACCGTTCTTAAGCCTCTTAGAAGAGGTCTCTTGGCGCCTCTGATGTGCGCGGTCACGGTCTCACTGCCAGCTAGCTTGATTGCGATTGTGAGTGGGCTGAACAATGTGAATATGAAAGGCGTCTTATTCCCGATCCTTTCAGCCAAGATCTTTGCCGCTACGAGTTGTGCAGAGAGCATCTTGCACCGGTTCGGATTCAAGGGCTCAAGAGTCTCCCAGTCTTCGACCGATAGGACGCTGTGTTCTACGATCTTCGTGTGAGCTTCTAGTTCGTTCCATTCGAGTTTACATCCCCAATCCTCAACCATGTGGTTGCCGTCAGGCGTCACCTTCAAGTAATCAACCCTGAGTCTCTCAAGGAAGGCTAGGTGACTTCTGGCGAACTTCTCTCCATCCTTACAATACTCCTGATAGCCGAAGCCGGCGAACGTGTTGTACCAATGGAACCACACACTCACTGGAATCCTGTCAGGCTTTGACAAATTAAGCGAAGCCATGACCCGCTCGAAACTGTTCATGTAATCCGACCCTCGAAGACGATTCGAAACCCGTCGTACTTATTGATAATTTCTATTGCAGGCCTCAAGAAAGCATGACGACGGATGCGTGGCATTGCAAATCCAAAAGCGTTCCAGCACTGAGAGTGATTCTCTGCTCCCTACTTCTTGCCGATCACCAAAGTGAAGACGTCGTCGTTTCCTATTTTTTCATCCCCGTGCTCTCGGATGTGTTCCTTCAGACGAGCGATACCTCTTTGGCGATCTTCATCGCTTAGCAGACCCAGCATCGACCACCATCTCTTCTCAGCAGCTTCGATGTACTTCCTCGGCAGCATGTAGTTCTCAGAGCGATAGCTATGGTGGTCTACAGACCTGTAGCCATGGTAGATGAGGATCTTCTCTAGCTCAGGGATATCGGTGTACTCTCTGAGCTGGCTTGGTAGAGCCTCAGGAAAGAACCAGAAGACAGGCTTCTGTCTCAACTGTTCATGTGAAAATGTTCTGATGACGATTCTGCCGTTCTCGTCAAGAACTCTCAGCGACTCCTTGACGGCCGCTTCCTTACCTGCGATGTGATGCCAAACCTGAGACATGAAGATACAGTCGAAGCCTCTGTCAACAAGGGGAAGATATTCGGCGACTGCAACGATCCATTCGACACTTCGGCTGTCAGGCTTGGACTTCGCTTGGGCCAGCATTTCTCTTGAGGGATCTACTCCTACGACCTGCCTCGATATCTTCCTCGTGAAGTCGATCGTGAAGCTTCCTGTTCCACACCCCACGTCCAAGATTCGGAATTCGGGGCCTAGCTGGGCCTTCCGTGCGACCTCTTCGATCCAGAAGGGAACTTTGTCATCGAGTCTACCCTGATCATAGCTCTTGGAGGCCATGGCGAAATGTCGAAGAGAACTCTTTGTCTGGCTCTGACTCATCTCGATCGTCTCCCTTCGATCTGCAGTCTCCCCAGATTCGCCAGTGCGATCTTTGTACTTGTCGCTTTCCCTGATGAGAATGCGACCTTAAATCTCTCCTCAACTTTGATTCTCTGAATCTCAAATGGAACTGGCCTCTCCGCGTCAGGACGACCGTAAATTCCCACCGCGAAACTCGCAAGCATGGCCTAGTGGAAATCGTCTTTGCGCGGGAGCTGTTATATTGAGACGAGGCCGACAGATGCCCTATGTCAGCCTCCACGTTTCGCCGGTCAAAGAAACTCCGTGAACCCGGGCGAATCTACAGTGGCTCAAGGTTGAGAGCCATAGCCATGCCTATGGGAGGGGTCGGAGCAGGGCAGATCTCACTCGCTGGCGATGGGAGTCTGCGCCAGTGGCAGATCTTTAACCAAGTCAATCACCTCGCCTTTGTCCCGAATAGCTTTTTTGCCATCTGGGCCGCAGCGGGAAACGAGGCTCCAGTGAGTAGAGTTCTACAGACAAATGTGTTCTATGACGATGCTTTCGAGTCTGCCGCCTCTGTCAGTGACCATATTATTCCCGAAGAAGCCAGACAGCTACTCAAGAGACTTCCTAGCGTTCGTGATATACGCTATATCGGCGAATATCCTATCGCCTATCTAACCTACATAGAGCCCAACCTTCCCCTAGAAATCTCGCTTGAGGCACTCTCGCCTTTCATCCCTCTGGATTCGAAAGATTCGGGGTTGCCAGCCATTCTCTTCATCTTCACTGTTAGAAACCTCTCTGGTTCTCCAGTGAAGACCACCTTAGTTGCAACGACGCAGAACGCGGTAGGATGGGACGGCATCTCACCGATCGTAGGAGTTGAGTTGCCTCACTACGGAACCAACAGAAACTCACTACTAAAGCTGAGCGGCCTAACCGGAATCTACCTCTCGAACGACTCAGTTCCATCAGACAGTCCAGCTTGGGGAGATATGACCCTCTCCACAACCTCTGAAGAGGCTGCATCGCTCATAGCATGGGACAATCTAGAGACATTCTGGCTTCTCTTCTCGAAGAGCGGCAACCTCGGAAAAACCAGACATACGGTCGCTAGTTCAGAAACGAGGACATGGAACTGCGCCTTGGCCGTTCCCATCGAGCTGAAGCCTGGGGAGACGAGAGAGGTCACATACATTTTGACTTGGTTCTTCCCAAACAGGATGGTCAACTGGAGCCAACGACGCCTCGGTGTTTCGGACACGAAGAGCAAGTTCTGGCTCGGAAACATGTACAACAACTGGTTCGAAAGCTCCTTCGCAGTGGCGGAATATGTTCGCGAGAACATGCAGAGGTTGATCGGAGAAACGAGGCTTTTCCACGAGACCTTCTATGACAGCACGCTGCCATATTGGTTGCTAGACTGCGTCACGTCGCAAGCCTCCGTAATTAGAAGCCCTACATGTTTCTGGACCGAAGACGGCAGATTCTATGGTTTTGAAGGATGTCGCGGAGCAAGCACGGGATCCTCAGAGCAGATCTGTGGCTGCTGCCCGCTAAACTGCACTCACGTCTGGAACTATGAACAGTCTCTCGCGAAGCTCTTTCCTGACTTGGAACGAAGTATGCGCCTAACCGACCTTGAAACCCAGCTCTCGCCCAGAGGAGGCATCCCTCACAGAACCATACTGCCATTGTATCTACCTAGATGGTACAGTGAAGACGTGGAATCTGAGGTCTACGCAGCGGACGGGCATATGGGCACGATACTCAAGACCTACAGAGAGTATAGACAAAGCGGCGACAGTTCTTTCCTGAGCAAATCATGGCCAGGGATCAAGAAGGCGATGGATTTCGCCTTCATCCGCTGGGATCCTGACAGAGACGGCGTCTGCGATGGACCCCAATGGAACACCTACGACTTGAACTTCTATGGCCACAACACGTATGTAGGAACTCTTTACTTGGCGGCTCTTCGAGCCGCTGAGGAGATGGCCAAGATCGTTGGCGACGGTGAACTTAGCCGAGAATACCGATCGATCTTCGAACGCGGCAGAGAGTCCTTGGATAGAGAACTCTGGAACGGCGAGTACTACATTCAACGGTATGATGCCACTAAGTACAAAGAGATGCAGTATGGTGATGGATGCCTCTCAGATCAGGTCTTTGGCCAGTGGTGGGCCCATATTCTAGACTTGGGCTACATACTTCCTGAAGACCATGTGAAGAAGGCGCTGACATCAGTAGATAGATACAACTTCCGAGAAGGATTTGCCGGCTTCAGGCAGCAGCCCAGAATCTTCGTCTCGGATAGAGATCAAGGACTTCTTGTCTGTACATGGCCGAAGGGAGGAAGACCTGATAGACCGATGAACTACTGCGATGAAGTCTGGAGCGGAATCGAATACCAAGTCGCAGCCCACATGATCTACGAAGGCATGGTTGAAGAAGGACTGAAGATAGCCAAGGCGGCAAGAGACCGTTACGATGGATCAAACCGCAACCCTTGGAACGAGGTGGAATGTGGAGACCACTATGCAAGAACGATGAGCAGCTGGTCACTACTCGAAGCAGTCGCAGGATACAAATACAACGCTGCGAAACGATCGCTCGGATTCAGCCCAAAACTGCGCACTCAAGACTTCAAAGCCTTCTTCATAACAGCAGAAGGATGGGGAACCTTTACCAATAGATCGGTCTTGACGAAGCAGAGCGTGATGATCACCTTGGCATATGGTAGGTTAGAGCTTCAGGACTTCTCGATCGCATGGCCAGAGTCAGAGAGAATGAGAGTTTCAAGCGTCGAAGCGAAGGTCAACAATCGCGCTGTCCCGATCAATTGGCGCCAGATGGACGGAGAGGTTCAGATACTTTTCAGGAACCTGCTACAACTCAATGCCAGTGACGATCTTGAATTGACTATCTTGATCTAACCAACAACCTTGGAAAATCAAAGCCATCCAATGACTCAGGAGTCTAGGTACTAGGTCCCGCAACTCGAATACACGCCCTTTAGCGAATGACTGAAGCTGGCACTTTTCCTCAACCGAAGTCTCCAAGTAGATCAGGCATGAAGGAAACCTCGAGTCTTACATATCTCGAAAGAGCGGCCAGAGGAACCGCCAGAGTTTTCTCTAAAGAGTCTGCGCAAATCCCCTTCCTCAGCGTCACACGTGATATCTGCGGCAAAAACCATCGCCACCTGATAGTCTAGTGAGCTATGACTGCAGCATCTAACGACAATCTTTGAAATTGATTCTTCTTAACGAATAGATGGGCCGTCTTATGATGTCGGATTGGATTGATCGGGACCGTGAGTAAAGAGCGCGACTATTCGGGGATCTGAAGCGGCCGGGGTCTGCTTGACCACTTATCTTTTTGGCCAAGCGCAAATTCTGTCTAGGAGTGAGACTTCGCGTCCTTGTAAGATGGCGCCAATGTCCTTCAGTCTAAGCTGCCATTTCTGCCCCACAGTTTCGACAATACTTGCTGTCTAGGGAGTTTGCTCTGCCGCACTTGCTACAGTAGATGACATTGGAAGGCGGCGGCTGGGTCGGAGCCTTCGTGACCGTAACTTGGTATGGTAGTTGCGCAGCCTCCTTACCATAGAAGCTTTTGACGTGTGGTTGCGACAGGTAATAGACTATCAAGCCATTGATCGCGATGCCAAGGATGCTTCCAGGAAGCCGGAAGAGATCGACGATGATCGATATGACCGCTAGCACGAGGGCGACGGTCCAGGCCCATCCTTGGCCCGTCCATAACCCCCAAGCGACTACTACCCCTGCAATTCCAATTATTAGGAGCACGACCCCAAAGAAACTGATGAGTGCTCCTGTGATTATCCCTGGGAGTGGCCTCGGTATGAGCTGATAGACGAACGGTCCCGCCACGGCGAGGAACAACCCACCTATGACAAGCAGAGCGGCAACAATGGACTGCAGGATCACCAAGACGGTGATTCCTATGGGCCTAGTCCTTGGAGTTTGCATAGAGGATGCAGATTTGACTTCATGATATAAAGATATCGCGTTCGAATTCTCTTTGCAGCTAACCTTATTCCTCGTATCGTCATCTCTATCGAGAGTGAACTTGGGTTGATCAAAATGAAGATAATTAGATACGAAGAGGCGCCCACGCTTGAAACTGTAAAGGGACGACGTGGAGTAATTCTCCAAGTCGGAGAGAAGGCTATGATGATGGTCAACACGGTCGAGCCGAACATTCCGACACCTCCGCACAGCCACCCCCACGAGCAGATCGGCTATCTAATAGAAGGCAAAGGAGTATTGTTCTCCGGTGGCGAGTACGTCGAGATTGGAGCGGGTACATCCTTTCTGATCCCGCCCAATGAGAGTCACAACTTCGACGCAACTGGAGATAGACCAGCCGTGATCGTCGAAACCTTCAGCCCACCCCGGGAAGACTACCTAGAACGTGTGAAGCAGAAGAGATGAGTGTTCGATTTATCGAATCCCACTCCCATCCCTTTTGGTAATACGATTTGAATAGCGCGCGCAGCATATGCCTCGTATGGCCGAAGCTTTCTGGTCTCCAGGCAGTTGGTGCGGGAGGTGGGATTTGAACCCACGAAGGCCTACGCCACGGGGTCCTGAGCCCCGCCCCTTAGACCTAGCTTGGGAACTCCCGCAGATTTCCAGCTATGATAACCAAGGCGTCTTTAAATAAGCTTCGAGGAAAAGCATGGAAAGGCTTGCAAGCTCGAATTGAGCGTATACCTTTGGCATCTTATCTGATGAACCGCACTACCAACTCTCCACGGCGATTCTCTTTGAATCGACTTCGACTGTCACGCTCCTCTCTTCAACAACCTCTCCGACAACCCGTGAGCCTCTTACTTCCTCCAAAATTTCCTCTCCGCTCTTTTTCGAGCCCACGATGAGAAAACCTGTGCCCATGTTGAAGGTGCGGTACATTTCCACATCTGAGATATTCCCCCTCTCTTGTATCTCTAGAAAGATTTTATGAGGCTCGAAGAGATCATTGAGACGAAAACCCCTGCCCGCGAGCCTACCCAACCTCCTGAGCTTCGAGTAGGCACCTCCAGTTATGTGAACCAGTCCGTGAACCTCCACTCCTTTTACGAGAGCGTTGTGGACTTGGCGCGAGTAGATCTCCGTCGGAGTAAGAAGTTCCTTCGCCACTCGCCTGTCAAAACCATCCTTGAATAGGACTTTTCTAGCCAGTGTCAGACCGCTACTGTGTATCCCGCTGCTTGGCAGCCCGATGACGAGATCGCCTGTAACGATCTTCTCGCCTGTAACGATCTTACGCTTCTCGACGACACCTACCGACATCGCTGCCAAGTCGAGTCCGTTAATCACGTCCTTCATTACTGCAGTCTCGCCGCCGATCACGGCGATGTTCGCCTCCTGTGCACCATTCGCGAGGCCCATCATGACCTCTTTGACCAGAACTTCATCCGGCGCTTCCAAAGCCAGATAGTCAACAAGCGCCAATGGCTCTGCTCCGACACAGACTAGGTCATTTACGTTCATGGCGACGCAGTCTATACCTATCGTGTTGTATTGATCCAACATCTTTGCGACGAGAACCTTTGTGCCCACCGAGTCCGTGTGAAGGGCCAGGGCTCTTCCATTTCCTATGTCTATGAGACCAGCATAGTGGCCTCTGACATTGAGAACCTCTCCTACTCTCCCAGCTCTCGTCGAGAAGGTTTTGGATATCAGGCCTTCTATGTCTCGATGGATGGATCCGACTCTCTTTATGTCGACGCCTGCCTCTGCGTAGGTCAGGCCGCTCTTTTCCGTATCTTCTCCCATAGAATTGGCAACCTCTTCTTCCAATCATCCACGACACTATCGACCTGCTTCAGCGAGGACCCGATGTACCGCTCTGGGTGGACAAAGAGTCCTATTGTTTCAGAGGGTAACTTCTCGATCAAGGAGCGGAACTTCGTATCTGCCTGAAGGATATCGTCGAACCTCTTGGACTCGGCCCTCGCCTTGATCGTGAGGGATCGAATGTACTCGTAGGCATCTGGCTCTCCGGCCATAGCCATTGCGATGTAGGCTGGCTCAGCTAGGCAGAATCCGGAGTCTGCTTCGAGGTTTCGCTTCATAGCCTCCCTGTCGACGGTCATGCTCCTCAGGGTTCTTTCCGCACGTCTGATCGAATGATCAAACGCGTTGAGGACCTCTGGTATAAGGTACCTCGTTGCCGCCGAGTCTCTAAGGTCTCTTTGGTGCTCGGACTCGATGTTCAGGAGACATGTGAGTACATGCGGCATTACGGCCCTATACTGGGAGATGATGTTCTCCCAGTCGATGGGGTTTCTCTTCTGCGGCATCGTTGAGGATCCTACCTGTCTCTCCGTAGGCCTCTCCCAGACCTCGCCTATCTCGCTCCGCTGAAGGTTTCTCATGTTGTTCGCAAAGTCCGAAAGAGTTCCGAAGGCTATCATTATCTGTGCGAAGAGGTCAGCGGTGGCTTCGTATGGAATGACCTGGGTGGAGATCTTCGCCGGTTGCATTCCGAGCTCCTCCATTATTATCTGCTCAATCTTTTCTGGGTCTCCGAGGAGACTGAGTGAAGCCTTGGTTCCGACCGCCCCTCCTATTTTTCCTCTAAGCCGCATTGTCGCTTCAAGCACACGCTCGATGTCTTCTCCCCATCTTTCAGCGTGTACGGCGATTTCCCTTCCGAATGTTGTTGGAACCGCATGCTGCCCGTGAGTCCTACCGATTTGGACGGTGTCCCTCTCCTTCACAGCCAATGCCAAAAAAGTCTCCAGCAGCTCTGTCATGTCGGGCAAAATGACGCGGTGTAGGGCGTCCTTCAGGGCCAGGACCTGGGCATTGTTCACAACGTCGTAGGAGGTGAGACCGAGGTGCACGTAACGCTTCGACTCTTCGGAGACCTTGCTCCTGAGGACCTCGACCATCGACCTTATGTCATGCTTGAGAAGCTTCTCCATATCCTCAACTTCCTTTGGAGTAACGTTCTCAGTAGTGGCCATCCTTGCAATCTCATCGGCAACCCTAGAGCTGCACACTCCAATCTTAGAGAGTGATCGGGCATGTGCGGACTCCACCCTAAGTTTGTACCGCAGAAATGCCTCTTCGGACAGGAATTGGGTCAGCTCCTTCACCAAGTATCTGCCGTCCGTCGGGTGGATCATCTTCTGACCCCTAGGATCCTCTTCGCCAGATGCGCAGCATTCTCAGCTCCGCCTATGCCAACGCAGGCAACAGGGACTCCCTTCGGCATCTGAACGATAGAGAGTAAGGAGTCCAAACCTCCGAGAGCCCTGTTGACCGGGACGCCTATGACTGGTCTCGTAGTCCTTGCAGCCAAGTATCCCGGGAGATGGGCGGCGAGGCCTGCGACGGCGATAAAGACCTTGACCTCAACCTTTGAGAGGTACTCGTCGAGCACTTTGAAGTCTCTGTGGCAAGACATCACTTGGGTCTCGAAGGAGACCTCCAACTCTCTAAGCGTATCCTCAACCCTCTTGACAACTTCCATGTCGCTCTTTGAGCCCGCTACAATCGCGACGTCGACGGTCAAATCCCACTCCCCAAAGCAGTCAATAACTCTCCTCTCAGTCACCCATCTTCACTCTTACATCGTGCCCTTCGCTAAGCAGCCTTGGCAGCAACTGGCTTTCATAAGGAAGGCCGAGAGTACACGTCTCTGACTCCAGCTCTCGAAGGGCGCTATCGTAGTAGGCCATACCATACCCGAGCCTGTAGCGCCTCAAATTCCAAGCAATTCTGGGTACTAACGCAAATTCTGCCTGTTTCAGCGGCGCGATCCTTCTGAATTCGGGTTTGGGCTCCAAGATTCCGAAAGTTCCCAAGGCCAGTTCACCATCAGGATCCGCAAGCTCAGACAATACTAGACGTCTATTGTCTCGGTCGATTACCGGAACAAGGGTCCTCTTCCCTAGGCAAAGAGCTGCGCGGGTTATGCCTTGCGTATCGATTTCGCTGGCCTTTGACACACACGTGCTCAGAACAGTCGCATTCCTAAACTCATCAAGCGCGAGCAATCTGCTCTCGATCAGCCTGCCAGCGCTCAAACGATACTTTTCCGCAAATCCGTCTCTCGCTGACAGCATTAGAGCCCTAATGGCTTCTTTGTCATCGCTCCTCTGCACGATTCCACAGTCCGTTGAGATTGTATTTCATCTCCAGTCCGGTTTGTTTGCCTGCTGCTATGAGCGTATTATGCAGCAGCATGGCGACCGTCATGGGTCCCACCCCTCCCGGAACCGGCGTGACGTAGGACGCCCTTCCGATGACGCTGTCGAGGTTTACGTCGCCGTAGAGCTTCCCGTCAATTTTACTTATTCCGGCATCTATCACGACCGCTCCCGGCTTAATCATCTCGCCTCTAATCATGAAGTCGAGCCGATTCCCGACCGCCGTTATGAGTATGTCGGCCTCTCTTGTGTAGCTGATCAAATCTTGAGTCCTCGAGTGGCATATGGTCACCGTAGCATCCGAATTCAGAAGTAGCATATCGGTGTTCAAGAAGAGAAGCTGCGCGGGGTCTGCCCTAGATATCAGTGTGTAGAGCGGCTTGCCTACGAGATTGCTCCTGTTTATGATCACGGCGTGCTTTCCAGCGACTGATACTTTGTAGTAATTAAGGAGAGTCATTATTCCCTTTGGAGTGCAAGGTATCAAGTCGTACTTTCGATAGGATATCCTGCCCGTATTGTATGGGTGGAGTCCGTCGACATCTTTCTCGGCTGAGATGCTTTCGACGACTCTGTATCCGTCAATTCCTTCGGGTATAGGCAGCTGAACCAAGATGCCGTGAACGGCTTCATCCCTGTTTAGCTCCTGAATCAGATCGATGAGTTCTCTCTCTTCAGTCTCTGAGGGAAGCTGATAGTTCCTAGATTGAATTCCCACCTCCTGGCAGTTTGAATGCTTGATCTTGAGATAGATCTTCGAGGCTG
>CAYWPD010000045.1:0-10688 GCA_964460055.1 uncultured Candidatus Bathyarchaeia archaeon
GTCCGAACGCCATCCCGGAATTAGGTCGATCTTGTTTGCGGCGACGACGAAGGGCGTCTTGAAGGTCTTGAGAATTCCAACACATTCGTGGGTCTGAAGCTCGAATCCTCTATTCACATCCACGACGAGGATTGCGATATCAGCTATCGAACCACCTCTCTTGCGCAGATTCACAAATGCGCTATGACCTGGTGTATCGATTACAAGAAGGCCGGGGATCTTGATCTCTGCCCTAGTATCCTCTAGAAGGCCTCTGCACATATCCTGCAGAGTTTCCAGTGGGAGGAAGCTGGCGCCCACGTGCTGGGTCTAAGACTTGACTAGAGCGGCGACTAGTCAAGACATCTCCCCAGGCTCTCTTGACGCGACAGCGGTGCCCCTTATCTTGTCGAGCAGAGTCGTCTTTCCATGATCGACATGCCCTAGTACGACTACTATGGGCTGTCTTATCTCCATGGGGTCCCCTCCCGATGATTGACCAAGCGCGCCTCTCTTAAGTCTTGAGTCAGTTCGGTTTGAAGTAGCCGCCTTCCAGAGGTCGCGTATATCTCAGGATCTCTTTCTCCCTGAAGAATATGGGGATCTCTCTTTCCGCTGTTTCCCGGCTGTCGGAAGCGTGAACCGAATTGCACGTTTCCGTGAGTCCGAGGTCTCCACGAACCGTTCCAGCTCCAGCTTCAGCCGGGTTTGTTCTCCCTATGATATTTCTTATCGACTCTACGCATCCGGGGCCTTCGACAATGAGTGCAAGTATAGGTCCAGACGTGACATGTTTGACTAGTCTGTTGAAGAAGAATTTGCCCGCGTGGACTTCGTAGAGTTCTTCAGCTTGGCGGCGCGTCATCCTCAGCAGCTTGGCTGCGACTATGGAGAATCCTCTTCTCTCAACGCGCTGTAGAATTTCGCCCGCAAGTCCCCTCGCTACAGCGTCGGGCTTGACGAATACCAGAGTTCTTTCGTCCAAGCACGTCAGCCCTTCTCTTCCTTGCCATGGTAAGCGGTCCACTTCAGTTTTCTAGAATCTCGTCCGAGCTTGAGTTGGTTCTTTCTGCATTTGCTGGAGCAGAACCAGTAGATGGAGCCGTCGCTCCTGATGTGCATGATTCCAGTCCCATACGGAAACTCGTAGCCGCAGAAACTGCACTTCTTAGGCTTGGGCATAAGCAACGACTTCGCTACTTGATCTTTCTTGCCTCGCGTTCAGTGTCGCGCAACATCAGTATGTCTCCGCCTCTGATGGGTCCCTTCACGTTTCTGGTTATTATCCTGCCCTTGTCCTTACCCTCCAAGACCCTTACTCTGACCTGCATTACCTCTCCGGTGACCCCGGTTCTGCCAACTATTTGAATGACTTCGGCTGGAGTGTGTGCTTCAGCTTCTCTTTCTTTCGAGCTCATTTGAAGCTCGCCTACATGCTCTTTCTTAGGTCTTCCAATCTCTGCACTATCACTCTGACGAGATCATCGGCAGATCCAGTTTCTGTGATGCATGCAGATGCGGCTCCGACATCTATTCCTACAGACTGTCCAAGTTGACTCTTGCTGGGCACGAAGATGTATGGCACTTTTCTCTCTTCGCAAAGGATGGGTAGATGAGCAACGACTTCGGGTGGCTCCACGTCCTCGGCGATGACAACGAGTCTGGCGATGGCTCTCTCGATGGCCTTTGTGGTCTCGTTGGTACCTTTGCGGAGCTTGCCTGTGTCTCTAGCCATCTGAAGAGCTTCATAGGCAGAATCCGCCATGTCTTTTGGGACTGAGAACTTCACGTAAAATGGCTTCGACATGCGGCCTTCACCTTGGAAATCCGGCGCTGGGTTATCGTAAGAAAAAAAGCCCACCTAATAACGTTTTGCTTATCCATGTGAATAGTATGTCTTTAACGAGCTGTTGATACTGTCTACACGCACGAACCCAAATCTCTCAAACTGGATGACTTGTCCGACCTTCAATCTTCTGCACGAGGTCTCTGAGAGCCCTTTGACTATGGATGAATCCTGCATCACGACATGCGTTGGAAGAAAATCTTCGAAAGGAACCCATTGAACTAAGGGGGCTTTCATCCTTCGCGCTTCTGTCAATCCCTCGCTGTGATAGCTTGCTTCTGCTCTATCCTCCATGGCAGAGTCAATTTTGATGTTAATGAACCCCATGAGCCTCACAATGCTGTGCTCCAAAAGAGTCCTCAAATCATTTCGAGAGACCCAGACCCGGCCCACGCCATCGTAGATCCTAACGGTGAGAGCTCTGTCTTCTCGACCGCGTCTGTCGGGATGCAGAGGCAGTCTGAGTTCGTAGTCCTTCGCTAGCCCCTTCACGGACAGGGGAACCTCGTTTGCCACGAAGAAGTATCGATCGGCGGTTGGATCCAAGATCTTACGGTTGATGGAGTAAAGATTCTCCCAGCTGAGGGTAGCGTCAACCGGTTTCACGCCGACCTCGATGATCATCCTTCGGATGCTCTCCGGGTTGATGCCTCTTCGCCGCAAGGCTGCGAAAGTGGCCAATCGCGGATCGTCCCAGTGGCTGTAGATTCCTTCTCTCAGTCCTTTGAGAATCTTGGACTTGCTGAGAAGCGCTCCGCGGATCTTGAGCCGACCATAATGGATCGCCTCAGGATATGTCCAACCGAGGTGGGAGTAGAGGAACCTCTGTCTTGTCTCATTTGTTAGATGCTCCTTGCCTCGGATGATGTGCGTTATGCCCATGAGGTGGTCGTCTACGCCGCACGCCATGTTGTAGAGAGGCCAGACTCTGAACTTTCTGCCGACCCTTGGGTGATTCGCCTCAACTATTCTGAGAGCTGGCCAGTCTCGAACGGCAGGGTTTGGGTGTTTCAGGTCTGTCTTGACTCTGAGAACCGCCTCTCCCTCTTTGAATGTTCCATCTTTCATTCTTTGCCAACGATCGAGATGTACCTGAGGAGGCTGGTTTCTGCAGGGGCATGGTGAGCTCAACACGGCGCTACGTTTGAATTCCTCTGGCCTACATGTACAGACGTAGGCGTTGCCATCCTTCAGCAGCTTCTCGGCAAACTCATAGTATATCGGGATCCTGTCGCTCTGTATGTACTCCTCATCCCACTTGCAATCCAGCCAAAGGAGGTCTTCCCTTATTGCGTCGTAGAACTCCAACACCGGCTTCTTGAGTCTCGGATCAGTGTCTTCAAATCTCAGTAGGAAGCGTCCCTTGTACATCTTGGCATAATCATGGCAGAGAATTATCGCTCTAGCTGAGCCCAGGTGCAGAACGCAATCAGGGTTCGGAGAGAATCTCGTTACGACTCTTCCCCAGCGTTCGACGTTCAGAAGTGGGGTTAGCCTCTTCTCTTCGACTCTTACTGGTTCAATGAGCGTCTCAGGCCATTTTTCTTGAAGAATCTCTCCCTGACGTTTCTCGGGTATCGAATTGACTTCGTCTATGATCGTTCGGATAACGGAGATCAAGCTTTGCGTCATGGGCTTGAGGTCTGGCTTCTCTCCGAGAAGTCGGCCCAGAACCGGCCCCGACTCTGCCTTTCCTCCGTGCCTGTAGGCGTTCAATAGCGCAATCTTGCGGATGAGTTCTGATGTTTCTTCGCCGAGAGAGTTTGGGGCCGTCTCAGGCACCTCACCCAAGTTGTTGCCAGCTCTCTAGTCTGACTGAATGATATTTCTCGATATATCGGTCCTTCCTCTTCAGATAAGAATGCTGTGAACTGCCGGAAAGTGTTTATGCTAACTCTCGCGAGCCACGAAGAATCTGGCGAGGTCTAGTAGCTTCTTTTTCGGATCGTTCTCGGGGAAGGGTTCGAGATGTTCGATCGCCTCGTTCACAAACGCCTCCGCTCTCCGCTTTGCGTATTCTATAGAGTCTAGCGATCTCATGACCTGTATCACTTCAGTGACCTCTCCTGCAGTTGCATTTCTGTTTCCCAAGACGGAAAGGATCCGTCTTCTCTCGTCATGACTGCACTTGCGCAGGGATTGTATGACGATGAGTGTACGTTTTCCCTCGCGGACATCACTTCCAACAGGTTTGCCGAGCGTCTTCTCGTTGCCCATCAAACCGAGGATATCGTCCACAATCTGAAACGCTAGGCCACTCTTGTATGCGTAACTGCAGAGTCTGGATGTATCTTCGAGTTTTCCTCCGGCGATTATCGCGCCTGCTTCGGCCGACGATCTGAATAAGGCAGCCGTCTTGCCACCTATCATGTGGATGTAATCTTCTTCCGATACATCATCACGTTTCTCAAACAAGACATCGAGCGCTTGGCCGACGCAGATGGCAATCGTTCCTTCGGTTAGCGTTTGAAGTATCCTCAAGATGTTTTCTTCGCCGATGGCTCTCCTGTCACTATACTTGATTACTGTGTCATAGACCTTCGCAAATAGGAGGTCTCCTGATGTTATGGCCATGGGTATGTCATAGAGCGTGTGAACGGTAGGGACGCCTCTCCGTGTATTGTCCTGATCCATGATGTCGTCGTGAATGAGCGTGAAATTGTGTAGAAGTTCAACGGACGCGGCTGAGGGAAGAGCTTTCTCCAGTGTTCCTCCGAGCAGCTTGCAGCACGTTGTGAGCAGAAATGGTCGCAGCCTCTTTCCTCCAGCTCTGAGGAGGTGTCCAGAAGCCAAGTGAAGCTCTCGAGGATCCGTTTGCTCGGCAATGACCCGCTCTATGAACGCGTTCACCACTTTGCTGGTCTCGTCAAGGTCAGTTAGAAGTTCCTCGAACATCTCTCTATCTCCGTGCGTATTTGTTCACATCCAAGTTGCTGAGACGCGCCCACTCAGCAACTTCTCCCGTGATCATCAGGGGAGCCTTTTTCAGAGACTCGATGTCGGCGGATCCCGTGAGGAACATGGCTGTCTGCAGCTCTGAGACTAGGGTCTTGATCTCCCCCAAGACTTCTGCCGCACCTCCAATTGCAGGTTTGAGAAGCGGAAGGGCGATCCCTGAGATCGTCGCACCTATGGCTATGGACTTGGCTAGATCAAGTCCGCTCCTCAATCCACCCGAGGCAACAAGTGTCAGTCCTTCCACCTGAGAACATTCGATGAGGCTGATTGCGGTAGGGATTCCCCAGTCCCAGAATGTCGAGCCAATCCTGGCCCGTGATTTATCACCGCTTGCTCTAGCGCGGTAGTATTCGACAGCCGCCCAACTGGTGCCTCCAGCACCTGCTACGTCGACTGCATGGACTCCAGCCTTCTTGAGTGCTTCAGCTTCCCGTCTGGCTACTCCTGCGCCTGTCTCTTTCACTATCGTGGGGACATTGAGATCGCGAACTACCTCTTCAATCTGTCCCAGAATCCCCGTGAAGGCGGTCTCTCCTTCGGGCTGGACTGCCTCTTGAAGGGAATTCAAGTGAATCGTGAGTGCGTTCGCCTCAATCATCTCGATAGCTGACCTCGCTATCTTCGTCCTCTTGTCTGAACGGAGCTGACTGCAACCGATATTTGCGCTTATGAAAGCATCGGGAGCTTTCTCACGGACAACTCGATAGGTTCGCTCGAGCGCCGAATTCTCAAGGGCAGCTCTTTGACTGCCAACACAGATTCCGATACTCAGTTCACGAGCAGCCTCAGCGAGGGAGGCGTTGATCTGTTCAGCCTCTTCCGTTCCGCCAGTCATGGCGCTGATGATCAATGGGCAGCCGAAACGAAAGCCAAGAAAATCTGCGGAAGTGTCGATTGAAGCAAAATCGAGATCGGGAAGCGCGTCATGTATCAGCTTGATGTCTTCAAACCCAGTCTTGACCGTCTTGGCTTGAACGTCCTCAACTGAACAGATATTGATATGATCCCATTTTCTTCCTTTGGTCCGTTCTTCAGTCATGCTTATCACTTGGTTAGAATGGTGCCTACAGTTTCTTCCTTTCGCAATGCGGTGTAGACTCTGCCAGGTACTCGGGCGTTGACAAACAGGACTTTGATCCCAGACTGAGCCACAGGTATCATTTCGGAGAGTTTGCCACGGAATCCGCCAGTGACATCTGCCTTGGTCGACTCCTCAATGTGTTTCCACGCAGTCGTGATGTCTGACGCGCTGACCACTTTCAAGAGCTCTTGTCTTCCTGTGTGGTGTTGATTGTCGGCCATAATGCCGTCTACGTCCATGCCCATTATGACCCTGTCCGCTTTGAGATCGATAGCAAGTCTACTCGCGAGTTGGTCTGCAGAGACGATCGCAAAGCCTTTCTTTGTGTCGAAGACCGCGTCACCGAATAGAAGGGGGACTGTTCCCAATTCGAGGGCCATTATGATTGGATCGAGGAATAGCTGGCGTATTCGACCATTCTCGGTCGTGACTAAGGAAGATGGAGAAATGGAGACAACTGGAATATCTTGGTCCAATAGCAACTTGACGACAGTCTTGTTGAGCTCCATCATTGCCAGCCGCGTCTGTGCCAGTCCGATCAATTGGGAGGAGTCTTGGTATCCATCGGCGAGTCCATACTGCTTGGCCACGACATGTCCGTATGAACCTCCACCATGTAAAAGGACCAGCCTTTCTACTTTTGCCTTGGAGATCTCCTCTGCGAGCCTCTTGATCTCGTGTAGCAAGGGCGTCCTCGGCTTGGCTTTGTCGCAAATGGCGGATCCTCCGAGCTTGAGTATGACGTCTACTCTGCTTGGCAAGCGACGACCCCCTCCGCTTTACCTTTGGAATAGATGACTTGGGCCCCGGCGCTTTTCAGTGCTTCTTGGACTTCTTTCATACGTACTTCTTCGACTAAGGCTATCATACAGCCTCCTCCTCCAGCGCCTGTGAGTTTGGCTCCGAGAGCTCCAGCTCGTATCGCCACCTCAACCAGAATATCCAATTCCCGTGTGGACACGCCGAGAGACCTGAGGAGAGAATGGTTTGCAATCATTGTCTCTCCCAAGCCTTTGAGATCTCCTCTCTGTATTGCATCAAGAGCGCTCAAAGACCGCCTTCCTATTTGGCGGATTATCTCATAATCCTCTGGATGCTCGGACAGCCTTTCTCGCACGTTCTTGACCAAGGTTCCTGTGGGCCTGCTCTTGCCAGTATTTCCTATCACGAGAGGCAGACCTTGCAGTCTTGTGATGATCTGACGAAACCCTTCTGACGATCTGTAGTATATCATCCCTCCATAAGTTGAGATGTGATCATCGATACCCGATGGGTTGACGTGAATCAGCTTTTCTCCTTCATGGGCTATCCTACAGACTGTCTCTCTGTCCAATCGATTCGAATAGAGCAGCATAACTGCGGCTGTCGCAGATACGAGAGCTGCTGCGGAAGATCCCAATCCTGCAGCCATCGGAATGTCAGAGCTAGTATGCACTTCTACTCCACGACTCTCGCCTAGCTCCTGTAAACTCCTGCAAACCACTCTGGCAATCGGCGCTAAGGGGTCCTCGCACCGGACGGCAGTTCCCACATCTGTGGCGTCGACAGAAGTCGTTGTCGTGAGTTGTTGATCCCTTGACACAACCCTTACAACGCGATCAGTCCTCGGCCAAACGGTCGAACACACCCTCCTGCCGATCGCGGTGGCGATAGCAGGCTCGCCATACACGACAGCGTGTTCGCCTGTCACTATGGCCTTGCCAGGCGCAGACGCTTTGACCTTCAAGTGAATGACCCGCTCTTCGGCCCTAGAGTCCTACAGTTAGACGTCTTACTGTTTGGAAAAGGCTATCGAGGCGTATCCTACTACGTAGGACATGTCCCCAGTTATGTCTCCACTTGTCTTGTAGCTCAGCAGCCCAGCTGTTTGTGCTCCCATCAGACGCGCGGCAACTATTGCAGCTGAAACCGGGCCGTAACCGCACATGCTTATCCGGTTTCTCTCGACGACTGTTTGTAGTTTGCCTTCGTCCATCGCGAGGGCAGCATCGATAACCATTCGGTCTTTCCTATTGGCTGAGGCCTGACTTTCATGATGGGTCAAGTCGCTTGACGCCATGACAAGGCAACTCTTTCCTGAAGTGGCCTCCGCTATCGCTTCACCGATCTCGCGGCTAGTCTCCAAGTCCTGCATCATCATGCAGATTGGAACAAACTTGAAGTCTCCATAGATGAACTGTAGAAACGGTAGTTGTACCTCAATTGAGTGCTCGTATCTGTGTGCAGACTCGTCTATGTCGATTACCTGTGAGGCCGCAACGATCTTCTTCGCTGAGTCAGCGTCGATCTGCACGTCTCCCAGTGGTGTTCTCCAAGCTCCCTCAGTGTCCGTGGAGACCGCGCTTCCGAATCCCGTGTGGTTGGGCCCCAAGATAATCACGGTCTCTGCCTTCTCTTCTTCGGCCAGTCCCAGATAGAGGTGAGCTGCGGTAGGCCCGGAATACATGTAGCCTGCGTGTGGCGCGACCGCCGCAATCAGGTTTCGGGGACGTCTTACCCGCTCTGTGGGAGTCCTTCCCGGGCCCAGCCTGTGCAGAAAACATCCTTTGATCTGATCTTCTAGGTTCGAAGCCGATGCATGATAGAAGGTTCCAGCTTGACTCGGATACCTCACCTTCAAGCGTTTGGCCTTCTATTCCGCCTCGGTGATCTCCTCTATTTCCGCGAGCTTTGTCTCGAAATCGTCGATTGATGAGGAGAGTTCCCCGTCCGGAGGTATCTCTCCTTTCTCTCTTAGGTACTGTCGGGCAAGAAGCCAATATATTGTCGCGAGCGCACGTCTGCCTTTGTTGTTTGATGGGATTACGAAGTCAACATTGGTGAAGGTATTGTCAGTGTCGCAGAGGCTGACGACAGGAACCCCTATTGTCGCAGCTTCGTCTACGGCTTGTTCGTCAGCCTTCGGGTCGGTCACTATGATTACATGGGGTTCCAAGTGGTTAGGGTATGATGGATTCGACAGCAACCCTGGCATGAATCTTCCGGTCATAGCCACCGATTTGGTTGCTTCAGCGAACTTCTTGACCGGTGTTCTTCCGTAGAGTCTGGCAGATACCACGAGGATTCTCGATGGATCGAAATGGGTGAGCAACTTGGCAGCTTTTCGTATCCTCTCGTCGGTCTTTCTGATGTCTAGGACGAACAATCCATCCGGACGGACTCTGAAAATGAAAGGTTCCAGATCGGCGGTCTTGATTCTGGTGCCGATATGCACTCCCGCGGAGAGGAGAGTCTCTATTGGAAGCAGAAGCTGCACGCCTTCAGCGAGCGCTTCTTCGTCGGTCTTCTTCTCAGTCTTCCCTTCTGAAGTCTCATCCGAACTCATTGTGATCAGCCGCTGATGATCGTGAGATCGCTCATCTTGGCAAGGTGGCCCAGAGTCTCTTCGATCCTTATAAGCTCGTTTATCTTGGCCGTCCTTTCACCCCCGACGACGCCGCACTTGATTATGGGGCATCCGAAAGCGACGGCGAGGTGAGAGATCGTCGAGTCGCATCCTTCGCCTGACCTGTGCGATATAACGGGAACGTACCCGTTCTTCATTGCTACCATTGCTGTCTCTCGGGCGTCGCTTATTGTCCCAATCTGATTCGGTTTGACTATCACTGCCCTTGCCGAACTCAGCGCAATCCCCTTTTGAAGTCGATCGATCGCGGTTACGAACAGATCGTCTCCGCATATGAGGCAGCCCTTCGCCTTCTTGGTAAGCTCGGCGAATCCCTCAAAGTCCTCTTCCATCAGAGGGTCTTCAACGTAGGCGAGTCCATAGGTCGAGATCAATTCGAGGGTGTACTCGATTTGTTCCCCACGATCTCTCTTTGTCCTCTCGTTCACGTACTCATATTTCTCTTCCTTTTCGTTCCATAGCGATGAAGCTGCCATGTCTAGACAGGGTCTAAGCCTAACCGATTCCCTGTCAGAGACCATTTCACAGATCCGACTCAGGGCCTCCAAAGCTCTTGTTGAATCGACGTGGGGTGCCCATGCCCCTTCGTCTCCTCGCCCTCCTGTAAAATGGGGGTCAATCTTGCTCAGCAATCCTCCGAGCTCCGCATGTGCTGTGAAGTTCGCTTTGGCTGCTTGAGCAAACGAGGTTGCGCCGATCGGTAGCACAAGGAACTCCTGAATGTCGGGAGTGTTCTTTCCGGCGTGCTTTCCACCGCACAGAATATTGCCCAAAGGGGTTGGGATCTTGACCGAGAGCGGCCCGCCAAGATGCTGGCAGAGGGGGATGCCAATCGTCGCCGCGGCCGCATCAGCTACCGCGAAGGAGACAGCGCAGGCTGTATTTCCTCCGATCGAGCTGAAGTTTCGCGTTCCGTCAAGCTCGTGAAGTCGAAGGTCGATCATCCCTTGCTCGTCTGCATGAAGTCCTTCGAGCTCAGGCCCTATTCTTTCATGGACGGCTACAACGGCGGCATCGACGACGTCGCCGGGATACGGGATTGCCTCTTCACGCCCTCGACTCTTGCCTGAAGGAGCGGAGGAGCGCCCGAATCCATCGAGGGTGAGAACTTCAACTTCTAGCGTCTCCTCTCCCCTTCCATTGTAAATCTTCCTTGCGCGAACACTCTCTATCGATGTCGATTCGAGCAAGCTATCTCGCCTTTACTCTCTGTTCGCTTCTCTTCTCTTGGCGCTAGCCTCGTAGAACTGAAGAACCTCTTTCATCAGATCAACATGCGAGAGGAGCATCCTTCTACAGCAGTAACGAGTGACCTTGAGTGAATCAAATATGTCAGCCGGATCTTCACCGGCAGCGACTCTCTTGGAGAATTCCTCCCACTTGTCGGCGACTAGGCTCCCGCACGTGAAGCATCGCAC
>CAYWPD010000046.1:0-10573 GCA_964460055.1 uncultured Candidatus Bathyarchaeia archaeon
GATGATCGACACTTCGTTCCAGCAGTGAAGAGATGGTTCAGTGAACCACTCGTCCTCACCGAAGGAAAAGGAGCGGTCGTCAGGGACTCCGAAGGCAAGGAGTATCTGGACCTCTTCGCTGGACACGCAGCACTCTCGCTCGGCTACTGCCACCCGAAGGTCGTATCCGCCATAAAGGAGCAAGCTGAGAAGTTAATCTTCTCTCCATACGACTTCCACACAATCCCTTCGGTGGAGCTTGCTGACAGACTCGTGACCATTGCACCGAAGACGCTCAAGAGGTGTTACTTCGCAAGCGCCGGGGCTGAGGCAGTGGAATGTGCGCTCTACATGGCAAGGAAATTCACGAAGAAGTTCGAGATCATAGCTCTGTACGGCGCTTTCCATGGCAGAACCTATGGTGCTAGAAGCGCAGTGGGCTGGTACTACTACAAGCGTGGAATGGGCCCATACCTGCCAGGAGTGACACACATACCATCATACTACTGCTACCGATGTGTGCTTGGCCTTGAGCATCCGAGCTGTGATCTCCGATGTGCTAAGATGCTTGAGGACGCCATTAAGTATCAGTGTGCAGGAGATGTCGCGGCCTTCATTGCCGAACCGCTGCAGGGAACCGCTGGCAACGTACCAGCTCCCGACGGCTACTTCGCAGCCGTTGAGAAGATACTTGGTTCGAACGGTATCCTGTTCATTGACGATGAGGTGATAACGGGCTTCGGACGAACGGGGAAGCTTTTTGCAATCGAGCACTACGGCGTCACTCCGGACTTGATGACCGTTGCAAAGGCGCTAGGAGGAGGAGTTCCGATCTCGGGCGTCGTCAGCAGAGAGGATGTTGCGCAGGCTTTCGCCCCGATGGACTATTTTACAACTTACGGTGGAAATCCGCTCTCGTGTGCGGCTGCTAACGCGGCTGTGCAGGCTATCTTGGACGAGAAACTCTCGGAAAAGGCTGCAAGACTAGGCGACCACTTCTTGAAGCGTCTTGGTGAACTCACGAACCGCCACAAGATAATCGGCGATGTAAGAGGAAAAGGCCTACTCATCGGCATGGAGCTTGTGCTGGATAGAAGAACGAAGGAACCAGCTCGACGAGAGTCTTTGAAACTCAGGGAAGAAGCCAGAAAACGCGGCTTGCTTCTGCCAGCTGGCTTCGGCTGGCTGGGGAACGTCGTCAGGATAAATCCCCCACTGGTGATCACCGAAGAACAGGTCGATGAAGCTGTCGAGAAGGTCGACGAGTGTCTGAAGGTGATCAGCTGACGCAAGTTTCGAATGCCGAAGACAGGCCCTTAAGGAGCTCAAACCTGAACCGCCAGCTCCGAGAAGTCGTCTTGATACCAGAGGTCTTCGACAGTCTACTTTCTTATGCGCGAATGAATCATCCTCGAGAAGGAATTCTTCTCCTTCGAGGCAGAGCCAAGAAGGAGAGCGTGCTTATTATGGAGGTGTTGATTCCGCCCTTCGCCACCAAGGGGCGTGGATTCTCCGGTTTCCCACTCCACTCTCTACCGATAGACTTCTCTGTGATGGGCGTTGCTCACTCGCATCCATCGGGTATCCTCAGGCCCTCGACCGGCGACCTAAACTGGATGTATGGGAGGGTCATGATCATCATCGCCTATCCCTACAAGAGCTTGGCCGACTTGGCAGCCTTTGATCGTGAAGGAAGAAGAATAGACGTGGTGGTTTCTCGGCAGGCTTAGTTGTCGAGGGCTAGAGGCGCACTAGTCCGAGGAACGACCAGAGATAAGGAAGGACGATCGTCGCCAATGGAAGAGATAGCGCTGTCACCAATATTCCTGCATTGACCATGTCTCTCAATTTGACCCCTCCTGTTCCAAAGACGATGGCGTTCGGCGGCGTCGAGAAGGGAAACATGAAGGCGAGGGATGAGACGATGCCGCAAGCCATTATCACGAGGAGCTTTGGATCGACCCCCATTGAAATGGCAAGCGGGATATATACAGGCGCCAGAAGCGCGGCCGCGGCTGTGTTGCTGACGAACTGAGTTAGAGCAAGGGATAGCGCGCCAGCAGCAAGAAGTATCAGAATGTGAGAACTGACTTCGAGCCCGCTCAACTGGAGAGCAAGCCAATCTCCAACTCCAGTCGCAAAGATGGTTGAGCCCAGAGACAGAGCTCCGCCGATCAGCAGAAGCGTATTCCAATCGATCCTCCGGAGATCATCTGAATCCAGCAGCCCGAAGACGAAGATCAGGACACATCCGATCAACGCTACAATTCCAGACGGTATCCCATGGATGCTTTCAGTGACCCACAGCAGAATTGTCAAGGCAAAGATCCCAGTTGTGACTGCCTGTCCTCTTCTGAAAGGGATTCTCTCAAGCTCGATGACCTCTTGGAAGGTTCCTTTGACCTTGAAGAGTCGGACGAGCACCAGATACGTCATGGGAAGCATCACTGCTACAGTAGTGAGCCCGAATGGAAGCCAGTCGGTGAAGGTAACAGGCATTCTGAGAAAGTTTCTGAGGCTTCCAGCGGCTATGGGAGGTGTTGTCGTCCCAATCAGCGTCCCGATGCCACCGATGTTTGAAGCGTAGGCTACCGCGATCAACGTGGCCTTGATGAAGCCCTCTTTGGCGCCCCTAAGGCGCTTCAAGTTGCCTCTTATCAACGGCAGCATGATTATCGTCGCGGTCGTGTTCGGTATCCACATGGAGAGAGCAGCGCTGGTCAACATGGAGACGAACAGGAACGTCTTTGCGTCCTTGTATCCAAACTTGATGAGCCTTGACGTGAGTATCGCGTCGACCCCATACTTGCTGAGCGCGGAGGCTAGGATGAATCCGCCGAGCAGCAAAGCCACTATAGGGTCAAAGAATGGCGCCAAGACAACAGCTGCATCCCTTATTCCTAGTACGACCATTGAGACCGCAAACAGTAGGGAAGTGATTCCTAGTGGGACGACTTCTGTGAGCCACAGGACGGCGACGAGAGCGAATAGGGAGAATACCTCTTTCGACCGGAGGAGGGGCGTGTAGGAGAAGGTAAGTCTGTTCTCTGTAACTGCTGACGGTCCAATCGTTACTTCATAGACAAAACGGGTATCGCTCAGAGTCATCGAGGCATCAGCTGGTTGGACTGTGACGGGTTCTCCTTGGAGGTCGAAGATGGCAACGTCTGTCTCGATCTTCTTTCCCGGCGACAGGTTGTAGATCTCTCTGTATGTTACATCAAATCTGTAGTGTGTTCCGGTCGAGCTCGTCTTTGTCGCCAAGGATTCAGAGATCATGGATGTAAGATTGAACGCGAACTGAGCTGTGTCTGTCAGGTTTCCGTTCTGAATTGTCAGAGTGGCTTGGTACATTCCTTCGGGCGTTGGATTAGGGGCGAAGTGGAAAATTGCCGCCGTAACTGCAATCGCCAGAAGGAAGAGGAAGGCTCTCCTTGAGCGGAGCATCGCTAACGCGTGAGGTCCAGTGCTTCTTCCTCCAGATGCTTCGGAAAGAGAGAGCAACGCAATCTCCTGAAACTGTAGGGCTTGGACAACAGAGGCATATTTGTGTCTTTTGAGACCTTTCACCGACACCCGTCAAGTCCGAGCTTTGATCGGAAGTGTTAAGCGCTGCGGCAACTCTGATCGACGGCCATTCGGAAGTGATCTCTCTTGTGGAGATACTCTCAAGCTCAGACAGCCTTTCAGGTCGGAAAGACCTCGATAGGGGGCGTTCCTGGTGAGCGTCCCACCGTTTTGATCGGATCAATATTCTACCACAAGCATAGAGTTCTCCGAGACGAAAAAACCGGAGAGTTCGATGTCGAAGCGGCCAAGGAGCTGATTGCTCTGCAAGAGAACTTCTCACAGAAGACTGGGAACCCCCACATGTTCGATGTGGTGGGGGCGACCCCTGAAGCCCTCATGAGGGCCGTATCTTTTGTGGCAGACTCGACGGATGCTCCAATCCTGATCGACGGAGTATCTCCCGAAGTCAGACTAGCTGGGCTTAAGAGAGCGATCGAGACCGGACTTCTCGACCGTGCGATCTACAACTCACTCACGCCAGAAACAAAAGAGGATGAGCTCAGAAGGGTCGCTGACTTAGGCGTGAAGAGCGCGGTTCTACTCACCCTAAATCAGAGAGACTTCTCATCGAAGGGAAGGACGAAGGTAATCGCAGAGTTGCTGGCCAAGGCTGAGGCTGCAAACATTAGAATGCCTCTCATCGACACGTGTGTCATTGATGTTCCTAGCTTCGGAATGGCCTGCGAAGCTCTGATGGGACTGAAAGACAAGACAGGTTTCCCCGTCGGAATGGGTGCGCACAACGCAATTGGCACTTGGCGCGGGCTCAGAACCAAGATGGGAGACCAAGCCTACAGGCCAGCGATGGCCTCTTGTGCAGCTGCCGCTGCGATGATAGGGGCGGACTTCATCCTATATGGGCCTGTCCACCACGCCGACGTGGTGTTCCCGGCCGTCGCAATGGTTGACGCAGCGCACGCACAGCTCTCCCTGCAAGCTGGAAAGATTCCGCCCAGAAATCACCCGATCTTTCGGATAGCCTGAGGCACTAGACTGGGCAATCGGGTCGAATACGCACTTCTTGCCCACTTTCGTGGCGTGCAAGCTGGTTTTCAAGATCAATGCCGACACAAAAATGAACTGTGATGACGGGAAGGTTGGCGGCACGGATTTCGAGACGAGCCTAGACCCGGAGAACAGGGAAGAGATGAAGTCTCTTGCCCACCTTTGTTGACAGTCCTTCAACTTCATTCCAGAATAGAGTGAAAGGCTATTAGTGCGTGGTGTCATCGCATAGGGATCAAGGTGAGCTCATGTCTCACGATGACATTCTCAAGAGGCTCGCTGACTCGGTCACTGGATACGATGTCGAAGGCACTGTCAAAGCAGCAAGAGAAGCCTTGGTCGCAAATGTGGATCCCGTCGAAGCAATAGAGAAAGGGCTCGCGAAGGGCGTTCGGATAGTCGGCGAGAAGTTCGGCGCTGGCGAAGCCTTCTTAACAGAGCTTATGATGGCGGCCGAGGCCATTAAGCAAGGGCTGGCCGTCCTCGAACCCGCTATACCAAAAGGGAAAGGACGAGAGAGTTTGGGAAAGATCCTCATCGGCACCGTCGAGGGCGACATTCACGACATTGGCAAGAGCATAGTCTCCACTATGCTCTCCGCCTCAGGCTTCGAAGTGGTCGATCTGGGAATCGATGTCCCGACAAACCTCTTCGTGGAAAAGGTGAAAGAGCTGAAGCCGGACATTGTCGCAATGTCGGCTCTGATGACGACTACGATGGCCAACATGAAGAAAGTCGTGGCCCTGCTCGAGAAAGAAGGATTAAGACAACAGACAAAGATACTCATCGGCGGCGCGCCAACCTCCAAGGCATGGGCTCAGCAGGCGGGAGCCGACGCCCACGCGACCGATGCCATGGATGCAGTGAGAGTCGCGAAGGAACTGCGAGCAATACTGTAGGATCTGGAAGTCCTTTTCCCAGAAGTCATAATCGCCGTACTGTGGGAAAACCGATCGTTGAACCCGCCGAGAACCACTAGGCAGTCAAAAACCAAGAAACGTATCTGGTTTACGCCCATCCTACGGCCGTCGGCTAGGGTCCTAGAGGCATCTTTCCGACGCCCTTTTTGCTCAGGATCTCTCTTGTGACTTCGTTCAGGGCCTTTTCACATTCTGGGACGAGAGGCTGTGGCTTGTGATCACGCAGTATCCGGTCAACAGACTCCCTAGCTCTCTGATACGCATCCTTCGCCCCAGAGTCCAGCCAAGGTTTAAGCCCCTGCCGGTCAATCACAGCCGATGGCATGAATTGCTCCTTCCTGAACCATTCGTTGGTATGCTTCAGAGCGAGGAAGTGCCCTTTCGATCCGACCTTCCTTATAGCCTCAAAGGCTAGGGTCTGGTCGCTGACTTCGACACCCCTAACCAGTCTTTTGGCCATGCCGCAGACCGCATCGTCGAGAACTAGCTTCTCCAAGCTTTGACAATTCTCGTTATAGAGCATGCCAGGGCCAGAGATCACGTTTATCCCCGCCAAGGCGCCTAAAACGAGTCCTAGGCTTGCCTCGATTCCTGTCTGTGCATCGACTAGCTTCGAGTCGCTTATTCCAAGGTATGCGTGAGTGGGGAGACCATAGTACTTCCCGATCTGAGCGTAGGCGCAGTCTGTGATTATCGTCTCGATCGCACCTAGTCTCGGAGTCGCATAGCGCATGTCGAATGTCGTTGGAGAGCCGCCGTAGATGACCGGGGCACCGGGCTGGGCGAGCTGCGCTATCACAAGGCCGCTCAAGAACTCTGCATTGAGCTGTGCGATGGAACCAGCGATCGTCGCCGGGCTCGTCGCACCCAGCTGTGGAACCGGTGCAATCTCGGACGGTATTAGCCATTTTGCACAATCGATGAGATTTTGAGCGGTTATCTCGCTCCATTTCAGAGGCGCGGAGGGGCAGCAGTCGAATATCGCGAGCGGCTCCTTCCGGAGCTTCTTCTCGCCACCTACAACGGCCTCAAGCATTCTTCTCATATCCGGAACGCCGTCTATGCTGAAGGTTCCAGTGATGATTGTTTTCGCAGAGTTCTTGAGGACGATGTAAAGCCTGTACCTGTCCACAACCGTGTCCGGAACGTCTGAGACGACCATCGCCGTGCTCTGAGCTTCCACGTTCTCTAGTGCGTCTGTCAGTCGGACGAGGTCGGCTAGGTCTTGGCTCGTTGGGCGTCTGATCTTGGCGTCGTTGTGATCTAGATAGAAGAGCGCCGATGACCCAGGGTCATAGTAGACTCTGTTCCCCGTCAATTCGAGGTTGTGCTTGCCGTCCAAGCTTTGCATGTGGATGGCTGACGGCGCCTTGTGAATTGATTCTATCGCCAGATGCTGTGGGATGAGGGCGTGGTTTGTGGTTCTGTCGACCTCGCATCCGCCTTTCTCAAGGATCTCCAGTGCTTGTCTGTTGTCTATTGTTACACCTACTTGCTCGAGGATGCGGAGCGAAGTCGTATGTATGGTTTCTACGTTGTCCCTCGTCAGGATCTTGAGTTGCGGCTCTGTTGTGAAGGAGAACTTTGTCAAAGCAAATTCCTCGGCTCGTTCGAAGCTTCTTTGTATGTAGTCTCCTATTAGCCTCAGCGCTCATTTTACTTGGTCGGCCATCTCGGGCAGGTCTAGGAAGACCAGCTTTGCCTTTGTTGGAGCTCTGTCTTGCACACGCCATGAGATGAGTCGAGCCAGCTTCGACCTTTTGCAAGGAATACCGGCTATTGTTGATCGGTGTTTCAGTCTCTTTGCATTCATTCGATATCGATTGGAACGCCCTTTGTTGGCACTTCTACCTTCGTGGTCTTGCTCTCGAATAGCTCCCTGAAAACCTCGGGATATTCGGTGTGTACTGGGATCAGAATCTGTGGCGAGACGGCGTGAATGAATCTCTGTAGCTCCAGAGGATGTATGTGTCCCGAGGAGTGTATGTGGTAGAGAATGACTCCGAAGAGCGCCAGTTGGTTCTTCCATCTCTCGAAGTCGAAGTCAGCCTCCTCTGTGAATGGTTCGCAGGTGCTGAGTACGCAGAGCGTGTTGGGGGGTGGGCGAAGCGTGAATAGATCCGATTCATTTGCGTCGATGATCATGAATCCCTTGTATTCTTTCTCTTGTATGGTTTTGAGGTCTACTAGGGCTTCTCCATAAGCTTCTTCCAGTTTGGTGAAAACTCGGTCTCTTCTCGTTGGATACCTTCTCTCTACGAAAATTCTGAGGTCTTTTCCGAGTGTCGGGAGAGGTTCGAGGAATCTGCTCTCTGCGGCTTTGAGTTCGTGCAGGTGGTTGGCAATCCGCTTCGAGACGAGTGCTTCGAGGTTTAGTTGTTCAGCGATGTTTGCGAAGGTGCGTATCCTGTCTAGGTCTGCTTGGGGGACCTCAACGAGGATGAAGCTGTTTCCTTGGTTGAGGCTTTGATGAATGAGTGATCTTGCGGTGTTTTCCACGTCTTTTTCTGAGAAGACTTTGGACTCGCCGAGGTTGGTTCCCTCGCATATCAGTGCTTTGATCTCGCCTGCCGCTCCAATTTTCTCGAGGAACTGCTCGCTCAGCTTCTTCGCAGTTCCGTGCGTTCTAAAGTCTCCCGTGTAGGCGATTGGGCCGGATGACGTGTGGATTATGAATCCGTATGCGCCCGCGACGCTGTGGTCGACTGGGCATGGCTCTATCGTCAGTGTGCTGTCTGTCGGTTGCAGATTGTCTCCGCCGTGGAAGGTGTGGTAGGATAGTCTTGCGAGGTTCCTCTTTCTCTCGCTATTCAGGTCCTCTTCGGTTAGGTAGAGCCTTGCTTCCAGCGAGTCTCTTGTCGCGGCCTCGTAGTAGGATCTGTAAAGGACATGTGCGGTCTCACCCATGTTCGCCCGTATGTCTTTGCGGAGAATTGGGGCGAGTCCGCAGTGGTCTGAGTGGCTGTGAGAGATGTAGAGGTCGGTTATGCTACTAGGAGTCTTCGGCTCTGCAATCTCGTAGAGAATTTCGGTCTTAGGCCTTCGATCCCGTTTGCGAGACTCAGGTGCTCTGACCTCCTCGTGGGCGATCAGATCCGCGTAGATATCCTCACCACGAATCACAGGTGCAAGCCCCGTCTTAAGGATCTCCTGTTTTACCGAGGTTCGAGGCCTCTCTGGGAAAGCGAAGAACTTCGAATGGGAAGCAAAGCTACGTCCGAAGTCGAACAGTATGCTCGCTTTTGAGTTTTGATCCACGAGGTGAATGATGTTGCCGCCTATCTGGCCAGCTCCTCCGTAAACCGTTATCGACGTCATAGCGTTACATGGCTTCCAACGTAATCTGCGAAGAATTCATAGATAAACTTGGTTCTATGGAGCGAAAAGGATAGAGTTAGATAGTTTAGCGCACGCGCTCTGAGCCAATTTTTTCACTCGACATCTTAAACGTTTGCTGGATACAAAATCTGTAGAATTCGCTCTTGGAACATTGGGTTTTGTTACAATAAGGCGCGATAACTTCTAGCCACGATTTTGGCAGCATAACACTCTTACAGGTTAACTCGGATTCAGACAATTCTATCGCCTGCGCTCGCGCTCTTAGCCCGATGATAGCGCGCGTGAAGGTGATCATCTAGACGTGGATCAGGCACAACGGGTAGCCTTCCGAGACGGCGCGGCGATAGCCCCCTTTCTGGTTAGGAGAAAGGCTGGTTTTCCCCAACTTCACTTCGACTATCTCAACCTCACCGCCAATAACGGATGGACTCGTCGGGAGTGTCTCAACGATGGGCCTGCCGTTCGCGCGTGTACTCATCAAGCTATGATAGCCTTCAGAACTTCCGAGATTGGCATCTCTTCCTTCGTCTTCTTGAATTTTCGTTGGCGCGCTAGATGCGGATAGATCCCCGGCGGCTTGGAATGTTGAAGCTTCATCCATGTCATGCAATCAGGAATGGAAAGTGTTATGAAGTTTTGAAATGCTCAAATTACGGGGTCTGGGTTGAGGCGAGTTTTTGGCGTCCTAGTTTTGTTTGCTCTGATCCTGATTTCCCAATCATGCGTGAGGCCAGTCTGCTCGGAGACCCAACTGAAGACTCCTCTACTGATCGATACAGACATGGATTTTAACGATTTGATGGCAATTCTGTATCTTCTTCAGAGACCAGATGTGAGCATCAAAGCGATCACTGTTGAGGGAACTGGTGAGACACACTGTGAACCCGGGGTACAACATGCCCTTGGTCTTGTGGCACTAGCGGGTGGCGAAGACATACCCGTTGCCTGTGGACGAGAAACCCCATTGCGGGGCAGCCATACCTTCCCAGAGAGTTGGCGCGGAGCTGCAGATAACCTCTATGGACTCACTTTGCCAAAGACCGCGACAACGTCCGGGCAGAACGCGGTTGAGTTGATGACTTCAGTTATTCAATCATCGCCCCAGAAGGTGGTTCTAGTGACGCTCGGTCCTCTGACGAATGTTGCCGAAGCATTGGAGACGACTCCCTCTCTCGCGAACAATTTGGAAATGATTTACATCATGGGTGGTGCGGTAAAGGTGCCGGGCAACATCGCCTCTTCAGGCGTCGGCCTCGACAACGAAGTAGCTGAGTGGAATATCTATGTAGATCCTCATGCAGCGAACATTGTTCTCAAGTCAGGGGCACCCATTACACTTGTGCCGCTCGATGCGACCAATGACGCACCGTTGACCACTTCGTTCCACAAGCAGATCAAGGACTATCACACAACGCCAGAGGCAACTTTTGTCTTCGATTTGCTGACAAAGCTATATGGCCTCATCGAATCGGGCGGATATTACTTCTGGGATCCGCTGACCGCAGCCATATCAACGGATGAAAGCCTTGCCACTTTCCAAACGATGCGTCTTGCCGTCGTTGAAGAGGAGGGGCCTGAGAGTGGCCGAACCGTTAACTCAACTGACAACGGCGGAACCGTGCGTGTGGCAGTTTCCGCGAATGGCCAAAGCTTCGAGGGAATATTTCTGCAAACGCTGAATAATCAGTTGACAACAACAACGACTACGACGACTACCACTTCACCGCCAACGACGACTACCACTTCACCGCCAACGACGA
>CAYWPD010000047.1:0-10240 GCA_964460055.1 uncultured Candidatus Bathyarchaeia archaeon
TAGAAGTTGACCTCTTCGACGTGAAGGACGTAAAGAAGCTAAGCGCAAAGGACTATCATTTCTTGGTTCTCGGTTCTCCAACCAAATTTGGCACAATGAGCTTTGCAATCAGATTCTTTTTGGGCAGGGTAAAGAGCGAGGAATGGATGAACAAGTTTTTCGCAGCCTTCGACACTGAAAACCCTGAGAACATGGAGAAGAAAGAATATAGCGCAGCCGAAAAAATTGCTGAAAAACTAAGAGATAAGAAGATGAACCAACTGTTGCCAGTTTTGAAAGCCGCTGTGTTAGGGCAAAAGGGACCGCTTCGAGAGGGTGAAATCGAGCGGACAAAAGACTATGCAAGGAAACTCGCCACCAAATTGAAGGAAGCGCGCGCTAGCGAATAGAATAAAAGCGATGAATACGGGCAACTAGTCGGTTACTGTGATGCGAACATGTCGGGCATTTGCCCACCCGATGTGATCGCTGGCACTCGTGGAGACACACCAATGAAACGCATGACAAGAATTCTCAATTTCGCCGTTATCCAGATGAGCATGGCTGTCGAGAACAAGACAAAGAACATCGCCAAGGCGGAAAATCTGGTCGATTGCGCCGTGAATGATTACGGAGCGGACGTGATCGGTCTCCCAGAGTTCTTCAACACTGAATACTTTCCCCAGAGGCAGGATCAAAAGTACTTCGATTATGCCGAGACGATTCCGGGACCCACGATAGATAGGATCTCTCGGAAAGCGCGAGAGCATGGGGTACACATTTTCGCTCCGATCTATGAACTGGCCAGAGGGGGAGTGTACTACGATACCTCGGTTCTGATAGATCAAAAAGGAAAGATCGCTGGTATGTACAGGAAGGTTACTGCCCCCATGCTTTCTTGGCCCGAGGCGGGCGAGATATCGTATGAGGGCTACTACTTCAGGACCGGGAGCGATTTTCCCATTTTCTCGGTGAAGCACGGAAAGATAGGCCAGTTGATCTGTTATGACAGGCACTATCCCGAACACTGGAGAGTTCTGGCGTTGAAAGGGGCAGAGTTGATCTTCCTTCCGCTCGCGTCATGCAGCTTAAAAGCCAACAAACGAAACCCTTTTTGGCGATTCTATCCGATCGAAACTCAAGCGTTCGCTTTCTGCAACCAGTGTTTCGTGGCGTCTGTGAACCGTGTCGGTGTGGAAGGGGAGATGAAGTTCTATGGAGGCAGCCACATTGTAGGGCCCGATGGGAAATTCTTGGCGGGGCCTGCCAGTGACACAAAGGAAACGATTCTGTGTGCAGAGATTGACCTAGAGAAAGTCACTGAGATAAGACGTAAGCTTCCCTTCTTCACCGGCCGTAGACCAGAGCTATACGGAACTATTTGTGAGAGTCGCGAGTCGACAGATGCGACTAGGTGGACTTGATGCTGCACGTGCCCTGCATCGCTTGATGATGAGCACAAGAGTCCGAAAGGGGCCTGTCTGTGAAAACAGGCAGTTGACTGCATTGGTGAAGGGTCTATTTCAGACCGAGAAGGCGGACAAGCCTTTCCTCGTGTCTGCGACGTTGATTTTTGTTTTTGCATTGCTCATTGTAGCTTGGGATTTTGTGTATCTTCAAGGAATGGTTTACCGTCTGAACGTTGTTGCGGCCGCTGGACTGGTTCTGTTTGTGACAGGAGTAATGATTCGTGCAGTTGGGAAGAGGACTCTTGGAAGGTATTATTCATATGGCTTGAAGATCGCATCTGATCATAAGCTCGTAATGCACGGCATTTACAGACATGTCAGACATCCGATTACTCTTGCGGCCGTCATCTATGACGCCGGTATCCCACTGATATTTTCGAGTCTGTACGGTTTTTTGTTGATGTTGTGTCATATTCCTCTTTTCTTGTATCGGATCCGAGTTGAGGAGAAGATGCTCGTCGAAAGATTCGGAGACGAATATCGTGAATATGTGAGGAGAACCAAGAGACTAGTTCCTTTCATTTACTAACAGCACGCTTTGTCTATCATCCGCAAACGATCGCTTGCTTTCCCACAAGAAGAGGGCGACCGACAACGTCACTGCCACGGCTAACAGTGCCAAGACTGCAGAAGGAAACTCTGGCGCAATTCCTGTCCAATTCTGCGAACTGTTTCCATGAAGATTGCGGTGGGCCAAGACCGTGACTGAAGGAGTGCCCACTGTTGGTTCGATGTTCAACCTTACGTTGAATGTTCTGGTCGTGGGATCCAAAGCGCAAGGTGGGGTGTGGGATTTGGGCAAGACTCTTCTACAAGAGAAAATGATGAGCCAAGACGCAAAAGGACGGTATCAAACCTTAAATAAGCCACGCCAGAAGTGCCTTCAGCCACACGCCTGAGGCCATAACCTTTGCCCCTCGACATGAAGGCGATCGCCAAAGCGGTCGAAGAGGCCAAAAAAGCCTCGAAAGAGACCAAGTTCACCCAATCGCTAGACCTGATCGTCACGCTAAAGGACATAGATCCGAAGAAGCCTGAGAACCGTTTCGTGGAAAGCGTAGAGCTGCCCAACCAGGCAAACAAGACCGTGAGAGTATGTGTGATAGCAAGTGGGGACCTAGCTCTCAGAGCAAGAAACGCAAAGGCAGACCTCGTGGTCGACCGTGACGAGTTGGAGAAACTCGGCAGAGACAAGAAGGCCGCAAAGAAGATAGCCTCATCTTATGACTTCTTCATCGCGGAGGCACCGCTAATGCCCCTAGTGGGCAAGACAGTGGGGGGCCAGCTAGGGCCCCGAGGCAAGATGCCCACACCTGTGCCTCCGAACGCGCCAATCGATTCGGTGATAGGCAGACACCGCCGACTTGCCCGCATAAGGCTCCGCGATCAGCTCTCAGTCCAGTGTCGTGTAGGGACGGTGGACATGAGTTCTGAGAAGATAGCGGAGAACGTGCAGGCAGTTATTTCTCGTCTTGAGGGACGCCTTGAGAAGGGCGTGAGGAACTTCAGGAGGGTGGCCTTGAAGACGACGATGGGTGCCCCTTCGAAGGTTGAACTCGTCTGAGGTGGACGACTTTGAGCAGCAAGGAAGTTCCTGACTGGAAGCTTCAAGAGGTCCGAAGCCTGACGGACCTGATTCAGTCGGGTAGAGTGCTCGGCTGTGCATCTCTCCAGAAGGTCAGAACTGCTCAGCTGCAAGAGCTGCGAAGGAGATTCAAGAAGGACGTGAAGTTTCGCGTCTCGAAGAACAATCTCATGCGGCTCGCTATGCAGGCCTCGGAACAGGCGAGACCCGGGATCAACAAGCTGGCCGATGCCCTTGAAGGACCCAACATCTTCCTCTCAACAGATCTAAACCCATTCAGGCTCTCGATACTTCTCGATAAGAGTAGAGTCAAGATCTTCGCAAAGGCTGGTGATGTCGCTCAAGGTGACATAGTGGTGCCAGCGGGTAACACCGGCCTCCCTCCAGGGCCGATCATCAGCGAGTTCTCCGAGATAGGTCTCGCCACAAAGATCGAAACAGGCAGCGTCTGGGTGGTCAAGGACACCACCGTCTGCCGTACGGGAGAGGCCATATCTGGAAAGTTGGCGAGTGTCCTTTCACGGCTTGGAATCAAGTCGATCGAGTCCGGTCTCACGCTGAATGCCGCGTATGATGAAGGCCTAGTGCTACTCGCTGATTCGTTGAAGATTGACCCATCAATGTACCGCAAGGAATTCGAAGAAGCTCAGCGGCTAGCACTGAATCTTGCGGCAAACTCATCATATCCAACTCTGGAAACGATTCGCTATATCCTGCTCAGAGGCAGAACTGAAGCCTTCGGCCTCTCAATCGTCTCAGGCTTTCCGACCAAGGACACAATCGGAGAGATGATCTCGCGGGCGTACCGAGAGATGTATGTCCTCGGAATGAAAGTGGCCGAGAAGAATAGAGACGCGGCTCCCCGACAGCTTTCAGCCGCCCCATCTAAGGAGGAGCAAAAGGTTGAAAAGGAGGCCGAGAAAGTAGAGGCGAAGCCTTCTGAGGAAGCTGCAGGCAAGCCTGAGGAGGCAGCAGCTGGCTTAAGCTCACTGTTCGGATAAGACGGAGGAGAACCATATGGAATACGTCTATGCGGCACTACTCCTTCACAAGGCTGGCAAGGAAATCAATGAGGGTAGCCTCAAGAGCGTTCTCTCAGCAGCTGGAGTCACGCCTGATGAGGCACGGGTCAAAGCTCTTGTGGCCGTGCTCTCGGAGGTCAACATTGACGAGGCGCTGAAAGCAGCGCCCGGCTTAGCTGTGGCGGCTCCACCAACCGCGCCATCTCAACCAGCCGAGAAGAAGGAAGAGAAGAAGAAAGAAGAAAGGAAGGAAGAGAAGGCACCGGAAGAAGCGCTGGAAGGTCTGGGTGCACTGTTCGGTTAACCGGGTCCAAACCTCTCCTGCATCTTTGCTCTGATCTTTTTTCTCCCTTGGCTGACGGATAGGTTATTATGCGTTCAAGCCCGAGTTCTATAGCTCATACGGGGCATCGGATTGAGGACATTCCCTGAGAGCGAATACCACGTCCCATTCTTTGATGAGAATCAATTCGTCAGGAAGAGATGCCCGTCATGCGGCGAGTACTTCTGGACGCAGAGAAGGGATCAAGTCCTCTGCGGAGAGAGCCCCTGCGTCGAGTACACCTTCATAGGCAGCCCCCCTACATCACGATCATTCACTCTGGACGGGATGAGAGAGCTCTTCCTGTCCTTCTTCGAGGAGAACGGACACAAGAGGGTCAGTCCATATCCGGTCGTCTCGCGCTGGAGAGACGACCTCTTCTTCACTGATGCGAGCATAGTCGACTTCCAGCCGTACGTAACGGATGGGTTGATCCCACCGCCAGCCAACCCGCTGGTTGTCAGCCAGCCCTGTATGCGTTTTGTCGACATCGATAATGTTGGCCCCACATTTGGTAGGCACCTAACCATCTTTGAGATGGGTGGAGCCCACGCCTTCAACTACCCGGACAAGAGCGTCTACTGGAAGGATCAGACGATAAGGTATCACCACGACTTTATGGTCTCGAGGCTCGGCGTCCGGTCGGAAGAGATCACGTACAAAGAGGACTTCTGGTCTGGGGGAGGAAATGCAGGGCCCGACGTGGAAGGAATTGTGCGGGGGCTCGAGGTCTCAACGCTGGTCTTCATGTACTTCAAGGTGCAGGACGACAGTTTGGCGGAGCTTCCGATCAAGACGGTCGACACGGGCTACGGAATAGAGAGGTACACGTGGCTCTCTCAAGGCTCGCCCAGCTGCTTCCACGCAATATATGGTCCGACTCTGGATCGCATAATTGAGATTGCGAGAGTCGACTTTGACAAGCCGCTGGTGCTTGAGTGTGCGAAGCGGTCGGGTGCGATGAAGCTCGACAAGGCTGGAGATCTGAAGAAAGCACGGAGGAAGATGGCAGCGGATCTGAACGTCGACGTTGAAGAATTGGACACAACGCTCACCGGAGTTGAGAGCGTCTTCGCTGTGGCGGACCATACGAAGAGCCTAGTCTTCATGCTCGCTGAGGGCGTCGTCCCCTCGAACGTCCGCGAAGGCTACCTGACGAGACTACTGCTGAGGAGAACCTACAGACTTCTCAGACTCCTAGGCATCGAGGACGAGTTGCCGAAGATTATCGATCTTCAGGTTTCACATTGGGGGAGGAATTTTCCAAGGATCTCCGTGATGAGGGAGAACATCCTGAGGGTACTCGAGGTCGAGAGAGAGAAGTATGAGAGAGCTTTGGTGCGTGGATCAGGCCTTGTAGGCAGGCTTGTCGAAGAGATCCGAAGACAGGGTGAGTCGGAGCTCTCCACGGAAAAGACCATCGAGCTCTATGACTCCCACGGACTTCCTCCCACCTTCGTCAAGGAACTGGCCGAAAAGGAAGGTGTGCGAGCCGATGTGCCCGACGACTTCTACGCCTTGGTCGCGAGAAGGCATCTCAAAGCAGCGCCTCCACAGGAGACGACGATTGAGAAGCAGTTGAAGGAGAAGGTCGCCGATCTCCCTGCGACAAGAATGCTCTACTACGATGATCCGTACGCGACAAGCCTCTCGGCAAGAGTCCAGCGAGTGCTGGATGGAAGATACGTCATTCTGGACCAGACACTCTTCTACCCTGAGGGCGGAGGCCAGCCCTCGGATCGCGGAGTACTCGCTTTGGGAGATCTGAAGATCGGAGTTGAGGATGTTCAGAAGGTTGGAAACGTTATCGTGCATCTGACGGACCGCGACTTTCCCAACGCTGCACGCGAAGTGAAAGGAGAAATTGACTGGAAGAGACGCGAGACTCTGATGAAGATGCATACGGCAACACACCTTGTCATCGGAGCCGCTAGGAGGGTCTTGGGCGACCATGCTTGGCAGAGTGGCTCACAGAAAGGGCTCGATGTGACTAGGGTGGACATTTCACACTTCGAGAGGATAACTCCGGATCAGGCCGATGAGATGGAGAGGCTGGCCAACGAGGTCGTCAGGAGGAATCTCAAGGTCGAGACGAAGTGGATGCCTAGAGAGAGCGCTGAGGCACAGTATGGTTTCAGGCTCTACCAAGGAGGAGTCGTTCCGGGAAGAGAGATCAGAGTCGTCAAAACCGGAGACTGGGAGGTCGAGGCCTGCGGAGGCACTCATGTGTCCGACACCGGAGAGATAGGTCTCATAAAGGTCATCAAGACCGACCGAATCCAAGACGGCGTCGAGAGGATAACGTACGCAGCTGGGCAACCGGCCATAGACTACGTACAGCGACGGGAAAGGATGGTCAGAAAGGTCTCTGAAACCTTGAGTTCCTCACCAGAGAAGTTGGAAGAAGCAGTCAGGCATGTCTCGTCCGAATTGAAGTCTCTGAGGAAGGAAGTCGGTCAGCTCAGCCAGAGCTTGGCGGAGATGGAGTCTCAGCTCCTTCTGAGAGATGCTGAAGACTTCCACGGAGTCAGATTCGTCGGACGGGTTTCAAAGGGTAAAGACGTTGAGGCAGCCATAAAGTCGCTGCAGAGGCTGATTGAAGAGAACCCTCAGCTTTCCGTTGTGCTCCTGATAGTGGATGGGAAAGTCAACGTGATCTCGATGGCGGGAACCGCCGCGGTTGCGAGAGGAATTCACAGCGGCAGACTTGCAGAGGAAGTAGCCAAGATTCTGGGAGGAGGAGGTGGAGGGGACCCTCGCTTCGGTCAGGGCGGAGGCGTATCCGCAACGAAAGTGGATGAAGCCCTCAAACACGCAAGGAGCGTCGCGGAGGGGCAGGTAAGAGCTGGTCGACGATGATTTTGGACTTCAGAGGAATCGAGGAGAAGTGGCGCGGACGCTGGGAGAGAAGCAGGGTCTTTGAACCTGACCCTGCTCCAGAGAAAGAGAAGAAGTTCGTCACATTCCCGTTTCCATACATGAGCGGGCCGCTTCACGTGGGTCACGCGTTCACCTTGTCCAGAATCGACTCGTACGCCCGCTACCTGAGGATGAGAGGCTACAACGTCCTGTTCCCTTGGGCATGGCACTGGACCGGAGAAACCGTCGCTGGGGCCTCCGAGAGAATCAGGATCGGAGACGAGAAGTTCATCAGAGCGCTGGTTGAGGTGGACGGTGTTCCACCCGAAGAGCTGCAGAAGTTCGTCGAGCCGGAATACATGGCTCGATACTACACGGACTACAATAGGGTAGCGGTAAAGAAGATCGGAGCATCGATAGACTGGAGAAGGGAGTTCCACACAACCTCTCTCCACCCGCAGTTCAGCAAGTTCGTTGAGTGGCAGTACGCCAGGCTCCGAGATGGAGGGTACGTCTCGAAGGGGACGCATCCAGTCGTCTGGTGCCCGAGGTGCAAGAGCCCGACCGGTGATGCGGATAGACTCGTCGGCGAGGGCATCACCCCCGAAGAGTACGTGCTGATGAAGTTCAAGTTTGGTGAAGGCTACTTGCCATGCGCGACTCTCCGGCCGGAAACCATCTATGGCGTAACAAACCTGTGGATAAACCCTGAAGCGGAGTACGTTGAGGCCAAGGTTGGCGGCGAACTCTGGATCGTCAGCAAGAGGTGCTCCGAGAAGCTCGTTGAGCAGCTGCGCATCGTCGAGATTCTTCGTAATATGAAGGGTGGAGAGCTGGTCGGTAAGCAGTGTGCGAGTCTGATTGATGGGAGGCCGCTTTGGATACTTCCCGCGTCCTTCGTGAATCCCGACAACGCGTCAGGCGTTGTGTACAGCGTCCCGTCACACGCCCCATACGACCTGCTTGGGCTGTTGGACCTTCAGAGGAAGCCTGAGATGCTGGCTGCCTTCGACGTCTCTCCGAACATCCTCGACTTCATCGGTCTGATCTCGATTATCCGCGTGGAAGGCTTCGGCGACCATCCTGCGAAGGAGCTGGTCGAGAGCTCTGGGGTGAAGGATCAGTTCGATCCCAAGGCAGATGAGATCACGAAGATGCTGTACAAGAAGGAGTTCCACACGGGTGTCCTCAAAGAGAACTGCGGGCCCTACGCTGGACTGAGCATAAGGGACGTGAAGGAGAGGATCATCGGCGACTTGAGGGCGAAGGGGATTGCCGACTCGATGTACGACCTCACTCAGCCCGTGACTTGCAGATGCACGACTCCCTGCACGGTCAAGATACTCGAAGGTCAATGGTTTCTGAACTACTCTGATCCGGTCTGGAAGGAGAAGGCGAAGAAGCTGGTCTCTGGGATGCGGTTCTACCCCGAGGAAGCTCGTAAGTGGTTCTTGGACGTGATCGATTGGCTGCACGAATGGGCGTGCACCAGAAAGACGGGGCTTGGAACACCTCTCCCATGGAGTCCGGACTGGATCGTCGAGACTCTAAGCGACTCAACGATCTATAACGCGTACTATCCAGTTAGCAAATATGTTAACGCGCTTGGAATACGCGCAGACCAACTGCCCTTGGAGTTCTTTGACTACATCTACTATGGCAAGGGCGATCCCGAAGTGATCGGAAGATCGACGGGGCTCGATGTAGTGACTATTGAGCAGATGAGACAAGAGTTCCTGTACTGGTACCCTGTTGATCTTAGGCTCTCAGGGAAGGATTTGGTTCCCAACCACCTCACCTTCTTCATATTTCAGCATGCAGCGCTCTTTCCCGAGCAATATTGGCCGAAGAGCATCTCGGTCAACGGCTTCATGCTCGTCGAGGGAGAGACGATGCACAAGTCGAAGGGCAACTTCATACCTCTCGTAAAGGCTGTCGACCAGTACGGAGCAGACCCGACGCGCTGCACGGTACTCCTCGCCGCAGAGGGCATGGACGATCCGGATTGGAGAGCCGAGAATCTGAAGGCAGTTCGATCGAACTTGGAGTCATTTTATCGGCTGTCCCAAGAGATTCTGGCGATGGGTGGCGGTCAGGCGGAGGCCTTCTTGGAGAGCTGGCTGATGAGCTCGGTCCAGAGGAAAATCAAGAAGGTCGCCGAGAGCATGGAAGTCCTGAAAACCAGGACGGCAGCTGACAGCGCATTCTACGAGGTCTGGAATGACATCCGCTGGTATCTTCGAAGGGCTGCGTCTCCTAACGGCCGATTCCTCAGAGAGATTCTATCTATATGGGTTCGTATGGTCTCTCCGTTCGCCCCATTTGTCTGCGAGGAAATCTGGGAGAGTATGCGTGGAGACGGGTTCATAGCGCAGACGCGATGGCCTGAGTATGATCAGAGTCTGGTAGACGCTGTTGCAGAGGAGGCGGAGGCGCTCGTTCGAAACACCCTGGACGACACCTTGAACGTCGTCAGGGCCACGAAGATTTCTCCAAAGAGGATATTCTACTATTATGCAGCCGAATGGAAGTGGGAAGTGCTTCGCAGAGTTGCAGAAGATATGGCAAAGGAAACTTTCAGTATCAAGGCCTTTGTCGCGGATCTGCTTCGGCGACCCGAGTTCCGCGGCCGAGCCAGAGAAGTCTCGACCTTCGTGGTTGGCTTGGTTGAGCAGCTAAGGGAGATTCCGGAGGAGAGAAGGGCGGCCATACTGAAGCTGAGTTCTGCGAAAGAGAGGGAAGCGATCGAGTCTGCTAGGGGATTTCTGTCCAAGGAGCTGGGTGCGGAGGCCGCGGTGCAGAGTGAAGAGGATGCGAGCAGATACGATCCGAGAGGCAGAGCCAAGGAGGCTAGGCCGCTCAGACCAGCGATCTATATTGAATGAAAGCTTTATTCTGCCCTGCTGGGTTTAGGTTCGATGTTTATGGGCCCGTGGCCTAGCTAGGACAAGGCGTCGGCCTTCTAAGCCGGAGATCCCGGGTTCAACTCCCGGCGGGCCCGCCA
>CAYWPD010000048.1:0-9745 GCA_964460055.1 uncultured Candidatus Bathyarchaeia archaeon
AGGGAGATGTTCGGCGCGGAGAGGGCGGGGCTATCGCTTGGGCTGATGAATGCGTTCTTGAATGTGGGCACCTTCGTCGGTCCTTCAGTGATCGGATTAGTCAAAGATCTGACTGGCGAGTTCGTGATGGGGTTCTGGATTGTCTTTATATTCTGCGCCTTGGCCGCAGCCCTCATCTATCTGACTAGGGCAAGGTAGCTGCCACTACAGAGACTTGTCAACCTACGTTAGGCCACTGGAGTCCGGCCTGTTATGAGACTGGTGATGAACCTTTTCATGTGGCCGTCGTCCAGCTCGGACTCCATTACCTCTTGAACGTCCTGCTGGATCGATTTGAGCTCTATCCCTGGTTGGAGCACGAGTTGTGCAGCTGCGATCTTGGGTTGATTGACTGGGACGCCGATCTGGCTGAGCAACCAGACATAGGCTTCTTTTAGCCCGCTGACATCCTCGTAGATTCTCGTGGCCATGCGGTATGTCAGTAGGTTGTAGATCTTGCCGACGTGGCTTGTCGGGTTCTTACCTGCGGCGGCTTCCGAGGATGTGGGTCTGTTCAACGGGATTATGCCGTTGACCCGGTTGCCTCTCCCAACTTGGCCGCAGTCGGCGTCGTCTGCCGAGGTTCCTAGCACGGTAAGGTAGATTCCCCCCATTCCTCGGCCCGGGACATCGAGGGTGTTTATGTAGACGTTGACGCTGTCCATATTGACCTTTGACTTAGCGAACTCCACGACTCTGTCTTGGACTTCCTGCTTCCTCCTGAAGTAGTCGTTCTCGCTCTCGATGAATCTGTCTACGAATGCCAGAGCTATCGTGAGGTCTAGGGCTCGATCGCGTCTCATGCCCATGACTTTGATGTCTTCACCAGTCTCAGGGAACTCCTTCTTGAACTGCTTAGAGTTCATGAACCTCTCAGTCTCGAGTACGGTCGCCTCTGTCTGTGTCATTGGGGCGAAGCCGACCGCGGCCGAGGTGTCGTTAGCTCCGAGGAACTCTCCACCGCGCGCGAAGATGTCGGTCAGCTCCGCTGACCCTCTCTTCAGCTCAACCTGATAGTGGATGTTCTCATCTGGCTCGACGAATCTGAGGTTTCGTCTGAACCAGTCTTTTGCTGTTGTGATCGCGATCTCATTGACTGGGATCTTCTCGCCGCCGACCTCGAAAGTTGCTCTATCTCCGAAGACGAGGAGCATCGGTTTCTTGACGGAGCCTCCGCCAAATCTGTGCTCGACCTCTCCCGCGACGAGGAGGCTCTTGTCTATGTTGTGGTGCATCACGGTTCCGAAGCGTCTCATGTATTCGTGGCTAAGAGAGACCGAAACCTCATTCATAATCGAGTCGCAGATGGTGTCGGGGTGACCCAGCCCCTTCCGCTCGCAGATCTCTACTCTCTGCTGCTCAAGCGGAACCTGCCTTAGCTGGTCGACGAGTATGTTCTTCATCACTCTTCCCATCGATTTGGAGTCAGACGCCCTGTGCTCTCGATTAACGGATTGCTTTGAGGTGCACGTGGGCGAGATTTCGTACTAGATCAAGCGGAACGTGAAATAAGATTTGCCATCCCGCTGATACGGTGGATAGTATGAGAGGTATAAACAGCCAAGGCTACGGGTTGATGGTAGAGTTTCGAGCGTTCTAGCTCGTGGGCAAAGAGTTATTCTCCGTTGGGCCTTTCAAAGTGCTTTGTGTGATAATGTTCAGTGTGAACGGAGGAGTCTGACTTGGCAAAGATTGTTCGAGAAGACATTTACTTCGATATCCCCGGTGAACAGAATACTGAGTCCGTGGTAGACGCTGTGATCGACAGGGTCAACGCCACCGGCATCAAGCATGTGGTCGTCGCAACTTCCACTGGAAAAACCGCGCTCGCCTTTGCAAAGAGAATCAAAGACTGTGCGCAGGTGATAGCTGTAGTCAGTGCCCCCTACAGGAGAGAGTGGGGGAGACCGTGGCCCTGTCTTGAGCCTACGATTCGGAAGGAACTTGAGGATCTTGGCGTCGTGATCGTCGACCGTGGCCCGTACGTCTTCCACAACTCAATGCTGGAGGGTGCGAAGGCGCGGTCTCCGTCTGCTGAGTCGCTTGTTCGGGACACTCTCTACTTCTTTGGAGACGGCCTCAAAGTGGCCGTGGAGGTCATCCTGATGGCGGTCCAGTGCGGATATCTAGAGCCGTATCAGGATGTCATAGGCGTTGGGGGTACCTCGAAGGGTGCGGACACGGCAGTAGTGGCACGGGCCACCTATCCTGCTACTATCTTCAGCGAGGACCTGAAGAAGCGTCTGGAGGTCAGGGAGATCATAACTATGCCGAGAGCGAAGGGATAGCTCTCTGAGCTGAGAATGGGAGGTGACCGATTGGCAAGGCGTCTGACCGGCGGTGAGATCGACCGACTGATGAGAGTATCTGTTCCGGTGGTCTCCGATGTTCTTGATGAGATGGGGCTTCGGAGCCAAGTCGTGGAGCCCGGCATCCGGCCTCTATCTCCGGAGTTGAAGGCTTGTGGTAACGCCTTCACTATGAGGATGGCGACCTCAACGCCTGCCGCGGTCAAACCAAGTGGGCTTCCGGTGTTGGCTCCTCTGGACGCTATGAAGCCCAATGACATCGCGGTTGTGACTACCTGTGGAGATTTGGGAGCTGCTGCTTGGGGGGAGCTGATGAGCACTGCGGCGAAGGCTAAGAGGGTCAGAGGCGTTGTCGTGGACGGTCCGATACGCGATGTTCCAGCGATATTGGCGATGCGTTTTCCGGCGTTTGCCCGGTGCTATACGCCTGCTGACTCCAAAGGTAGGATGGATCTCATTGATTTCGGAGAGCCGCTCATGTGCGGTAGGGTTCAGGTGAGGCCTGGTGATGTGGTGTTTGCCGATTTAGACGGAATAGTTGTGATTCCGATGGAGAAGGCCAAGGAGGTTCTTCGCGAGGCTGAGAAGGTTCATCACGTGGAGGATGATGTGAGGGAGTCTTTGAGGAGAGGGGAGTCAGCAGTGGAGGTATTCAAACGCTTCAAGAAGTTCTAGCGGAACCCGCAGGTTCTACTGAATGCTTTGGTCATCTGAAGACGACTTCCCTGGCCGGAGAGGTTACGGAGTAGTCTCTGGGCGGCCTGTAGCGGCGGAAGTCGTCGAGTCTGTCCAGCTCCTTCAGTCTATTGTAGATCAGAACCCAAGCGCAGTCCTTTGTCCATCCGCCTACTTCACACTTGCCTTTGGATTGGCCTCCGCACGGGCCGTTCAGTAGGCCCTTTGCACACCTAGCGATCGGGCAGATTCCTCCCGTCTCGAAGAGTATGCAATCTCCGCATGCCCTGCACCTCTCATAGAATCTTCCGATCCTCTCCGTCATTCCGATGAATTCTGTGTCGCATCCGGGGATGCACATCTTCATTGAGATGTCGGAGGTGACTTGCACAGCGGTTCCACAGGACATTATGAGAAGTGCATCTGCTCCTGTTATGGCCTCGCCACTCTTTCGGAAGGCGATTCTCGTTCGTCTTTCATCGCAGATGGACTCGATAACGGTGTGGCCTGCAACCTCCTTTCCGGCCTCCTTCAGTTTTCCGATCATGGCTTCTACTTCGGGTTGTCCACCTGTCTGGCATTCAGCTGCGCAGACTTCGCATCCCACAACGAATACTCTGTCGAAGCCTTTGGTCATCTCAAGTATCTTGTCGAGGGGTTTTTGGGTTGTTATGATCATTCTCTCACGCTTGGGATGGTCTATGTCTCCCGTGTTGCCGGAGGTAGGCCATAAACCATGAGCATCGCTACTAGATATTAGCCTAATCTTCAGGTCAAGACGTGCTCAATTAATCTGCAAAATCGGGATGTAGCTTGATTCTCAATCTCATGAAAAACTACGGGATGAGGACCACCTTGACGGCTCCTTCCAGCTTGTTCTCGAACGTCTGAATGGCTTGAAGAACGTTTTCAAGCGTGAATCTGTGAGTTATCAGCCTCGACAGGTCGAACTTTCCCAACCCTACGAGTCTAACCAGATCTCGAAGCCTCTTCGGTCCGACCGGGCACAGTCCTCCCCTGATGTCGATCTCGCTGAGAACGATTCTCCTGAGGTCGAGATTTGGGCGTGAATCGTAGAGCGCCACTGTTGAGATTCTCCCGCCCCTTCTCACACAGCACACGGCATTATCGAGGGCGGACTGTGCAGCCGATGTTTCTATGACCGCGTCTGCCCCGCGTCCGGCGGTCGCGTCTCTTACGTGTTTGACCACGTCGTTCCTAAGGGGATTTAGGGTCAGATCGGCGCCCAACTCTCTCGCTAGCTCTAAGCGGCTGTCGGTCCGTGCGATGGCGATTATGTGTGAGGCGCCTTGCGCCTTAGCTCCCATTACTGAGATCAGTCCTATTGGGCCGACTCCGAAGATGGCGATGGTGTCTCCGATCTCTACTTGGGCTCGTTCAACAGCGTGTAGTCCTGTGGAGAGTAGGTCTCCTATTAGGGCGCCTGTCTCGAAGGAGATTCCTTCGGGGATGCGTGTTAGCCCCATCTCTGGGCGCCCGAATGGCATAAGTTCGGTGAAGCAGCCGTCTACTTCGACACCGAGGCTGAGCCTTCTCTCGCAGAGCTGGGGTTTTCCAAGTGAGCAGTAGTAGCATGAGTCGCAGGGTATGATGGGTGATCCGGCCACCCTGTCGCCCTTCTTGAATTCTTGGACGTCTGGCCCAGCTTCATCTATGACGCCGGAGTATTCGTGGCCGAGGATGATTGGCAGTCTCTTCAGCGGGTATCCTCCGTGGTAGATGTGTAGGTCTGTGCCGCATATGGAGGCGGCTTTGATGCGGAGTAGGACGTCTTCGCTGCCGATCTGCGGAGTCTCGACCTCACCGATTCTGAGGTCCTCTTTCCCATAAAGTCGGATCACCTTCAAAGAATCTCACGCTCTACTCATTTTGGTTCAGATCTGATCTCCGGAACGGGCGGAACCGAATCGTCTCTTCAGCAAATATCGGGCGTTCTCCTAATAATGGTTGGAGGTTCGGAGAAGCTTCACTTCTGCGGCGTGTGAAGTGCGATCGCCTTCGGAACAGGCTTATCAGAATGGAGCGGCGATAGGTCTCCACCACTTGATTTGTCGGGAGAGCTGGTGTCCTATGCGGTTCAGGGTTCTTTTGCTTGCGAGTATCCATGAAGACGCTGTCAGGATTCTGGAGGCGGTTGCTGAGCTGAGGAAGAATGCGCGTGATAGGCCGCTTGCTAGGGAGGAGCTTGTCTCCGAGGTCAGAGATGTCGATGCTGTAATCGTGGGTGGGGAGAAGATAGATGAAGGGATCTTGGAGGCGGCAGGGAATCTGAAGGTTGTCAGTCGTTTCGGGGTCGGCTATGACAATGTGGATGTGGATGCGGCGACGAGGCGTGGGATACTGGTCACTTACACTCCAGGCGTGTTGTCGGATGCTGTTGCTGAGTTGACTATGGGTCTGATTCTGTGCCTCTCGAGGAATCTTCTGAGTGCGGACGCCTTTGTGCGTTCGGGTGAGTGGCATCGTGGGAGTAGGTTTCCTCTCACGATGGATCTGGTTAACAAGGAGCTGGGGGTAGTTGGTCTCGGCAGAATCGGAGCCGAGGTTACGAGGCGCGCCAAGCCCTTTGGAATGAAGCTGTCGTACTACGATCTTATTCGTAACCCGAAGTTGGAAGAGGAGCTGCGGATCACGTATCTCCCTCTCGAGGAACTCTTGAGGAGGTCTGACTTCGTTTCGATCCACGTGGCTCTGACCGACCAGACGCGGAAGATGATCGGACCTAGAGAATTGAGTCTCATGAAGGCGACGGCCTACCTGGTCAACACTTCCCGTGGTGGGGTCATCGATCAGGTCGCTCTTTATGAGGCTCTCAAGGAGCGCAGAATCGCCGGGGCAGCCCTTGATGTATTTGAGCGTGAGCCAATACCTGCGGATGATCCTTTGTTGAGGCTGGGGAACGTGGTTGTTGTGCCGCATATCGGGTCTGCCACGGTGGAGACGAGGAGGAGGATGGCGATCACCGCGGCTGAGAACGTTGTGAGAGTTCTGAGGGGAGAGCCCCCAGTGTTTGCGGTAAATCCCGAAGTTCTACGCTCGCGGTAGAGAGATAGCTTAACCGCAGTTGGGGGGGAGCGGATTGATCTCGGGACTTGACCAGAAGCACACTATCTGTAGAATCTGCGACATGCATTGTGGAGTGGTTGTATCCGCCGAGAAGGGGAGGATCGTCTCCGTAGAGGGGAACCCTAACCACCCTCTCAATAAGGGTCATCTCTGCTCCAAAGGATACGCCGCTGTCGATCTGCTGTACTCGAAGGACCGAGTTAAAGCTCCCATCGTGAAGAAGGAGAGGGTGTGGAGTCAGGTCTCATGGGAGGAGGCGCTATCTTACGTCGCAGGTGAGCTGAAGTCGATCAGGTCCAAATATGGGCCTCAGTCGCTCGCCGTGTATTGTGGGGAGGCGATTGGCCATCAGGTTGCAAAGCAGCTGGTCGGACGGTTCTGCGATGTCTTCGGCACTCCGAACTTCTGCTCTGTTGACTGTGAGTGCCACACCGCGAGGGATATGGCGAATATCCTGACGTATGGCGGTTTCCCGGTTCCCGACTATGAGAACTCCAGATGCATAGTGATCTGGGGAGCGAATCCATACGCATCGCACTTGTTCCACGTTGACGGGATCCGGAGGGCGAGGGAGTCCGGTGCTGCTCTGATTGTGGTCGATCCTAGAAAGACTAGGATTGCCTCTGAGGCTGATCTCTTTCTTCAGTTGAGGCCTGGTACTGACGGTGCTCTGGCTCTTGCGATGCTCAACGTGATAATTTCGGAGAGGCTTTACGACCCGAGTATAGTCGATAGATCGGTTGGATTCGAGCAGCTTCGAGCAAGAGCGGACGAGTTTACGGCTGAGGCCGCCGAGAGAATCACTTGGGTGAAGCGCCAGTTGATCGAGGAGGCTGCTCGGACGTACGCCACGAGGAGACCGGGCTGCATAGAGCAGGGGAATGCGCTTGATCATCACTCGAATGCGGTTCAGACGGTTAGGGCGATTGCCTCGCTCGTGGCGTTGACTGGTAATCTAGATGTCAAGGGAGGAGACCTCTTTGGCTATGCTCCCCGTCTGAACAGTCTCAGAATCCAAGGAGGGCGTACCCCAGGCGTTCAGAGGGTAGGGGAGAGGGAGCATCCGCTCTACTGTGAGATTCACGGAGAGGCCCAGGCCATTCTCCTTCCAGACGCGATATTGACGGGTAGTCCGTATCCTATCAAGGCTCTCATAGTGGCTGGAGGTAATCCGATTCTTCAGTGGCCTAACTCCAAGAAGGTGGAGGAGGCGCTTCGAGGGCTTGAGTTCCTCGTCGTGATGGATCTCTTCATGAATGAGGTGGCTCAGCTCGCGCACGTCTTTCTTCCAGCTGCGACATATCTTGAGAGGGATGAGATCCACTATTATCCCTCTTTGAGGCGGATCGCGGCGAGGAGGAAGCTGGCAGAGGTTCCAAAGGCGTGGCCTGATATGAAGATCTGGCTGCATCTGGCTAGAGCCATGGGATATGAGGCTGAGTTTCCTTGGAGGGAGCCGAGGGATGTCTTGGAGTTTGTGCTGTCTCCGAGCAAAATTGGTCTGGATGAGCTGGAGAGGAATGGGGCTGGGGTCGAGTACTTGGTTACTCCGGGCGAGAGCCGCGCTAGGATAGATTTCTACTCTGAGCGTTTGTGGAAGGCCGGATACGATCCGCTCCCATCTTTTGAGGAGCCAATTGAGGGGCCCGCCGACTCAACACTTTATGCGAGGTATCCCTTGATTCTGACGAGCGGGGCCAGAATCTCTGTCTACGTTCATTCGAGGTTGAGGAATATTGAGCGTCTCAGGAAGCTTGAGCCTGAGCCCTATGTTGAGATTCATCCAGAGACTGCCCGTAGGTTTGGAGTGTCTGATGGCGAGCTAGTCGAGGTTTCCTCACCCAGAGGTGTGATCAAGATACGTGCGATGGTGACCGATAGGATTCTGCGTGGCGTTGTGAACATTACGAATGGCTGGTCTGAGGCCAATGTGAATGTGTTGACCGACGACTCGACGCGTGATCCCATATCGGGCTTCCCATCTTTGAGGTCTCAGCTCTGCACCATTAGGAGACTCTAGCACCGGAGAGAGTATCTTTCCAAACTTTTTGGTTGTCATTGCTGACCGGCATCTTTTTACCGCGATTTGCTAAAACTCCGGTCACTGGGTCGGATAATCATGTCTGCGGGGAAGAGGGTACCTCCTTACGCGTTGGACAAGCCTGGAGAGCGTGTTCTCCTCCATGGAAACCAGGCGATCGCCCGTGGTTTCTTGGAGGGCGGAGGCCAGGTCGCTTCGACTTACCCCGGTACGCCGGCATCTGAGATTCTGGAGACGATAGCTGGCTTCGCTGAGATGTATGATATCTATGCGGAGTGGGCTTCAAACGAGATGGTCGGGTTCGAGGTTGCTGCCGGGGCCGCTCTTTGTGGGGCTCGGGCTCTGAGCTCGATGAAGCACATTGGGGTCAACTGGGCTATGGACCCTCTGATGCATCTGATTTTGAGGAGTCCTCCAGGTGGATTCATACTCGTCTCGGGAGACGACCCGAGTCAACACAGCTCGGCGAACGAGCAGGATAACAGATACATCGCTAGGATAGCCTGTATTCCTTGCTTTGAGCCGTCGAGCCCGGCCGAAGCGAAGGAGATGACCGCGAAGCTCTTCGACATCTCTGAGAGTATTCGCCTGCCTGTCATGTTGAGGCCTACGACGCGTGTCTGCCATGCTAGGTCCGACGTCGTTCTGGGCCCGATTAATAGGGAGAGGCGGACAGGGACAATACCAGCAGACGTCAACTTCAAGACATCCAGTTGGACAAATCCCGCCTTCTCTCACAAGCACCTCCACGACAAAGAGCTGAAGATGAAGGAGATCGTTGAGACGGTGCCGTGGAACTGGATTGAAGGTGATGGATCCGAGCGGCTGGGCGTTTTGGGAAGTGGTCTCTCCTACAACTATGCTAAGGAGGCCATTGGCAAACTCGGGTTGTCCGGCAAAGTCTCTTTGATGAAGCTTGCGACGACCTATCCGACTCCGGACAAGATGCTGACCAAGTTCATGTCGGGCTTGGAGAAGCTCCTAGTTGTGGAGGAGCTTGAGCCCTTTGTCGAGCTCTATGTGAGGGCGCTGGCAAAGGAGGTCAACCCGAAGCTCGCCATCTACGGCAAGATGGATTTCAACGCGAAGATGATTCCGCGGGAGGAGGAGCTGAATACGGCCATAGTCGGAAACGCTGTCGCCGACTTCGCGGGCGTGCCGAGAATCGAGTTCCCCTCCGCACCTGAAGAAGTAAGAGCATCGGTCAAAGGAATACTCACGCCGCGGGGGCTCGACATGTGTGCTGGCTGTCCGCACCGAGCCACTGGTTATGCGATGAAGACCGCTCTAAGGAAGCTGGGCATAAAGGACTTCATCGGCGTTGGCGACATCGGCTGCTATGGTATGGTCTCCAACCCTCCACTCCAGCTGCTTGACACCGAGCTTTGTATGGGAGCGAGCATAGGAACCTCACAGGGCTGCGCAAGGGTGGCCAAAGGAGTACCGGTCTTCGGTATCATCGGTGATTCTACGTTCCTTCACGCGGGTATTCCGGGCCTTGTGAGCGCGATCTGGAACAACAACAACGTGAAGTTCGTTATATGCGACAACGAGGCGACGGCAATGACAGGATTCCAGCCACATCCTGGAACCG
>CAYWPD010000049.1:0-9656 GCA_964460055.1 uncultured Candidatus Bathyarchaeia archaeon
AGCCTCTTCATCTCCTCGATGGTCGACCCGATGATCGGTTCGAAGAGCTGCCCAGTCAGATGAAAACCGCCCAGAACCGCATGAACCCTATCCACTTCCGCGACTTTCTGAAGGTGTCTCACCGTGTTGATGATCCCCGCATGAGAGCATCCACCGACGACCACAAGCCCCTTCCCCCTAACCTTCACCGCCAACCCCTGATCATCGTGAAACGGATCTACAACCCATACGTCACCGATCTTCGCCTCAGCCCACTTGAAGCCCTTCTCAAAATCCGTCACACGCTCAACCTCCCCAGAAGCCAAGACCAGGCCCGAAGCCAGCGTGGAAGTACTTCTCTCCCTGTGGAGCAGTGCTCCAGCCCCGCTCAAAGCCTCCTCATTCAACTGAGGCATCTCTAGAATACGGCCAGTTACGGGAATATTGAGGCGCCGCTGAAGAAAAGCCTCCGGATGAAGGAAGAGAGGAACCTCCCTTCCCAAACCTTTCAGAAACCTCGTAAGGCCGCCGAAATGGTCGAAGTGACCATGACTCAGAAAGACGGAATCAACCCCACCCAAATCCACCTTCAAGACACCAGCATTATGGAAGAGAGAGGTCGGTGAAATCCCAGCATCCATCAAGACGACATGCTCCTCAGACCCTGCACATGCCTTCAGAAGACACGAGAACCCGTGCTCCGCCAAGAGATAGTTCGGAGGAGCAACCTGCGGCCGCCTCACAACATCCGTACTCTGAAGCAAGAGCAGATCACTGTAGTTATCAGCCAAAGTCGTAAGTTCCAGCCTGTCAGCCTCACGCAAATTCAATCCGCCCATAGAGGTCTACCCCCTTCTCAAGAGCTCCAAGTCGAAGTATTGCCTCAACGCCTCATCAAGCATCTTCAACCTTAGTTCTTCGTCCTTCGAGAACAGCAGCCTTCCACTCTTGAACACGTGATGCTTGAACGGTAGCGGCGCCCCATTAAGCACGTGCATATCGACTGGGACCTCTACCTCCCTCCCACACTTTGCGGATAGGCTCACCGCATAGTCGAACGCATTCTCAGGATCCCGGACCCACGCGGCCACGTCTGTATCCCTGAACGCGCCGGACTCAACGAAGCCACCGTGCACGTAGGCAAAGACCACGCCATCGACCCCTGCCAGGAAGGCCTTCAACCTCTCAAGCACCTCAGACCTGTCTTCAGGCTCCATCCGCAGATAATTGAACTCAAGGTCAGTCAACCACTTCGCCTCGTCTATGCCGCTAACCAATCGAATTCCCGACCTCCACCAATCCTCTCATCCGCCTCATGAACTCTTCAGAATCTCTAAGGCCCAGCTTGACAGACATGTAGACCCTTTCGTCATCGATCTCCCAATACCTATGGATAAGAAGGTTCCTCAGCCGCAGCCGAAGCCAAGCCCTCCGCGAGACCTTTAGGAAATGCCTTCCCCTCTCCAAGCCTCGAAGAGGAAACACACGCGCTCTAGAGCTTGAGGAGGATTATGCCTTTGTCCATCGCTTCTCTCGGCAATTGGCTACCTGACTCGGTCAGCTTCTCAAACTCATCCAAGGTGTATATGTGGATCTGAAGTCTCGGTATACGAAGTGTGTCCCAAGCCAGCTTGTAGTCGTCACCCCTCTTCTCGCCGTCGTAGACCACGAGGAGGTCGATGTCGCTGGCGGCGGTCTGGCGGCCCTTCGCGTACGATCCGAAGAGCGACACGAGCCTTATCGGCAGCTTCTCCTTCAAAGCGTCGATCCTTCCTCTGAGGAGGATCAGCAGCTCCTCACGGCTATATTCTGGATAATATATCCTGACAGAATCCGAGGATCCTCTCCGCATAGCCTATCAGCCTCCTCGCCTCGGCTTCGGTGTAGAGTTCGTATGGAGCGCCTCGAGGATGCACGTTGGGATATCTGGTCGGTATATAGGCCTTATCGAGTTCCTTTGCCACATCGAGCAGCTCTACGCCGGGCCGCAGGTCTTCCGGCAGGCTCTCAAGCAGTCCCGTGACCGAGTGGCCGAAGGCCTCAGCCCCCAATTTCTGGTAGGCCGCTTTGACACCCTTCTCGGCCGCTTGTTGAGCTAGGAAGCATGACCACTCGTAGTAGCCTCCCCGCAACTCGTGGAGGGCGTTCTCCAAGTCCCTCTTCGCCTGTTTGAACCAGTCGGCGCTCCTTTCAACCACAGCCATTACCTGCCCGGACTGACTTTGCTCTGAAAGTGTGAGGATCCCAGCTATATACCATAGCCAAACCGGCCTTACTCCGGCCTCTACCTTCCAAGGACTCCGTTTCTCTCGCGAGACAGGGAGATATAAGTCAATGAGCGCAGCGTTCTGATTCAGCTGTATCGTTGAACCTATCGGATTGCCTACCCTCACCGGCATACGGACAGAGACCTGGCCCAGAAATACTTAGAAACCGCCTGGAACGCCGTGAAATACGTGGTCGACAACCATCGAGACAAGGTCTTCCTCGGCGTCGGACTCCCCTACAACAGAGTCCCTACCTTGCTCAAGGAGGTCATACGCTTCGGGGAGAGGCTCGCCTCCATTGATCCAACGGTCCAGCTCTGCGTCCTAGACTACTTTCCAACATTCCGACGACTGGACATAGAGCGGTCGAGCCCAGCAGAGATGTTCAAGGTAAAACAAGTCCTCGAAGGCGTAGGTTTAGAGACCGTCGTCATCCAGACCTCTATCGGACACTTCGGCCCCCGAACACCCCTTCAAAGCCTTAAGCGAAGAGCGGGAAGAACGTTTAAGATTATGTGTCCAGCTACATAGTATTATGTATCCAGATACATTATCGAAGACCTCCGTCGAGATACTTGGTTTCCTCGCTGCAAATCCGGGCAAGCGGTTCACGATAAGGCAGATTTCGAAAGCGATACAGAAGGACTACAAGATAACCTACGATACCATGAACAAGCTCTCGGGCAGGGGGCTGGTCTCCGTTGAGAAGCAATCGAACCTGACCCTATGCAGGCTCGATCCAAAGAGAAGCATGCAATTTGTGTCGTTCATCGAATCTATGAGAGCCAGCCAATTCCTGAAAACCAAACCTGAAATCGGAACAATTGTTGGCGCCTTGTTAGAAAAAATCCGCCTTCCATACTTCACGCTGATACTCTACGGTTCCCACGTCAAAGGAACAGCTACAAAGCGATCCGACATAGACATGATATTCATTCTGCCAGACAGAGGATTTGAGAAGGATATTGTTAACGAGGTGGCCTCGATCGAAAGGATGGCCCCCCTCGGCATACACGAAGAGGCGATAACCCACGAGCAGTTCATTCAGATGCTCCGGGAAGGCGTAGGCAGAACAAATCTCGCCAGAGAAGCGTTAGCCGATCACATTATCCCTTATGGCGCCGAAGCCCTATTGAAGATGCTTGGTGAAACGCCATGATTGAGAAGGCCCGGGTCGAAGAGGCGAGATGAGGAGGTAACCTCGCAGATTTGGCACATCGAGAATCCCACGACGTGATAATAGTTGGCTGCGGCCCTGCAGGAATATTCTCAGCCCTAGAGCTCGTCGAGAAGACAGAACTGCGCGTACTATTGCTCGAGAAAGGCCCCGACTTAACTGAACGCCAAGGAACCGATCAACATCTCGCCAAGAACTGGCGGACCAGCGGCTGGGGAGGCGCAGGCGCCTTCAGCGACGGCAAACTATCTCTATCCCCAGAAGTCGGAGGGTGGCTACAGGACTACATATCTCGCAGAGAACTCGGGAAGCTGATTCAACATGTCGACGGAATCTACGTGAAGTTCGGAGCACCAACCCAGCTCTACGGAACCGATGAAGACAAGATCAAAGAGATAGAGAAGAGAGCGGCCTTCGCAGGCATGAGACTCATACGAAACAAGATAAGACACCTCGGAACCGAGAACTGCCCACGGATTCTACAGACGATGAGGCGACATCTCCACGAGAGAGCTGAGATAAGAACTAACGTAGAGGTAACGAAGCTCCTTACAGAAGATGGCCAAGTAAGAGGAGTAGAGACCCAAGACCACGAAAGAATCTACTCAAAATACGTCATCGCAGCCCCTGGAAGAACTGGAGCCGAGTGGCTGACCACGGAGGCCCACAACCTCGGACTCAAGACGCTCCAGAATCCCGTAGACCTAGGTGTCAGAGTCGAGGTACCGGCAGGCGTGTTGGAGGAGATATCCAGAGCAACCTACGAGCCTAAGTTCATCTACGTCTCCAAGACCTTCGACGACCCAGTCAGACTCTTCTGCCTCTGCCCCAACGGCGAAGTAATAACCGAACAGTACAACGATGTCACCACGGTGAATGGACACAGCTACGCCCAGAGACCGTCCAAGAACACGAACTTCGCCATTCTCGTCAGCACAGACTTCACCCAGCCCTTCAATGAACCCATAGCGTACGGGAAATACATCGCCCGACTAGCCAACCTCTTGGGAGGCGGAATAATAGTGCAGAGGCTTGGAGACCTCGAGATGGGCAGACGTTCCACAGAGAAGAGGCTTGAAGGCAACCTCGTCGAGCCTACGCTGAGAGAAGCGACACCCGGCGACCTCAGCTTCGCCCTCCCATACAGACACCTAGCAGACGTCAAGGAGATGCTCAGAGCGATCAACCAGATAGCACCAGGCGTATACGAGAAACACACCCTCCTCTACGGCATCGAAGCCAAGTTCTACTCTTCCAGAATGGAGTTGAACCCCTCGCTTGAGACGAAGATCCGGAACCTCTTCACGGTCGGAGACGGCGCAGGCATCACTCGAGGGCTCATGCAAGCCTCCATCTCCGGCGTCATAGCGTCAAGAGAGATCGCAAAGAGAGAAATAGGCCGCTGACGAAGCTGTTGAGAACCGCGACAGGAACAGTAATCCTTATTTTCCATGGAATGAGCAACCGTCCGAAAACCCACACTCCAAGAAGGCGCCGGAAATGGACATCCAGAAGGCCGTCAAGAAAAGGAGGAGCATAAGGAAGTACCAGCCCTTCGAGATCCCTGAAGAGAACCTCATGCGAGTACTTGAGGCAGGCAGACTCTCCCCATCCGGCGGAAACCAGCAGCCATGGCACTTCATACTCGTCACCAAACCAGAAGCCCGTGAGAAGCTCCGGACAGCATATAGCGCGAACTGGTTCATCGAAGCCCCTGCCATACTCGTTGTCTGTGCTGACCCATTCGAAGCATGGGCGCGAAGAGACGGTGAAGAATACTGGAAGGTCGACGCTGCTATAGCCATGCAGAGCATGGTTCTGGCGGCAACAGAGGAGGGCCTGGGAACATGCTGGATAGGAGCCTTCGACGAAAAAGAGGCCAAGAAGGCGTTGGGCATCCCCGAGGGAGTCAGAGTGGTCGCCATGACACCTCTAGGCTACCCAGCCGAGACTAAAGGAGAGGTTCAAGACAGGAAACCTCTGGGGAAGGTGCTTCACCGCGAATCTTGGTGACGACCACCTGCCAGATTCCTTTCTCATCCCATTGGAACCCGAACCTCCTCAAACTCAGAAGTACAAGGATGACCGTCGGCCACCAACATCCTTCCATAGTTCAGTTTGGCGACAACAGAACGCAGTGTGCTGACCTCATCGTGCATGCAAAGGGGAATGGCGTGATCTGAGAGAAGCCTCCGTAGAAATACTTCGTCGACGTTCTCCGCGCATTCAGCTAGCCGCTGCCTGATGCAAGCATGCCTGACAAAGGCTTTTGGCTCTGGAGGCCTCATCTCTTCAGCCACATGTGTCAGAAACACATCGGAAGCGACTAGTGCTCCCTCACACGGTTCCCTAAAGCAACTTCCGCTCGGGCCCATCTCCATCACCACGGCATCTCTCCTATCAGCGAGCAAGTAGCAGGTACCCGCGTTGTTGGCGTACTTCGGCACACCTCGTAGGAAATCAATAGCTTCATCGACGGAAGCACAATTCTCCAAGACAAGCTCCATAATCTGCCTCGAAGACAGACCTCTACAGGGCGACAGCTCCTTGGGCTCCCAGCCAGCATCGCCAACGAACAGGCCTGAGCTGTTCATCCCCTCCTCGATCCCAAGAATGGTGATCGTCCCGGCTACGAATGGGAGTCTTTCGCTGTCCTTCGTCACAATTCGGATCTGATTGCACCTCTTGAAATCGGAGAGAAAGTCGTAGTTTCTGCCAACCAGAGACGTCTCTTCACCGGCCGCAACGCCCGACACGGAGACGACCGTGCAGTTTGAAGAAGAACCAGCTGCGAACGGAAAAGCCGTCTCAAGGAGAACGCGTTCATAGGGCAGCTTTGCCCCTTCGGCGACTCCTCGTATCTCCTCCAACAGTTCGGGAAAACACCTTGCTATCGCTCTCTCATTCTCCAAAGCTAGTCCAAGCCCGTACTCCAAACTCAGGCCCTCTTCAGCCAACCTGTCTTCAAGATACGAGAGATTGTGAAGGCAGATTCCTCTGATCGACTTCCCTAGGGCCAAGCCACGAAGTAGACCTCTCTCACCACTCAACGAGATGCGCTTCAGGCAGCATCTCCTCAAAGGCAGGCGCAATGAGGCGCCTTAAGAGAATTTTGACTTCTTCCAGAATCGTGAAGAAAAGATGGCCACGATGTCAGAAGGCAGGACTAGTTCAGGAGAACGATCAATTGTCTGTGACAAGTACTCCCGAATCAAACTAGCAGGTACAGCTACGTGAGAGTTGTGGGGGAGTCAATCCTGGATCAGCCACGTGGCCGATCCGGGTCAGGCGCCCTGTCGGTCTACCATTTCTTTGAGTATCTCCAGCCCATGTCGAAGGTTCCGGCCATACATTTTACGCATCTGCCGTACTCCATCGCTGAGACGTCGAGTATCTTGTCGCCCAGCCACAAGATGCTGAAGACAGTCGTCGGAAAGACGATGGATCCGCTGTTCGCTTCTGCACCCTTGAAGTCGACATATATCCTCGCCTTCGTCGTCGCGACCTCTCCGAGCTTACGCAGCTCTTCTGAAGGCTCCTGGCCGATGGGCAGGATGATCTTCAGGTCCTTGTCAACCAACAACGCCTTCAACTCATCCAGCAGCTTCATCGGAAGATTATTGATCCTGATCCTCCTTGACCTTGGAATCCTCCTCTTGATCTCGTCTATTCCTTCTTCCACAGAGGCGAAGCTGGTCGAGATCTTGGCTTCATATCTCCCCTCAACGATCGGCATCCTATCTCACCTCAAACCTCTCCCGCAGAATCCCATCCCAGATTGTTCCAGTCCAGAAAGCACTTGGCGCAGTCATCGTACAACATCTCATCCACAACATACTCGCGGGTCACAGGATCCTCAAACACGGTGAACGTCCTGCTCTCATTTAGGGTGATCGACATCGACGGCACCTCTCTGCCCCGAACCATAGAGACGATCTTGACAGCGGCCTCCTTGAACTCCATATTCCTGCCAGCCAGCTTCTTCTCGCCGGGGAAGAGAAGGACGCGAATCTTGGCATCTTCGCTGAACGTATCGCTCACCTTCTTGAGAAAATCTGTGGTCGTGTTGTTGATCCATATCGTCTTGGCCTTCCTCATCTCATCCCTCAGGCTCTTCAGCCCAACATCAAACTTCAAGATCACAAACTTCTCCTTCATCTCACCCACATCCTTTTCGAGCGTCGCCTGAACCGACCCGAGAAACTCACCATAATCCCTCTTGAACCTCTCAAAGACCTCCTTGGGATTGACAGCCTTGAACAGAAGCGGCACACCAGAATAGACTTGTATCCAGCCCTTGCGCTGAAGCGACTCCAGAACCTGATAGATCTTCGTCCTCGGAACACCAGACTTCTCAGAAAGCTTTGACGCACTACTCAGATGGTCGCCGAGTAGGCCGAGGTAAGCCTTGGCCTCGTACTCCGTAAGCCCGATCCGCTGCAGCTTCTCGGCGACGCTCTCCATAGAATATCAGCGACTCTGGTGACCGCTAATCAATAAATAGGTACTGTAACCAGCCGAAGTTAACGCCCCACCTGAAACCAGTATGAGTGGTTCAAGTCGAATCTAGTCCTTCGGCTCCGGCTCTCTAATCAACTCCCTAGTGAGACACTGGATCGTGCCGCTGTTTCTCGGCACCACCAGACTGGAGATGTCGACCTCCACCACTTCGATGCCCTGACTTTCAAGCCACTTGGTGCCCTTGGGCGTTCCCGAGGCTTTGACTATCTTCCTAGGTTTCAGGACTATTCCAGAGACCGATATGAAGCTCAACTCGCGGGGAGGCACCAAAAACTGCCACTGCAACTCCGTCTTCAGCCATTTCACGAAGTTCTCATCCATATATCGAGGATCTGAAACTGAGGTGTGCCTGTCGATCGGGGAAAGCCAGAGCCCTCCCCCTCCATAGCCTGGACCATACTTGACGTCGGCCTCCGGGTCCTGCTCCTTGACTATCCTCTCCACCTGCCTTGCTCCCTCTTCATTGGCGTGCACGACGGCTGCCTCTCCGATATTTGAGCGGGGATAGTGCACGACGATGGTCAGATGCTTCTCGTCAAGCCAGTTCACCCCGCCGCCTTCCACCATCCCTCTTCCATGGACGATTCCCACGACAGGACATCCTATCTCCCCGTAGGTCTGATAGGTCGGCAGCTCCTCGCCTCGCCTCAGCCTGTCATACATTCGCCCGATGATCATGCCTCGCACAGCTGGAAAAGAGGGGTCCTCGGTGTAGATGCTCTTCACAAGCCTTGGAGGCTTGTTCGCCTCCTGCCCACGAATGATCACCTCGACGCCCTCATCTCGATAGGCCTTGACGAGGCGCTCGTGATCCTCGACCATCTCTTCGAGGCTAGGCTTCTCAAGCCAACGCCACAGAGCGTAGGGCCTCTCTATGCTCTTGATCTCCTCTCCGGGGCGGTGCATCATAACCATCCTGAGACGGCCGATCTCAGTGTTGGACTTCCATTCCCTCCCCCAGTATTCCTTCACCTCCTCCTCGAAGCTGGTGGCGATCTGCGGATGATACTTCTGATACGATCTATCCAGCTCGCCCCAGCTGCCCTCCCATTTATCCTCTACAAGCCTTTCCATACCTGTATCCCACTTCTTCCGCGAAACCTCAACCATCACACCACACCGATCCCAGCACGATCTGATTCTGCCATAATGATTGGCCGGACGCTTTTCAGCTCTTCCACAGTCCTGAGAACACCACTCTCGGCCCACTCAATCCGCTTTAACGCCCTCTTGGCCAACAGACATGGCCGCACATTGGACCTCACAGCAGCAGACGGGCGAGCACAGCCACTCGCCCCGTGTTCTTGACTTCCCTACCCAAGCAGTTCCTTTGGAAGGAGCGACCTGGCGTTCTCTCCGAGGATCGCTACTAGCTTCTCCTCAGGTATTCGGAGATCCTCATGCGTAGCATACTTATTCACAGACATGAGGAGGTCTGCGTAGGGCTTCTGGCGGACGCCGGGATAATCCGTTCCGAAGACCAACTTCTCAATTACACCAAGGTTGACAGCGGTTAGCAGATCCCTCCAGAGAAGGTATTTGTAGCTGGCATGGTTCACATCGCCGTATGGCCAGCTGATATCACACCACACGTTCCTATGCTTCCGCGCAACATAGAGAGTCTCCTCAACTCTGGGATAGCCAAGGTGAGCCAAGATGATCCGCAGCTTAGGAAAGCAGCTCGCGACAACATCCACCTGCAACGGAGATGT
>CAYWPD010000050.1:0-9360 GCA_964460055.1 uncultured Candidatus Bathyarchaeia archaeon
AAGGAGCTGAAACCGGAGGAACAGACGGCAGCTCACATGCTCAACATGATGAAGAAGTGCCATGAGCTTGAGAAGAGTGACCCGAAGGTCTGGTGGTCGAATCAGATGTGCAACCCCTTCAATACGCTGGCCCATCGAGACACTACGGGAAGGGAGATTTTAGAGCAGACCGACGGCAAAGTTGATGCTTGGGTTGCCTCGGTCGGGTCCGGTGGGACGCTCTTCGGTGTTGCTCAGGCCTTGAGGAAAGTGAATCCGGATCTGAAGGTTGTGGGCCTTGAACCTGAAGATTCGCCGATAACGGATTGGGTGAAGAGGGGTTCTCTCCAAAGCCTCTTTGAACGGTTTGGGCTGCCAAGGATGAAATTCATTGTTGAGACGATGATCGAGGCTGGTGTGCCGGACCAGATCATAAGGCCAAAGGATGAAGATGCGAGGGAGATGGCCAACAGACTCTGTAGAGAGGAGGGTCTGATGTGCGGGATGTCGTCCGGAGCCAACGTCTGGGCTGCTGTACAACTAGCCAAAAGAATGGAGAAGGGAGAGAACGTTGTGACCGTGCTCGTGGACAGGAGGGACCGCTACTATCCTGAGCACCCTCGGGAGCACTACGTCATCTAGAAATGGCCTAGACTCGATCCGCGTCAATCAACGTGACTTTCGCCAATACAATCTTGATGTTTCTGACGCGCGAAGAACCTTCGGTGAAGGTTACGGGGATGACGATGATCCACCGGATCTCCAGCTTTAAGCCCCGTAGCCTCCGGTTCAGATGCTTGCGTTACTCTTCGATGGCTCCTCCGAGGGCTCGCAGATGCCTGCGGAATGTGTAGGATGGGTCGGCGTCCCGTTTCGACAGGTATTTGTCAAACTGGAGCTGTTCGCGAAGTCTCTTTCCGCCATGTATCAGCTTCGCTTGGTGCCGCTCTGTCTGCCAGATAGAACGAGCGGTGGAAAGTATCTCGTCGATGTTCTCTCTTGCGGTGAAGATGACGCCGTCATCATCTGCGAAGACTATGTCCTGCCTTCCAACCTTAAAGTCACCGAAGGAGGCATATTCGAGTGCAAATGGGTCACGCAAGCTTAGTCGTCGAGGCCCCGCTGGATATGTTCCATAGCTGAAGACCGGAAAACCGATCTGGACGAGTTCGGGAGTATCCCTATGGCAGCCCCAGATGACTATCCCAGCCAGTCCAGATGCTCTGGCTTCGAGTGTCGTCAGATCCCCGATGCAGCCTTCATCCATTTTTCCCTCGTTGTCGATGACTAGCACGTCTCCTTGCTCTGCCGATCCCATTGCTTCTAGGAAGATGTCAACGCTCCCATAGTGTTTGGCTGGTAGGGCCCGGCCAGCAACGCGGCAGCCCGGCAATAGGGGGCGGATACCCATTGGGGCAAGTCTGAGCGGTCTTCCGAGCCGGAGGTGTGCGTCGAAGATTAGCGGGGTTGAGAGTTTGGAGAAGGTTTCGCTCAGGTACTTGTTTGCAGATTCCAATGATTGGTTCATCTCGCAGTAGCGCGCTATGTCGGTGGCTTCAGACGGAGCTCAATGTAGTAGTGCGGTAGAAGTCCTAGAAAAATTTGGGGACTTATCGTCCCTCGTATCTCTTCTGGGGGTGCGTCGCTGCCCCATGATGCTATGTAGTGATCGTCGTACTGGTGGTCCCAGATCTGGTCGCTGTTGACCCATATTAGGATAATCTGGTTTCCCTCAACCTTCATGCTAAGCCTTTCGGATGTGAGTTCGAAGTTGGAGACGACGTATTCGTGTTTCTCCAGCGCGTCTGAGAGCCCGGTCTGGAGGGCGAGTTGGAGTATTCCGTTGCCGCGTCTGATGTCCAGGGTGGCTGTGTATTCGGCGTTGTACTCGAATCCGCCGTGAGAGCGGCCTGCGTCGCTGATGAACATGCTGCCATCTAAGCTGTAATTTTCTCCCGTGTAGAGTGAAACGGCCGAGGCTATCGAAACGCCGACTACGGCGATGAGGAGACCAATGACGATCTTTCTCACATCTGTTACCTCTCGTGGCTAGAGGGCGACCACGTGTCGATGGGTCTCACAGAAAGCGATTGCACGCCATATTTCAACGTTCTGAAGATCCTTGAAATTATTGCGCTGCGATCCGTAGTGCATGGCGCCCACGCTCTCTCGTAAGAGCCGATTGCCCCTGCAGTTCCTCCAGCAAGAGCAGTGGTGATTGACAGATCAGAATCCACGCGTTAGTGCGTGCTATATGCTTCTTGGCGATCGCTAGAATGGGAAATGATACTCTGTGAGCCCAGTCTCGTCCCTTAACATGGCAATTTCCTTTTGCAGGCCTTTGTCGAGGGGGATGCCCTTCTCTCTTCTCTCGAGCCAGGTGAGATGCTCCTTCTCACCAGCCGTGTAGATTCTGTCTTTTCCAGGCATCCTCCTCGATGCGCGCAGAGACCTCAGTATATCACCGGTCGTCTTCTTGAAGGAGTCCAGCTCCGTGAAGGCGGAGATGTCAATTGCTATGAAGAAGTGACCGAGGTTTACACCGGTCAGGGCCTTGAGAAAGGCTCCTCCCTGAAGAGCCGACGACAGCACTTCGACCACGGTGGAGTAGCCGTAGCCCTTGTACCCTCCGGTTTCCACGCCCATGCCGCCCAGTGGCAGAAGCGAGGCTTCGCCCTTTGAGAGAGCGAGGAGGATCTCGTTGGGGTCGGTCTTGGTTCTTCCGTCTGCCCCTATCACGAGGCCTTCTGGGATAGGCTTCCCGATTCTCGCGTGTACCTCAACTTTTCCTCTCTGAATGATTGAGGTTGCGCAGTCGAGGAGGAATGGGAACTCCTCATCTGAGGGGAGGCCAAAGGTGAGGGGGTTTGTGCCGAGCATGTTCTCGACGCCAAAGGTGGGGGCGACGGAGGGCCTGGTGTTTGTGCCTGTGATGCCGATCAGGCCTGCCTTCACAGCCATCAGAGCATAATATCCCGCGATGCCGTAGTGCGTCGAGTTCCTCACGGCGACCATCCCCATTCCCAGTTTCCTCGCTTTCTCGATGCAGAGGTTCATCGCCGTCTTTGCTATCACCATGCCCATGCCGCGGTGGCCGTCGACGACGGCTGTGGTCGGGCCTTCCCTCACTATCTCGAAGTTGGTTACGGGGGATTGGATACCGGACTTGATGCGGTCATAGTAGATTGGCTTCAACCTGCTTACGCCGTGTGAGTCGAATCCTAGCTTGTCGGCTGTGATCAGAACGTCTGCGCAGATCCTAGCGTCCTCGTCGGGGACGTCCGCTTTCTTGAAGACGTCAGTCACGAAACGTTCCATAGTCTCGAAGTCGACCCAGACAACGTCAAGGGACATCGATTATCACCGATCTTGACAGACTTTTCTTACACGTATAGGATAAACTGATTTTCTTAGTCGCGGGGAGAAAGGGGATTTCTTGTCTACTTTATGTCTCTTGCTATCTTTGCCCAGCCTCGCGATCTCTCCACAGCCGATTTCCAGACCCTGTAGAGTCTTTCACTCTCTTTGGCATCCATCTTTGGTTCGTAGACTCTGTCCGCCTTCCACATTCGCGTCAGATCTTCTAGGCTGGACCAGTAGTCGACAGCTAGGCCCGCCATGTAGGCAGCTCCCAGCGCCGTCGTTTCCAGCTTGGATGAGCGCATCACATTCTTGCCTAGGATGTCTGATTGGAACTGCATGAGGAAGTTGTTCCGGGTGGCTCCGCCATCGACTCTGAGATCTTCGATACTGATGCCGGATTCTCTCTCCATGGCTTCCGTGATTTCTCTGGTCATGTAGGCTATTGCCTCGAGGGTGGCTCTCGCTATCTGGGCTCTGCCCGTCCCCTGAGTCAGTCCTATTATCAAGCCTCTCGAGTACTGGTCCCAGTGTGGTGCTCCGAGGCCGGTGAATGCTGGCACGAAGTATACTCCTTCGTTGCTGTCTAGTGAGGAGGCGAGTGAGTCGGTCTTCGATGCGTCTTTTACTATCTTGAGCGAGTCTCTGAGCCATTGGACTGCGGCTCCCGCGATGAAGACGCTTCCCTCGAGTGCATAGTTCACCTCGCCCTTGAGAGCCCATGCTATGGTGGTGAGGAGGTCTCTAGACCTGCTGGGGTTCCTACCTGTGTTCATCAGCAAGAAGTTGCCTGTTCCGTAGGTGCATTTCGCCATGCCGTTCTTGAAGGCTGTCTGGCCGAAGAGAGCGGCTTGCTGGTCTCCGATGTCTCCAGCTATAGGTACGCCTGCTCCGAAGACTCTGGGATGAGTGTATCCGAGTATCTCGCTTGAGGGCTTCGGTTCGGGAAGAATCTGCTCTGGGATGTTCAGCAGTTCGAGTAGTTCTTCGTCCCACTCAAGTTTGTGGATGTTGAAGAGCATGGTTCTAGAGGCGTTCGAGTAGTCGATGACATGGGTGAGGCCTCCTGTCAGTTTGCATATTAGGAAGGAGTCGACGGTTCCGAAGAGGACTTCGCCCTTGAGGGCTCTACTCTTGATGGTTGGGACGTTTTCCAGAAGCCACTTGATCTTCGGCCCGGAGAAGTACGAGTCTGGGGTGAGCCCGGTCTTCTCCTTGAAGAGTCTCCCGTGCTCTTCTTTCAGCCTCTCTACGATGTCGGAGGTTCTTCTGCACTGCCAGACGATGGCGTTGTAGAGGGGGTTACCTGTCGATCTGTCCCAGAGGATGGTTGTCTCCCGCTGATTTGTTACGCCGATCGCCGCGATCTTGTCGGGAGTGAGGTGGGTTTCCCTTAGGGCCTTCTTGAAGCTCTTGACCTGTGCATTCCAAATCTCGATTGGATTCTGTTCAACCCAGCCCGGTCGAGGGTAGATCTGGTCAACCCCGTGTTGACCCTGCCCTACAATCTCAGATTCTTCATCGAGAAGCAGTGATCTGGCGCTGGTTGTACCTTCGTCAAGTGACAGAATGTAGCTTCCTTCGTGTTTCTCCATTTTCAACGATCTCTTCTCTCTAAGTTGGGAGAGCTTTCTCGGATATTGTAAGGGTTGGGCGAACACGTCAAGAGGAACGGGTAAAGAAGGGTTTAGGTTACCGTGGATCTGTCTTCGCTGAACCTCTGATACTCTTCGTTGTCGATTACCCCTTTCAGGTGCTGTGCCACCCTCCAGATGTCGTGGTAGCTGACGTAGAGAGGTATCGGAGCTAATCTTATGACGTTGGGCGGTCGGAAGTCTGGGATCACGCCGCGGGCGATCAGCGCTTGGTTGATCCTCCAGCCCTCCTTATGGGCGACGCCGACGTGGCCACCCCTCCTCTCCAGCTCTCGGGGAGTGGCGACTGAGTAGTTGTACGGCGCTCTACTCAGCATCTCATCGATGAGAAACATCAAGTAGCCGGTTATCTTCAGGCTCTTCTCCCTGATCCTGTCGATGCCCGCCTCGTTTATCATCCGGAGTGAGCCCTCCAGCGGAGCGGTGCTGAGCATCGTGATGGTCCCTATCTGCCATGCCGCGGCGTTCTTCGCTGGGTCGAAACGAGTCTCCATTCTGAACATGGTAGAGCGGTCGCCTCCCCACCAGCCTGCGAGGTGGGGCTGCTGCCGGAAGTGCTTCTTGTTGACGTAGAGGCTTGCTGTGCTTCCCGGCCCGGCGTTCATGTACTTGTAGTTGCACCAGAGTGCGAAGTCGACTCCCCACCTGTCGAAGTGGTGGGGTACGACGCCGACGCTGTGGCTGCAGTCGAAGCCTATGATGATCCCCTTCTTGTGGGCTTCTCTGGTTAACCGCTCCATGTCGAGGAGCTGTCCGCTCTTGTAGTAGACGCTGGGGAGTAGGGCAAGCGCGACCTCGCCTGTCATAGCCTCGATCAGGTCGTCTTCCTCGATGAGGTCCCCGTCGCGGCTCTTAACTAGGACAAGGTCTTCCTCGGGGTTTCCGCCCCTGAGCTGTATCTGGGCGTAGAGTGCGTAGAGGTCGCTCGGAAAGTTGAGCTCGTCTGCGAGGATCTTCCTCCGCTCCCTCTCCGGCTTGTAGAAGGTTGTAACGAGATTATGGATGTTGACGGTGGTGCTGTTTGTGACGACGACCTCGCCGGGCTCAGCGCCAACGAGTGACGCCTCCATGTCGCCCAGCTTCTCGCCGTAGTCAATCCAAGGTATCTTGCTCTTAGTCCAGCCGCCGATGCCGAGGGTTTTCCACTCGTTGACGACCCTCATAAGGGTCTCCTCAGCGTCCTTGGACATTAGGCCGAGGCTGTTGCCGTCCATGTAGATGGCTCCAGGGATGTGGTAGAACCTTTTCCTGAAGGCGGCTAACGGGTCCTCAACGTCCAGCTCTAGGGCGTGATCCTCGCCCAGCCTATAATTGGGCATGATATTCCACTCGGAATGACAAGTGGGTGACTGCCTTTAAAGAAAATTCGCATAGATAGCCTGCTATGACAGGCTTGGTTGCCTCGGCCGGTCAGGGAGGTTTGGCATATCTAATGGGACAGGGCATACCGTCAACTTCTCACCGCGGTATTCTCAAGAAATGAAAAATTCTCTACAGGCTCATGCGAAGAAGCCCAATCTGACACTCCGGTTCAGGCAGGGAGGCGCTGGAGGGGGACGAGGGCAAGCTGCAAGGTAGAAGAAGGTTGTCAATCAGGCTTTGCGGTGCTCTCTACCCGGAATCTCGCGTTCACTAGTTTTATAACGTAAGAGAGGCAGTTCTGATCAAACGGCTGGTGTGCATACGAAAGTTGCTAGGTTCTCGGTTCGGGGCAGGGTAGCATACGGGGTTGTGGAGAACAACATCGTCAAGCAGATCAAGGGAAATCCCTTCGGCAAACTCGTGTTTGAGGGGAGTGAGTACTCGCTGTCAGAGGTCAAGCTCAAGGCTCCTTGCAGACCCACAAAGAGCTTGGCTATGGCTCTCAACTACAAGAGCCATCTGGGCGGCCATGAAGCGCCAAAAAGGCCTGAACCCTTCTACAAGGTTCCTTCCTGCATCATAGGACCTGGAGAATCCATCATTCTCCCGAAAGGGTCAGGGCGAGTAGACGAGGAGGCGGAGCTCGTCGTAGTCATTGGAAGGAAGTGCAGCAAGGTATCCAAGGTCAGAGCTCTAGACTATGTGTTCGGCTACACGTGCGGCAACGACGTCAGCGCCCGCAGTTGGCAGAGGAATGACGTTCAGTGGTGGCGCGGGAAGTCCTCAGACACCTTCGGACCGATCGGGCCGTACATCGCGACGGACATAGACGGCTCCAGACTTGAAATCACGGCGCGCATAAATGGCAGAGAGGTACAGCGCTGCAACACGTCGGATCTGCTCTTCGACATACCTACTTTGATAAGTTCGATCAGTCAGGTGGTGACCATGTTTCCAGGTGACTTGATCTTCACCGGAACCTCAGGCACGCCAGCTCAGATCAGAGATGGCGATGTGGTAGAGGTGGAGATAGAGGACATCGGGATCCTGTCAAATCCCGTCAAGGCGGAAAAATAGCGGGTGTAGAAGTAGTCTGCGATATCGAGGGTTTCAATTTCTCAGATGGAGCTTTTGGCAGACCGGTCTGCGGCGAGGTTCCGCGCATATGAGAACCTTATTGCCGCTCTTTGCCTTGCCAGATTGCCCTCGACCTATCTAGGATTTCTCTATGTTCGGATGGCGACTGTGCCAATCCGTCAGTGACTGGTACGCCCTCGCGATGGTTATGATGATGTTCTCATCGTAGGCTCTGCCCATGAACTGGATGCCAACTGGTAGGCCGTCATTGGTGAAGCCACTGGGAACCGATATGGATGGGAGGCCGGTCGCGTTACCTATGGCACCCATCGGGTCCTTCACTTTGTTCCACCAAGCGACCTTGAGAAACTCTTGGTCGATTGGAGTTGCTGCCTTCTTTGAGGATGGAGCCACCACGGCGTCGAAAGGCGCCATCGCCTCATCGATTGCTCGAGCCATGATACCCCTTAGCCTCAGGGCCTTCAGGTAGTCTTTGGCGAGGACTGCGGTCCTTGCGTAGAGACTGTAATGGTCTTCGGGAGCCGTCAGCTGCGATGCTTCTCCGCTCTCGGTGAACTCGTCGAAGGCGCTGGCTGCCTCGGCGTTCAAGATCGTTCGGGTTATCGCCTCGTGGGGCAGGTCTGGAAACTCGAATTCCTCGATGGTGGCCATCTTCCTCAGCGTGTTCAGAGCGTTCTCGAAGCAGGCCCTCACATCCTCTTGGGCGTCGTCGGTCACGCCTTTTGGGACCGCTAACCTGAAGCGTCTCTTGTGAGTCGGCCTGTAGTTCCACTCCTCACCGATTGTTGTTGGATCATCCGGGTCGGGTCCGGCTATCGCCTCGAGGACGAGGCCGCAGTCGTCGGCTGTTAGGCAGAGGGGGCCGAGCTTGTCGAGCGTCCAGCTGAGAGCCATAGCGCCGTGGCGGCTCACCCTTCCATATGTGGGTCTTAGGCCTGTCACGCCGCAGTTGTTGGCTGGGCTGAGTATACTTCCCCATGTCTCGGAACCCAGTGCGAAGGGTACGAGGCCTGCAGAGACGGCGGCTCCAGAGCCGCTTGACGATCCGCCTGCCCATGTTCTCGGGTTCCAGGGGTTCTTAGGCGAGCCTGTGAATGAGGCTGAGGGCTGTCTATATCCCATGCCTCCGGCGAGCTCGATCATGGCGAGCTTGGCACATAATATGGCTCCTGCCTCATCGAGCTTCTTTATGATGGTGGCGTCATAGTCGAATACTTGATTCTTGAACGGTGCGGCGCCCCAGCTGGTAGGTATGCCTTTTGTTGCGAGAAGGTCTTTGGCGCCGTATGGTATTCCGTGGAGAGGTCCCCTGTATTGGCCAGCTTCGATCTCTTTCTCTGCCTTCTTCGCTTGAGCTAGGGCTCTCTCTCGCGTGATGGTAACGACCGCGTTGAGTTCTGGTCCGAGGCTCTCAAGTCGGTTGAGGAAGAGTTCGGTTAACTTAACTGGAGAGATCTCGCAGTCGCGGATATGTTTCCCCAGCTCTCTGATGGGCATGTAGAGCGGATTCGGCCTCATCTCTCACTTCCTCCCTCTGTAAGGTCTGAAAATGATGAAGGGCTCATCTGAGTTGTGCAGCTTCATCGCCCGGAGGACTCTGGAGGTCTCTACAATGGCCTGTGCATCCTTTTTGACCTCTTCAAGCTCCCTAGCTGTCAGACGATCGCCATACCTCTCTTTAACAAGATTGTACAGGTTTTCAAAGTCTTTGTCTGGATACTTCTTTGGCCTGGGGTTTGACCCTTCACGAGTGCGGTCGGGGCTTTGAACTCTCATGCGCCCACCTCCGATCTTCCGGTCGCTAAAAGGTAGAGGCCTGCCATTCCTCTATATACCTCATTTCTCGGAGATTCTGCGTATTTCTTGACCACAGAGCCAGCAGATTAAATTCGCCAAGGACTTTGCG
>CAYWPD010000051.1:0-7987 GCA_964460055.1 uncultured Candidatus Bathyarchaeia archaeon
TCAATACTTCTCGGACTGCGCATTACGTCTTACAACTGCATAGGACCCGTCCTCTGAGACAGCCAGATCTCCACTCTCCAAGCGCTTAGCGATGCGACTCCTCAACCGATATTCCGGGTAGCCGACCAGCTTCCCGCTCTCTCAAGACGATCTCGGAGTCAACATCAGGTGCGAGATCACCGTTGGCCGCATGCAGGGTAAAATTTGTTAAATGCTTAAATATCTTTTAATCTAGAATACCCCGCATATGTCCGAACTCAAGCTGACGGAGAAGGAGATAGCGGCGCTCAGGGCCATTGCTCGCAGTGGAGAGAGGCATGTGGGCGATGTAGCCCAAGCCCTCGGCAGCGTTTACCCCGTCGCCTCAAGGGTGGTCGCATCCCTAGCGGGAAAGGGCTTCGTCAACCTATCCAGAACGGGTCGCTCGAAGAGTGTCTCACTCTCCGATACGAAGCATGCGCAGCACTTCAGGAGGCTCCTAGCAGAGTTTGGCCACATGAACCTTGAACACGTCCTCTCGGACTCCTCCCTCGAAGTCCTGTCCCATATTCTCGACGGGCCGCTGGGTCGGAAGGAGCTAACCGAACGATCATCCCTATCCGACAAGACGGTGAAAGTCGCTCTGAGGAAGCTGAGGGCCGTCGGCGTCATCGTGTCGAAGGGGAGATTCCGATACGCGTTGAGTGAGCGGTTCAGGCTGCTGGGCGAGTTCATCACTGAGTTCACCGCATACCTGAACCAGAAGGCGGCAGAGAGATTCGCCGCCGACTCCGTAATCCTATGGCAGCGGGAGAGGGAGTTCATCATCAGAACCGAAGCCGAAAAGAGTGAGAGAAACTTCTTCCCAACGGCGACACCAGTCTTCCACCAGTACGGCATAGAGCTGCTCCTTCCACGTCATCGCTACTACTTCCACTCACCCTACAGGAGCACCCTCCGAGTAGAGGACATCATCCTCCACACCCTAGCTCTAGACAGGGACAGCACAAGGAATATCCTCTCAGTTCTGCTGCTTTGGGAGAAGAACAAGCAATGGCTGAGCGTAGAATATCTGAGTGAAGAAGCCGAGAAATACGAGCTGAGAGACGTGATTGAGAGACTCGAAGGCTACCGGAGAACAGAGGGAGAAGTCAGGCCCGAGCACTTCCCCAGCTGGCGAGAGTACGTGAGTAGGGCCAAGGAGTATGGACTGGCATGAGCGGAAGAAGGGCGTTCGATGAGCGGCAGCTGACGGGATGGCTGGAGAGGATAGGGAGGGCGTTGAAGCGAAAGGTCACGGCCTATCTCATTGGAGGCTGCGCCATGGTACTCAGAGGACAGAAACTCGCCACGAAAGACGTGGACCTCGTACTAGCCTCTGCGGAGGAGCTCAAGCACCTCGTCGAGACCCTAAAGGCTATGGATTTCCACGAAATCGTCAGGTTGCCTGAAGAGTATAAGCGGCTTGGCGCATCTGCAATTATGAGAGATGGAGGGGGCTTCCAGCTCGACCTCTTTCATAGGCAAGTGTGCAGAGGACTGGAGTTGACGGAGAGGATGGAGAGGAGAGCCCAGGCCTTCAAGGACTTTAACAACCTCGAGATTCGCTTGATGTCCGCTGAGGACATATTCCTCCTGAAGGGCGTCACCGAGAGGCAGGCGGACCTCGAAGACATGAGGATACTCCTCGAACGGGGTCTCGACTGGAATATCATCAAGCAGGAATGCCTCCTACAAGAGAAACGGAGGATCTGGGAGGATCTCCTCGTCAACAACTTGATCAAGCTTAAGGAAAGATACGGGATCGAATCACCCATCACGAAGGATTTGATAGAGTCAGCAGACCTAGAGGTGGCGAAGAGAGCCTTCACCAAGATCATCTTGGAGGGGAACGAGACATCAGCCCAGATCGCCAACGCTGTCAAGGAGAGATACGGATACTCGGAGTCGTGGACACGTGCAGTACTGGGAGAGCTAACACAGAAGGGTGTGCTTTCCAGAGTGAGGGCGGGCAGAGGCTACAGATACTCCACTAAGGATCGCAAATGAGACCCCAGTCCGTTCAAAGTAGCATTGCTTGAACTCTCTCAATAAGACGTAATTGCACACTTCGAACGTCTAACCATAATTCGAAAGCCCGATCTCGGAAGGACTGAAAGTCCTATTCCGCTCGATATGCTCACTTGGCGATCATCTCGATCTAGTTTGTTTCTCGGCCAGCTCTCTTGCCTTCCTCACGGCTTCAACGTAGACCTCTTCCTTCAGCCTGAACCCATGCTGTATGAGTTTGCCTAGGAGCTCCAGAAAGCCGTCCAAGTCCAGTTCCTTCTTTTCGAGGGCCCTGAGCAGCACGAAGACTGTGCCTCGAGGCGTCAAACCCATCAGTCTAGCCGCGGTTCTGGCCGAAACTTCGTCCACCAAGACCTCGCCTATCGCCAGCTTCTTCGCCAAGGAGAGAGTCGCGGCCTCCCCAGGCTGCAGCTTGATCGAAGTCTCCAATGGCTCTGCACTGGATACCTTGAGCCACCCTTCGCTCACGGCCTTCTCCACCACATAGGCGTCCTTCTCTCCGAGCATCTTCCCTCTGTCGATGACCTCAAGCCTGACTTCTTCGGAGATGTAGACCTCCCCGAAGACTCTCCGGAGAAGGCCTAGCCTCCCGATTTTGGCGAGATAGATCAGAGGTGTGGCGTCAGAGACGATGGGGCTCAACTAGAGGCCCTTCAGATCTTCCCTCAGCTCCTCCAGCGTGTAGGGCACGTGAACCTCCCTCTTCCTGACCTCTTCAATCATCTCCCAGAGGGATAGACCACACCTCTCGGCCGCCTGCCAGAGGGTCATCTTGCCCTCCCCATACCCGGCCAAGCTCTTCTCGATCAACCAGTCTCTCATGGCCTTGGAAAGGAACCTCCTGATGACCGTCGAGCGGTCCATCCCCTCCTCTCGCGCCACCTCATCTATTGCCTTTGCAAGCTCTCCCTCAACCCTCGTGGTAACCGTGACAGCCAAGCCGCAACCCCGTATTAAAAATATTCACTTTAATACTTAAACCTGCCGTCACGAACCAACGAGCCACTGACCGCCTAGATTGCCCCTCGAACGGGCGGATACAGCGGGCGCCATCAACAATCACACTATGCTCAGAGCGACGATCCCCGCGACCACCGAGGCCACGCCGACCTTCTGGAGCTGGGTGATCCTCTCCCTGAAGAATATCCTCGCCAGCAGGATCGCGACTAGGGGCGCGCATGACGCAACCGGCGCGACGAGCGATATATCCTGCGTCCTCACCCCGAGACTGTAAGACAGAAACGCAAAGCCGTCAGCCATCCCTGCAAATGCTAGCAGTATCCCTGTCCTCAAGTCTTGCACCCCAACTCCCCTCTCGGAGAGGAAACCGTAGCAGAGGATCATAGCCGCCGCCAGCGGCCTCATAGCCAGCGCCAGAAGAACCGGATTGAAGTCGCGGACAAAGAGCTTAATCGAGACGAACATCACCGCACTGCCAACCAAGGCGAGCAGCCCATACCTCGCACCGCTCTCACCACCCGACACGGAACCCTGACCCGACCGAAAGACCGTCATGAGTATCCCCACGGTCGCGAGGAGAGCGCCCAAGACCTTTGAGATCGTCAACAGCTCCCCCAAGATCACTATCCCATAGGGGAAGACGAGAAGCGGCCAGGCTGAGCCGAGGGGGCTGACTATCGAGAGCTTACCAACCTCGATTCCCCTGAAGAAGGTGAGCGTAGTGAAGGCAGAGGCCGCTGAGACGATGACGGCCGCTCCCAGAAAAGGGGCGTCGACCTGCTGACCCCCGAAACCACCCGGATAGAGCAGGAGCGGAACGAGCCCCGCCAGCTGGATGTAGAACACTCCAGCGACGTATCCAGACCTGCCGATCGCCTTCTTGGCGAGGAAGTCGGCCAGCCCGAAGCCGAACATGGTTCCGAGCCCGTAAAGGACGCCGCCTTGGATCATCACTCTCCAGCCACGCATACGGTGAGAACCGTCCGATAGTTGAAGACCGATATTTAACACCGCCCTTTGGCAATCTACAACAGATCAATAACAGGGAAGACCCCAGCAGGAACTGTTGCGAGACATCTTCTGGCGCAAGAACCCAGAAAAGATCCAGACCAACCAAGAAGGAAGAGTTCTCAAGCGCCAAGATTTCAGCAGACGTGGGCTTCAGATCAAGGGCCCCTTATTTGGAACCTATCGACATCGGACGATCGAAGACACCTCTGCCGTTCGCTCGGCTTTTTATATGTTCGCTAGCAGCGAACATCAACGTGTCAAAACAAACGAATCCAAAATCCCAGCTAACAGAGACTAGGTCTTCGAACCAAAGGCCTCACCTTTGTTGATGACTCGCTACGAATCCCTCATAGCACCGACCGTAAGCAAGTCGGCTCTGCGGTTCCTTGAGGTATAAGCGGAGAATGTGCCTATTCAGATTCGCACCCTACCTGCAGTGCGTCACTTTGATTGTGAGAGAGCTAGGATCAACTACGGCCTCGAGGAAGTGCCCGAGATCCTGCTCGTCGTAGCCCCACGTGTAGTGGATCGTCACGAGGTCCTTCTCGAAGCTTATGGAGTCCAAGCGTCTGAGAACCTCAGATCCCAGCACGGCCACGAAGACCCGTTCGCCGATGACCTCGGCCTCCTCCCTCGAGATCCTGTCACTGACATCCACATCCACCGATAGGTCGAACTTCCTACCTTCATTCACAACCACCACGAACTGCGCCGCAGCGGGTGAAGGGCTTGGCACCTCAACATCATTGACCAGATCCCAGACCCCGTCGCAGACCGCTCTCTCCACAACGCCCAACTCGCTAACGGTTATGACGGCGCGGTGGCTCGTCAACACCTGTAGAAGAACCTTGCCCGACCTGTCTCCGTGGCCAGGATGCGCGGTAACAAAGTCAATCGTCACGACCCACGAGTACTCATTAGGCGCAGAGGAACCCGGCTCATGCACAAGCTTCTGGACATCTACCACCTTGATGGTGTGCTCGAGGCCGTCGAATAGGAATGTGGATGTCCTCTTCAATAACTCAGTCGCTATCCGTGCAGCCTCATCCTCACCCGGCAGCTCTCCAGCCGGTAGGATTGTGAAGTTCGCCCTCCAGACGACCTCCATGAACGTCAGTATAGGAACCTTCTCGATCACCCCGCCCTCCCTCGCGACGAGGTGAAAGAGATCTACGTGGAGCCTCACCGAGTACTCTCCAGGCGGCAGCCTACCCAATGGAACAAGAGCCGTGGGATTCGTGAAAGCCTGCGTGACTATGATACCTTCGCCCGGATCTACGAACTCGGCTGAGAGGAGGACCTGCTTCCCCGAGAGTTCCATGGAGGTTACGTTTATGGAGAAGCCGCCAGTCGGCTCATCTCCCCTAGAAACTAGAAGGCTTATGAACTGGGTCTCGCTCGCCACAGATGTCCTCCATCGATACAGCTCCCTCCAATCATAGACGGGGGATCGCTGGCCGCCCTGCACAGGGTTCGCGTCGGTCGCAACCACGTGGATGCCTTCGAGGAAAAGGCCGACGCCATCGTAGTAGCTGTACAAGACACCCTTCGGCCCTTCATTATCCGACGAGGGTTCGGCCGCGACGAAGCTGAGGTAGGCCTGGGCGGAAAGAATGATTGCAGCGATCAGTATTGAGGCTATGTAGATCGATTTGGCCCTACTGAAAACCATGCACTCACCAGCCTAGATTGGGCCGCTCTTTGATATATTTCTAGAATTCAGAACACCTACGAACGATGTGTTCTTGCGAGTGAACGCCATGAAAAAGTAGTAAAGAGTGATCTGAGCTCGGTAGGCATAACAATAGCTGGGTAATGACTTGACGCGCGTCGCCATCACAAAGGCCAAGAGCTACAAGGACTGCACGAAAGCAATAGATGAAGGCCTCAACCTAATCGGCGGCCTCCAAGTCGAGAACCCATCCAAACCGATAGTAATCAAGCCGAACCTCTGCATCGACACCGACCCCACAAACGGAGCAAACACCAACGTCGAGGTCGTCGATGGTCTCATCCAAAACCTGAGAAAGACCGGACAACCGAATCCAATAAGAATCGTCGAGTCCGACAGCGTAGCCAAGACCGCGAAGAGCGCATTCGAGAAGCTCGGATACAACAGACTAGCTGAAGAGCGCCGAAAGCTCGGCGAAGACGTGAAATGCCTCGACCTAACCGCCGAGCCCACAAGAAATGTCAGGCTCAACGGAGCATTCTTCCGAGAAGTCGAGCTTCCAACCATACTTCTAGGCGAGAGAACCTACATTTCAATCTCCAAGATTAAGACCCACGGCTTTACGACGATAACCGGCATCATGAAGAACCAGTTCGGATGCCTCCCAACACAAGCAAAGAGCCAGTTCCACAAGAAGATCGACCAAGTCATCCTAGACCTGAACAGCGCCATCACGTGCGACCTCTGCATCGCAGACGGAATAGTCGCCCTTGAAGGAGTCACCACGGGCACTCCGCGAAACTTGGGCGTCCTCCTCTTTGGAAGAGATCCAGTCGCCGTCGACTCCACTCAGGCAAGGCTCATGGGCTTTGATCCAGCCAAAATCAAGCATCTCCGACTCGCAGAGAAGGCAGGCCTCGGAAACATCGACCCAGAGATCGTCGGGACTGACGTCAGCTCGGTCTCATACAGGTTCAAGAGACGCGACGTATGGTATCGCGGAGGGGTCTGGAGATACGTGCCCGACTGGATGTATCCTTGGCTGAGATCCGCCTACAATCGTATGACCTGAACTCAGCTGACCATCACATCCATCAATACGTCATTCGCCCAAGTTTTATGGATAGACTTAATTCCGCCCCTCCCGATCAGACACGAAATCCGGCTGGACCACGGCTTGATGCAGCGCTACCCAAGAATCTTCTACATCCTCCTCCTCCAAGGGATTCTCACCATGTTCGGCGGAGGGATGATCAACCCTTTCCTTCCCCTCTTCGCCCAGAGCCTCGGAGCGACAGGAGTCTTCATCGGCGTAGTGGTGGCCAGCTTCTTCATCTCAAGAATCTTCTTCGAGCTACCCTCCGGATTCCTTTCAGACCGAATAGGCAGGAGGACACCCATCATCGGCGGCATCGTGCTAACCTTGGCCGCCACCACAGTCACCGGACTGGCAAGAGACCCTTACCAGCTCGTCCTCGGACGGGCGCTCTGGGGCCTCGGAACTAGCCTCTTCTTCCTGACGAGCTCACTCCTAATGATCGACATATTCGAGGTGAGGATGAGAGGCAAAGCGCTCGGAACCTTCCAAGGAATAGAGTGGACAGGCAGCTTCCTAGGCGCCTTCGCAGGCGGGTTCGCAGTGGAACTCCTCGGATACAACACCCCGTTTCTCGTCTACTCACTGGTCCTATTGCTGCTTCTGATCTCCACATACTTCTCGAGAGATCTCAAGGAGTTCTCCGTTTCTAGGAGAGACATCCGCTCCGACAAGGTGCCTCTGATCGAGTCGTCCAGAAGAGCGGCGATCGACCGCAGTTTACAGATAATCTATTGCGTCGCTTTCTTCCAGTTCATCATAGAGAATGGGGTCATCGGTGCCATAGTCCCGATATACTTCAAGCAGAACCTCTCAATAGACGAGATCAGGATCGGCATACTGCTCAGCTCAAGATCGCTCGGCTTCATCTTCTCAACACTCCTAGCTGGCTTCTTCAGCGACAGAGTAGGCCGGAAACCTGTCCTATTCGCCGGACTGGTTCTCGACGCGTTGGCCATGATTCTCTTCATCTTCCTCGGCTCCTTCTATCAGCTGCTCCCGGTGATGGTCCTGACAGGAGCGGCTGGAGGCGCCGTGATGGTCATGCTTCCCATACTCACCGCGGAGGTCAGCGAGCCCTCCATCAGGGGAACCGCCATGGGTCTCTATAGGACCTCTTTTGATACAGGCGCGGTGGTAGGACCCATCTTAATGACCGCCATACTCAGCTACTTCGACATATGGAAGTGCTTCATAGT
>CAYWPD010000051.1:8087-9180 GCA_964460055.1 uncultured Candidatus Bathyarchaeia archaeon
GTTGACACGGGATACTCAGCCGAAGAGGCCGACATAATACTCGAGAAAGTCAGGGAGCTGGGAAGAAAAATCGACGATGTCAAGTACTGCATCCTAACACATAGGCATGAGGATCACACCCTCGGCCTACGTAGAATCAAGGAATCAACCGGAGCCTCGATCATATCCCACGAAGCCGAAGCGCCAGAGATCGAGAAGATATCCGGAGTCCAAGTGAATATGAAGATGCGCGACCACGACGCAATCGACGAGTGCGGAGGAATCGAATTCATCAACGTACCCGGTCACACGGAAGGAAACCTGTGCCTCTACATAAGGAAGGAGAAGGCTCTCTTCGCAGGTGACACAGTCTTCGCCGACGAGCAGGGCAGATTTACTCCACCTCCCGAAATGTACTGCGACAATGTCGCGATGGCGCGTAGAGAGCTGAAGAGACTGCTTGTGCTGGACTTTGACAAGATCTACGTGAGCCACGGAGAGAGCCTACTAACCGGCGCCAAAGAAGCACTGAAGAGCATCATTGAATAATAGAGCCTCACCTGCGTGCGCTCGCCTCCGAAGCGTTGAACCGCGGCCCACCCGACTGTCCAACTTGCCTTGAGGACATCCCAATTGTGGCTGTGCACAGTCTCAGTATGATAGCCTTGAAAAGCAGGTATGAAGAGGCCTCGCACACTCGAGAGTCCCGTACGTAGCGCACTGTAAACTAGCCAACAAAAAGGGGAGGGAACCCACGCCGATAACTCAAGCAATTCTACGAAGTCTTGAACAGATCTTCTCTCCTCTAGACAAAAATCTGAGACTACTATACCTCTCCAACCTTGTAGGCGCCTTTGGAGACGGACTCTACGCCTATCTCCTTCCAACCTACCTGCGAGACTCACTTGGCGCAGGATCTGTTGACATCGGACTCTTGTACGCCGTCCTGCTCCTATGTTCCGCCGCTACGCCAATGCCAGGAGCGATACTCGCGGACAGGTTTGACCGCAAGAAGGTGATGATCCTTTCATGGATCCTTTGGCTTCCAGTACCATACCTACTCTCAACCGCGACATACTGGAATCAGCTGTTCCCAGCCATGATCCTCTACGGC
>CAYWPD010000052.1:0-9072 GCA_964460055.1 uncultured Candidatus Bathyarchaeia archaeon
AACAATTCAACAAGGATGTGCGGAGGATGTGATTTGAACCCACCAATACCCGTAGAGAGCGCAATAGATCCGGAGCAGATTCGCATTTGCCGCACTTGTTCTCGTCACAGATTTTCGCCTAGGCGAAGAACGAACCTAGGAGAAGAATAGCTGCCAGCGCGGTGGCCCCCATCAGTGCGCTGAGAGCGGTCAAGTCCTTGAAGCCGCTTCGAATGTCCATCTCTGCGAAACCCGTTACGACCCAGAAGTAACTATCGTTAACATTGATGCATACCATGGACCCTGCACAAACAGCCAATGAGGCCAGGACTGGAGATACCCCCAGAGCTGGCAGAATGGGCAGGATGATGGAGGGCGCGGTTATCCACGTCACCATTGAGGATCCGATTCCAGTCTTGATCGCGGCCGATACTAGGAAGACGACTACTATGCCCGGTATGCCCAGTGATAGCACAGCGTTACCCAGCACGTCTCCTATCCCGGAGGCTTGAAGAACAGTTCCCAGAGCTCCACCTGCCCCTACAATGGCTAGGATCGAGGCTGCTCTCTTTATTCCATCTGAGATCCAACCGTTGATCTCACTCATCTTCTGTCCATAGGCGAGCGTCAGGGAGAGGCCCACCCCAATTGGAAGCGCTATGATCGGATGTCCCACCAGATCCAATGCTTGCCTGATTTGCGCGGGCACTGAGACTATGGGTCCGATAGTCGATCTGAGGAGAATCAGAGAGATCGGAACAACTATGCACGCAAATGACGCCCAAGTGCTCGGCAACCTCGAATGAGCAGAGTCAACAACAGTTGGCGCCGACACAGGCTCAGAGGACGTTCGCCCAGTTCTCCGGGCCCAAAGGACCCCCAACACGAAAACTGGAATCGAGGCCGATACTCCGAGGCCTATGACTTTGCCTATCTCTGCACCGAATATCGCGCTTGTGAAGAGCGGCCCTGCCGGATAGACCAGTTTGAAAGAGGTGTATGCTCCGACCGCCAATGCGGTCGATACGGCCATCTTCGATATCCTGCCTGCGCTTGCTAGGGCTCGAGCAATAGGTGACAGGACTATGAAGGCTGTGTCACAACACATCACCGGGACCGCGATTAGGTATCCTGAGACGCCCATAGCCAAGGGGATTCTGGAGGATCCGACAGTAGCAAGCACCGTCTCAGTGATCCTCCTGGTCGCGCCGGTCTTGTCGAGAATCTCCCCAATAATCGTCGCCGAGAGAACAATTATGGCCACATATCCCAGTATGTTGCTGAACCCCTTGATTGTGAGTTGGATAAGGTCCTGTGGTGCGAAGCCATAGGCAAGTCCAACCGCGATCGTTACAGCGAAGATTGTCAAGAAGGCATGCACTTTGAACTTGACCGTGAGAACGACGATCGCAAGTATGCCAAGAGCGAACACAAGCAGAAGGCCGGGTCCATTCAAGCTTTCTGACCTCTCGTCTCCCTGCGACCGTTGAGCTTTAGAAATTCGACCAGTTAACGTTGTTGGCATATTTTCTTCGGAAGATTTGTCCAGACGCTCCGATAAAATTAGGCAGACAGAGGCGGATCTCGGTTGAGGCAAAACATTCGTGTAGACGAACACGAGGGAAGGATTAGGAGTTTAGATGAAACCGACATTCACATCCTTGAGTTGTTGCAGAGAGACTCGAGAGCACCTCTGGCAAAGATAGCAAAATCCGTTGGGCTGACAAGTCCAAGCGTACATGAAAGAATCGCTAGGCTAGAGCGGGAGGGCTTCATCGAGGGCTATTCCGCCGTACTCGATTTCAAGAAGCTCGGATTCGGAATAACCGCATTTGTCGGCATAACACTCGATAGAACGATCTGCTGTACGGATGAAGAGACGATCTCGGCAATAGATAGTATTGGAGGTGTCTTAGAGTGTCATCGATTGGCGGGAGACGAGGATCTGCTACTCAAAGTAAGGACCACTGACACCCATTCGCTTGAGAAAATCCTTGGGGAGAAGATAGCAAGAGTGAAGGGTGTATCCAGAACTCGCTCGGTCATCGCTCTCTCTTCACCTATTGAGAAGACTTGGATGGATCTATCGAAACTGTGATGCGAGACCTGTGGCAGAAATTCAGACGGCGCGTTCTGCAAGCGACCATTTGCCAGCGTTGACCCAGATGCTCCCGAACTCAGACCCTCTGACCGTCTCACTTGAACCTAGTCAGGACATGGAACGAAGGGAGAAGAGCGGCCGAAGAAGAAACAATTGATTTGCAGGAAAGCCCACCACACATCAGTCGGCTCAACTCCGACATCCGGCCCCACTGAATGAACCTCTATAGTGGTGCGCTGTTCCGCGCTCCCATGAGAGGCGTCTTAGGGAACGCGTTGCATGGATGGCATTCCTTGGTTCCGCAAGTCGAATAGTAACGCGCGCTAGATCGAGTCTCTGAGAAGTCTGTCGGAGGCTAGAGTGGGAGAAGAAGATGATGAAAAGAGGTCGAGGCGCTCTATCTCTTCTCCAGCGGTCTGTAGCCCGTGGTCGGGTATCTGATGATAGTCTCTTCTCCATTGAACTCGGGTAAGGCGAGATCGATCGGCGGCTTTTCACCCTTAGGTATGAGGCATTCTTCGACCCCAGCTTGAATCCGCTCTTTGAATTCGGCCTTGGCTTTCTTGAGTTGTTTCGGGTCAGCGAGGAGTTCAACCATACTGAGGGCTATCGCCTTCGCTGCGAACAGCCCCCCCTTGTGGGTTATACCGGTCTTGGAAGTTGCCGCCCTGGCCCAGTTTGGAACATCAAGCCCGGTTGGGGTCTCGAACCATTGTGTAGTGTGTAGCCATGCTGATGGGGCGTACCACGTGAACTCATTGAAGTCGTCGCAGCCTCCCTTGAACCACTGCTCCATCTCCCAAGGCTTTGTCAAGGCCTCGTCGAGCGGCTCCTTCATCCGCTCAACTCCAAGGTTTCTCTGTATCTCACGGCAGAACTCCTTCTCATCATCCGAGAACTCTGGAGCGCCGATTAACTCCATATTTCTGTAGACGAGTTCTGAGAGTGCGTGGTTGGGTAGGCCAGTTCTGCTGGCGCCCATCATTCGCATATTGAACTTAAGGTCGGCTGCAGTGGCTGCGGCTTCGGCGCACTTCTTGAGGACTTCATAGATCCTCTTGGTTCCCGGAATGCTTGGACTTCGCATCGCATAATAGACCTCGGCGAACTCAGGAATATTCGTCAGACATTGTCCACCGACACCGATTATCTCGTTCAGCGATGGATACTCGTCATGTGAGAGGATCTGCTCCTTCATGAAGTTGGCAAGAACGTTCATTAGAACGACTCCATCCAAGGCACTTCTCCCAGCCCAAGGGTGTCCACCGTAGACCTGCAAGCCATGAAACTGAAAGGCTGCTGCTATATAGCATCCAGGCAAGTAATCCCATGCGACCGTATTGTGGTTCAATGGATGGTTGGCCACTACCGCGTCAAGGTCATCGTAGAGACCATCTCTCGCCTGGAAGGCCTTTGCTATACAGATCTTCTCGGCAGGTGTTCCAAAGATCTTGAGCGTTCCCTTCAGCTTGTAACGGTCCACAGCCTCCTTCGCCGCGACAATAGCTGAGGTGGCCGCAGTGCCGAGCATGTTGTGTTTGTCCTCAAATCCCGGGGCGTGTGGTACGACTGGCTCACGAAATGGAACTGGTTTCTGCGAGTTTCCCGGAGTTGCGTCGTACTCAGCGTACGTGGCGATGACCGGTTTTCCAGTTCCATACGTTGCCACAAATGCGGTGGGCATTCCAGATATGCCCATCTCCACGTCGAAGCCGTTCTTCCTCAGATAGTCACAGTGAAGTCTGCTCGATCTGTATTCCCGGAGAGCGGGTTCAGCATATTGCCAGATGGTATCACTCATTCTTATGATAGTCTTCCTGTTGTCTTCAATGTACTCTAATGCGGTCTGCTTCTCCTTCGAGATCTTCAAGATCGTCTGTCACCATCCTTCTCTCGGTTTCTACAGGATTTATGCGTAGTCGGATCTGGTCAAGGCATAAGCAATACGATGATTAAATGCGTGTGCGAATCCAAGTATAGAGCAGCGCCGCATGTCCTCTAGAGTTTGTTATATGCCGATTTTCAAGGAAGAAGATAGACTTGGCGCGCGCTAAGAACGACAGGCCCGCTCTCACAGGCAAAGATGGCTTTGCCATTCTTCTGACTCGGCTCCTCAAAACCGGACCGTGATCATTCAGGTTTCACAAGGTTTATCTCTGCGAGTCCCCTCCCCCGGTAGGGGATGTCTCATGTCTTCCATCCACAAGAGAAGAAAGGAGGTTCTTGACAGGCTGTCCAGAATAGAGGGACATGTCCGCGGAGTAAGGAAGATGGCGGAGGAGGAGCGCGGATGCCCCGACATATTGCTCCAGATAGTCGCTATCCGGACAGCATTGAACAAGGTAGGAAGAATCATCTTGGAGGATCACGTGGAAACGTGCCTAATGAACGCAGTGAAGGAAGGCAAGGTTGAGACATACCTTTCCGACCTCACAGAGGCACTCTCCAAGTTCTTCTAGTCCTCTAATGGAACAACTCTGAGGACGGTGACCCTGAGACGACCAAATGGAAGATACCTCTGCTGGCCCTCTGCTTCGCCCTAGCTGCCTCAAGCTGGGCCTCCTCAACATTCTCACTATTACCAAAAGATGCGAGTCAGATCTTGGGTCTGTCGGCCGCAGTTCTAGGGGGCTCATTGATCGCATATAGCGCTCTGACCTCACTTCTCAAGGGCGTCTTCGGCATAGACCTATTGGCAATAGTTGCTGTCGTAGCCTCAGTCGCCACCGGAGAGTACGTGGCCGCTGCTATAGTTGCGCTAATGCTGAATGGAGGAGAGGTGATGGAGAACTACACCGCCGGGAGGGCCTCCAAAGCTATCCAAAAGTTGATTGAGCAGTCTCCCAAGATTGCGGTCGTCATTAGAGATGGAAAGGAGGTGGAGGTCAAGGTTGAGAGCGTGAAACTGGGAGAGACAGTGGTCGTGAGACCCGGAGATAAAGTTCCCGTAGACGGCGTAGTCCTCAAGGGACAGGCCACCATCAATCAGGCCTCGGTGACCGGCGAATCTGCGCCCGTTGAGAAAGTCGAAGGAGACAGCGTCTATAGCGGAACCACCGTCGAGCTTGGAGCATTGGAGTTGAAGGTGAACGCTATCGGCGAAGAAAGCACATATGGACGCATAATATCGATGGTAAAGGAGGCTGAGAAGAACCGAGCCCCGATAGAGAGGGCAGCGGACAGATATGCGAAGTACTTCATGCCAGCAATCCTTGCCTTAGGTTTAGGAGTACTCCTCTATACTCGAGATCTTCTCAGACTGGCGTCGGTCTTTGTCATAGCGTGTCCTTGTGCTATGACCCTTGCGACGCCAACAGCCGTGATAGCAAGCATGGGAAATTCCGCGAGGAGGGGGATCTTGATACGGAACGGTGAGAGCCTAGAGAAACTCAGCGGAGTCGACACCCTCGTTCTAGACAAAACAGGAACAATTACTAGAGGACATCCGAAGGTTGTGGACGTGAAAGCCTTTGATGCCCAATCTAAGTCTGAGGTGATCAGGCTGGCTGCAACAGCAGAAAGATACTCAGAGCATCCCATTGCGCAAGCAATTCTAAGAAAAGCTGAGGAGATGGGACTCAAGCCGGAAGACCAGAAGAAGTTCGAGGTTGAGCCTGGGCTGGGAGTCCGGGTCGAAATTGGATCTGGTCTGATCACCGTAGGAAATTACAAGATGGTAGAGAAGTATTCTATCGCCCTCAGCGATGAGGCCACAGGATGCCTGTCCAATCAGCCGGCGACACAGAGCGTGGTCTTCGTAGCTAGGGATAGGAAGATCCTCGGAGCTTTGTGTATTTCTGATGCATTGAGAAACAACGTGAAAGAGACACTGCAACGATTGAAACTGAACGGAATCGGGAAGACGGTGATGCTCACCGGCGACAACGAGCACGTCGCCAGAGTGGTCGGAGAACAGATAGGTATCGACGACACCGTTTCAAACGTATTGCCAGCCGAGAAGGTCGGTTACGTGCGCGAATTGAGGGCCAAGGGTCGCAGAGTGGTCATGGTAGGGGACGGTATCAACGACGCGCCTGCGCTGGCTGAGGCCGACGTGGGAATTGCGATGGGTGTTTCCGGCACAGATGTGACAATCGAAACGGCCGGCGTGGTCCTAACGTCAGATAATGTTGACAGGCTTCCAACGCTGTTGAGGATTGGCAGAGAAACAATAAAAGTTATCAAACAGAACATTGCGTTCGCAATGATGATCAATGTCCTCGGCATCGCTCTTTCAGTCTATGGCTCGATTTCGCCATTACTGGCCTCAGTGATCCATGAGAGTAATGCTCTCGTCGTCATGTTCAACTCTCTCAGACTTCTCCGCGTAGAATAGCTCTCTTGGACTCAAGATGCCTTCATGAAGTTCCTTTTTTGGGTCTCCGCCGGAACACGCGAGGATTTTTTTCGCCCTAATTCATGTAGCCTTTCGTGAGTCAAGCGTTCCCGTAACCTCATCTAACTCACGCACAGCTATTCACAGAAAACTTACGCCTGTCTAGCAAAAAGATTTCACGAGCATGCTGCAACGTAGAAGCACAGGATCTGATTCAAGATGGGTAAGGCGCACTGCTTTCCCCCAGACACAGTCCACTACAAGTGGGACAATAGCTTGGAGCCCGCATTGAGGATCAAGCCCGGAGACGCGGTGGTCTATGAGCTGAGAGAGGTCTCAGATGGACAGATCACCCCCAGCTCGACCCCCGAGGACCTGTCCAAGATGGATTGGGATAGGGTCTACCCCTTGGCTGGACCGACCTATATCGAGGGGGCTGAGCCGGGGGACGTGCTTGAGGTCGAGGTGCTGGACATCCACGCAAAGGGCTGGGGTTGGACGGCCATAATACCTGGTTTCGGCCTCTTGGAGGAGGAGTTCAAGGAACCCTGCCTCAAAATATGGGATCTCTCGCTTGGAGACCGCGCCCCCTTCAGGGAGGGCATAATCGTTCCCCTCGACCCCTTCTGCGGAACGATGGGCGTCGTCCCGCCCGAGGAAGGCGAAAGCACCGTCATGCCTCCGGGAAGGCATGGAGGGAACATGGACATGCGACACCTAACGAAGGGCTGCAGGCTGCTCCTGCCCGTCTGGGTTGAAGGAGGCCTCTTCTCCCTCGGCGATCCACACGCAGCTCAGGGCGATGGGGAAGTCTGCGTGACAGGTATCGAGGCGCCGATGTACACGAGCCTCAGATTCAAACTCAGGAAAGGAGTGAGGCTTCAGGACCCCCAGCTTATCACACAAGGATCACTTACGGCCAAGTACGACGAGGAGGGGTACCACGTGACTATGGGCATAGATCCCAGCCTCATGGAGGCCTCCAAAAAGGCGCTACGACACATGATAGACCACCTGTCCAAGAACTATGGGCTGAGCAGGGAGGACGCCTACATGCTCAGCAGCGTCGTGGTGGACTTGAAGATCACGGAGATCGTGGACAAGCCGAACTGGATAGTCTCGGCCTACCTGCCACTGAGGATCTTCAAGAAATAGGGCCTGCGCGGCAAGATTTATCTGCAATTGGCAAAAGTGGAAGGTCGTGTGTTCTTATGGTTAACGAGGTCACCCTTGATCCAAAGAACTGGGACGAGCTGAAGGCTCTAGGACACCGAATGCTAGATGACATGATGAACTATCTCGAAACAATCGAATCCAAACCATTCAGCTTCCCACCCATGGAGGCCATCCAAAATATCTGTGTTCCCTTGACGTTTGATGGTGAAGGAGAGGAGAAAGTATACGAGGTTTTCAGGCAATACATCCTCCCATACACATCCGGAAACAATCGACCGCGTTTCTGGGGTGCGGTAGCAGGCACAGGTTCACCATACGGTATGCTCGCTGAAATGTTGCGAGCCGGAACCAACGCTGCTATTGAAGCCGTTGATGCGGCGGGACAAGTTCACAAACAGGTGATCGAGTGGATCAAGGAGATGCTTGGCTACCCAAGAGAGGCGGGAGGGGTGCTCGTCAGCGGCGGATCTGAGGCTAACTTCACGGGACTGGCTGTTGCTCGAAACGCCCGGGCCGAGGTAGATGTCAAAGCTGAAGGAGTACAGGGAGTACCACGTAGAATGACTATCTATATCAGTGATGGAGGCCATCACTGCCTTGAGCGGAGCGTGGAGTTGCTCGGCCTCGGAAACGAGAGCCTTCGCTGGATACCAAGCGACGACGAACACAAGATCAAGCTCGACGCCCTGAAGAAGACGATTAAGGAGGATAAGGAGCATGGTTGCCACCCATTCTGCATCATTGGTAATGCTGGAACCGTGGATACGGGTGCCTTCGACGACTTCAACGCCTTGGCAGACATCGCAGCTGAAGAGAAGATGTGGTTCCATGTTGACGGCGCCTTAGGTGGCTGGGTCAAAATCAGCAAAACGCATGGACACCTCGCCGACGGCGCTGAAAGGGCCGACAGCCTCGCCGTTGACCTTCACAAATGGATGTACATGCCATACGGCCTCGGATGCATGCTCGTCAAGGATAGGTTGGCCCACTACAGCACCTTCGTTTACGGGCATGAAGCTCAGTACCTCAAAACAGGAATAGACCTCACAAAAGCTCAGGGCGACCCTCTGAGCAGCCCCCACAACCTCGCTCTACCTCTCAGCCGGAGCTTCCTGAGCCTTAAAGCATACATGCTGTTGCGTGCGTATGGCCGCGACAAGTACGCAGGCCTCATTCAGCAGAACTTAGATCAGGCGATCTACCTCGGAAAGCTTGTCAAAAATGACCCGGATATGGAGCTTCTAGCACCCGTGGCAAGCAACGTCGTCTGCTTCCGCTACAGGCCCAAGGGACTGGATGAAGTTCAGCTTGATAGACTGAACAAGACCATCGCAGACGAGATCAACAAGATCCTCTTCTGGATGATCAGCGACACAAAGGTCAAAGGCAAGTTCTCACTGCGCGCCGCAATCGTCAACCACAGAAGTCGGCAAGAAGACTTCGACTACCTCCACAACTTAGTCAAGCAACTGGGAGAAAA
>CAYWPD010000053.1:0-4430 GCA_964460055.1 uncultured Candidatus Bathyarchaeia archaeon
AAGAAGTGTCCCTTCGAAGCGATCCACATAGTGAACCTTCCGGACGAGTTGGAAGGCGAGTGTAGTCACAGATTCGGCAAGAACGCCTTCAAGCTCTTCAGACTCCCAATGCCTCGCAAGGGCGTGGTCACAGGCCTAATCGGCCAGAACGGAATTGGAAAGTCAACGGCCCTTCGGATCCTTGCAGGCGACATTAAGCCGAACTTGGGGGATTTTGAATCTCCAGCCGACTGGGACGAGATAGTGAGATACTATCGGGGGTCAATCCTGCAAGAGTACTTTCTCAGGCTTGGTGTTGACAGGCTCAGAGTTGTGCACAAGCCGCAGTATGTGGACAAGTTGCCAGAGGTGGTCTCAGGGGCCGCGGGCGATCTCCTGAGAAAGGTAGATTCACGGAATGAGCTCGGAAATGTCTCCGAGGCCCTTCAGATCACCGGTTTAATGGATCGTGGGATCGGCGTCTTGAGCGGAGGTGAACTTCAGAGGGTTGCCATAGCCGCCACCGTTTGCCGCGACGCGGACGTCTATCTGTTTGATGAGCCTTCCAGCTATCTCGATGTGAAGCAGAGGATAAACGCAGCCAGAACGATACGCACTCTGGCGCTCGACGGGAAGACGGTTGTTGTTGCTGAGCATGATCTTGCCGTTCTGGATTATCTGTCTGACCAAGTCCATATTTTCTATGGCAATCCCGGAGTGTATGGCATAGTCTCAAAGGTTCATGGAGTCAGGGAAGGAATAAACATCTATCTCGATGGTTATCTCGCCGATGAGAATGTGAGGTTTCGTGACGAGCCTGTGCGTTTTCACGCCAAGCCGCCTTCACAGGGCTGGTCCTCGGATCAGCTACTGCTCAAGTGGGATTCTCTGAAGAAGAGCTACGAAGGTTTCACACTCAACGTCAGTGCTGGTGAAGTGTGGAAAGGCGAGGTCATAGGAGTACTGGGGCCGAACGGAATTGGAAAGACCACCTTCATCAAACTGATCGCCGGCATCGAAGACCCTGACGTGGGATCGAGCCCAGCTGAGCAGGGGATGCAGGTAAGCTACAAACCCCAGTACATCACGCCAGAACATGAAGGGACCGTTGAATCACTCCTGAGGAACATAGTTGGAGAAAGTTTCAGCTCTACGTGGTACGTGTCGGAGATAATTCAACCCCTTAACATTGGGCGGCTCCTCAACAATGAGGTTCAGGAGCTGAGCGGAGGCGAACTTCAACGAGTCGCGATCGCCTTGTGCCTCTCGAGAAGGGCCTCTCTATATCTCTTGGATGAGCCGAGCGCATATCTGGACGTCGAGGAAAGGCTTTCTATGGTTAAGGCGGTTCGTCGGATAACTGAGAACAGGGGCTCTGCAGCCTTTGTGGCTGAGCATGATGTGGTCGCTCAGGACTTCTTAGCGGATCGCTTGATGGTCTTCGCTGGTGAACCAGGTGTGAGCGGATCCGCGGGTGAGGTGACATCCCTTCGTGACGGGATGAACTCTTTCCTGAGAGGGATGGATACAACCTTTAGGCGTGATCCCACGACGCGCAGGCCGAGAGTGAACAAGCTAGGGTCCAGAATGGATCTATACCAGAAGGAGAAGGGTGAGTACTACTACCTTGGGGTCACGGAAGAAGAGACCTAGACATCGCGGATCCCCACTCCTTCAAAAACCTATTTCTACCCTCAGAGCTCATTCACCTCTGAGGATTTACGATTGAAGGTTACGGTGAGCGTCATAAAGGCCGACGTTGGATCGGTCGGGGGACATTGCTGCCCGCACCCCCTCCAGCTTGAGTCGTGCAGGAAAGTACTGGAGAAGTGTGTGGATGATGGAACGCTGATCGACTTTTACGTCACGCATGCGGGCGATGACATTGAACTCATCATGACTCACACCCGGGGTGAAGACAGTCGCGGAATTCATGAGGCTGCATGGAACGCCTTTGTCGACGCGACGAAGGTCGCCAAGGCCATGCACCTCTACGCGGCTGGCCAAGATCTCTTGAGCGATGCATTCTCCGGCAACGTCAGAGGAATGGGCCCTGGCGCTGCCGAGATATCCTTCGAGGAGAGAAAATCTGAGCCGGTCATGATATTCATGGCCGACAAGACCGAGCCATCAGCGTTTAATCTGCCTTTCGCAAAGGTCTTTGCAGACCCCTTCCACACCACGGGGCTCGTGATAGATCCACGCCTCCACCAAGGGTTCAGGTTCGAGGTCGTCGACGTCATAGACCACAAGAAGGCAGTGCTGGAGACGCCTCAAGAGCTCCATGATCTTCTAGTGCTGATCGGCGATACGTCGAGGTTCGCGATCCGCCGAATATGCAGCAAGGACGAGAAACTTGGAGTCGCAGCCTCGATCAGCACGGAGAAGCTTAGCCTCACAGCTGGCCACTATGTGGGAAAGGACGATCCCTGTGCTGTGGTGAGAGCGCAGGCTGGTCTGCCTGCCGTCGGAGAGGTCCTTCAGCCGTTCTTGGTTCCTCACTTGGTTGCTGGATGGTGTAGAGGATCGCACTACGGCCCATTCTATCCTTGCTCTATCGAAGACTCCGCTCCGACCTACTTTGATGGTCCGCCGAGGATCTGCGCCTTGGGATTCCAGGTTAGGGATGGCCACCTCGTCGGGATGGAAGACCCGTCGAAATCTAAGGTTGGTTTTCATGAGCCAGTAGACTACTTCAAGTCCACGGTCTTCGACCACGCCCGCGCCAAGTCGACGGAGATTGCAGACTACATCAGAAGGCATGGGCCATTCATGCCAGCGATAGTCCCACCGGAAGAGCTCGAGTACACGACCCGACCGGAAGTTCTGAAGAAGCTCGAGTCGAGGATGCAGCCTCTCTAGCTGGTAGGGCCTTGCCTCGCCAAGCCATCTCGACGCCTCTTATTCTCCTGAATCTGAAGACTTACCTTGAGTCGACGGGCAAGAACGCTGTAAAGCTTGCTCAGATGTCGGAGGAGATCCATGGCCAAACCGGGATATGCATTGCAGTCGCCCCTCAGTTGACGGATCTCAGTGAAGTTGTCAGAAGGACTAGCATTCCAGTGTTTTCCCAGCACATAGATCCGATCCTGCCTGGAAGCCATACGGGACATGTCTTGCCCGAGTCCGTCAAGGAGAGCGGCGCGTCAGGCACACTCATAAACCATTCAGAGAGGCGTCTCGGACTGTCGGAAATCGATATGTGCATTCAGAGAGCAAAGCAGGTAGGTCTGACGACGGTGGTATGCTCTGATAGCACGCAGGCGAGTGTGTCCGTCGCGGCTTTGAGTCCTGATGTGGTTGCTGTCGAACCTCCAGAGCTGATCGGCTCTGGTATACCCGTTTCGAAGGCGAGGCCTGAAGTGGTGAGCAGCACGGTCGAAGCCGTTGCCAAGATCGACGGGCGGGTCAAGGTACTTTGCGGTGCCGGAATCTCTACCGGAGAAGACATCGTGGCTGCCTTGAGGTTGGGCTCCGTCGGTGTTCTCTTGGCGAGCGGAGTGATCAAGGCGAGAGACCCGAGAGCCGTATTGCTGGAGATGGCAGAAGCCGCCGCGAGGTCTCTATAACTGTCTGCTGGTGGATAGAGTGAAGGTCGATGTAGAGTGCGCCCCGTGTCTTCTCTATCGGGGATACCGTGAACTCTTGAAGGCTACCGATGACCCGGAGATTCGGTTTGAAGTCATCAAGGGTCTTCTGAAACTGGAGCAGAGTGAGTTTGGCCCTGATGCTGTTCCAGCCGTCCTTGGGACGAAGAGAGATCGTCTGATCAAGGCCTTGACGAGCGTAGCTGACCCGTATCGGCAGGATAAGGAGAGATCAAACCGTTATGCTCTCATGCTTTTCCCTACATTGAGGGAGAGGGTTCTATCTAGGAGTGGCAGCTGGGAAAGTTTCTTCGAGGCTGCGAGGCTGGCGATCCTGGGGAACTCGATAGAGATGGACGTCCTTGATCACAGCTTCAGCCTCGAAGACATCTCGCATTTGGTCGAGCCGTTGCCGCTCGGTATCGATGCCTCCAAGGAGTTCTTCGAGCTTGCCAAGAAGTCGCGTGGTGTGCTCTTCATCTGCGACAACGCGGGAGAGATCGTCTTTGATAGGATACTGATCGAGCGGATCAAGGGGCTTGGTGCGAGATGCACAGTTGCCGTGAAGGGAGGGCCTGTGCTCAATGACGCCACCCTCACAGATGCACGTGAGGCGGGACTCGATGAGGTTGCTGATGAGATCATTACTACGGGCTCAGATGCGGTTGGCGTTTTGCTAGAGGAATCCTCGAAGCAGTTCAGGGAAGTCTTTGCTGACAGTTGTCTGGTTGTGGCAAAGGGCATGGGGAACTATGAGACCCTGACCGAGGAGTCTGTGCCAGTCCCGGTGGCGCACCTCTTGGTGGCCAAGTGTGATCCGGTTGCGCGGAGCATTGGTGTGAAGAGAGGTGAGGGAGCGGCCGC
>CAYWPD010000053.1:4530-5857 GCA_964460055.1 uncultured Candidatus Bathyarchaeia archaeon
TCATCTGCTGCACCAAACCTTTTCGACGATGTTTTGCGCCTAGTTTTTGTCCATAATCGTACTCAACGATCTAAGAGTTATCCGCTCCTTATGCAGAATATGTGTGTTGGAGGCTCAGGGCTCGAGGCTCGGAGTTGCAGGCAATATGTCTGAGCTTGTTACGCTGACAGTCAAGGTTCCAGCCTCTGTCTTTCAGGAGCTGAGGCTCCGTATTCCGGAGGGAGAGCGGAGTGACTTTGTGAGAGATGCGATACTGGAGAAGCTAGATCGCGCGCCGAAGCCCGACAGGCTCGCCGAGCTGGAGCGCCGGATGGAGAGGCTTGAGAGTTCTATCTTTGAGATGAAGAAGGCCTTGGCTCAGCTCGAGATATTGACGTATGAGAGTGGAGAGAAGGATCTCTACACTTTTTGCGTTGACGAGCAGGATCGCAAGATAGTGGATTTCTTGGTGCAGAAGAGAGGTGCAACAACGACTGAGATCGCCGAGACTACGGGGATAGAGAGGAGTGAGGTGCTCAGCAGACTGCAGAGGATCCAAGGCAGATCTAGGAGGGAGCTTGGAAAAGGCTTGGTGAAATTCTATCCGGGGCTTAGGGAGGGGAAGATGAGGGCCTGGTGGATCGATGAGAAGGCCTGACCCCTCGGAACTTTTTATCTCTGTGCTCGAAGACTATCTGTGGGCCCGTGGCCTAGCTAGGATATGGCGCTGATCAGTTCTCTGAGCGCAAGCCTCCGGAGCCGGAGATCCCGGGTTCAACTCCCGGCGGGCCCGCCACAACCGTCTGAGTCCCCACTCCGCCAACCTCACATTATGTTGCTAAGGATGGTTTCAAAGATGCGAATAGGTTTGAGTCCTCTATGATTCGAACCTACATGCCGCAGTAGGTCTCTTCTTTCCTACTTCATATGAGCTCCCTTCGGGAACGAGTGGGTTGTCCTCAAGGTAGTCGAGGAATACATTCTTGCATGGCGACCGCAGGATTCACGCTGTTCCTTTGGCTACCCTTGTCAAAGCGCTAAACCAGCGCTTCAGGACTTGGTCTGCATTCAAGGTGGACTCGCTAATCTGGCGTCTGTGAATCCGGTCGTCAAAGTCGTTGTCGTCGGGCTGTTTCCGGGCGAGAGCTGCTTAGCCCTTGGAGTATGTGTACCTTCAAGGGATCAGCCCACCTAAGTTTCTTATGACGGACGGCTGGGCGTCAGGGAAACAGTTCGGCTGTATGGCAGGCCTGTTGGACAGCATCAACCTGCGGTGCATGCGTCTTCAACCCGACGGCATCGCTGACGTCATTCATCACAGCTACGTTTCTATCGGTGGCAACATACT
>CAYWPD010000053.1:5957-7757 GCA_964460055.1 uncultured Candidatus Bathyarchaeia archaeon
CACCTCCCCTGAATTTGCGCCCACTATGGATTTGCGAGAAGATTCTCGTCCGCGAACTTTATAGATACCACATGACTTGGCAACGTGAAGAGTGGGAGATTATGCTGTCGCGCTCGAATGGGTGAGAGTCTTGTCTTATGACGCAGCTGCCTTTGCCGACCCAAGAGAGATTCTTTCTCGACTCGGTTCAGGACCGGATGGCCTTTCCAACGAGGAAGCGCGACTGAGATTAGGGAAGTATGGCCCTAACGTCTTCCCATCGGGCAAGAGAGTAGATCCGGCTGAGAAATTCGTCACTCAGTTCAGGAACATGTTCAATGTTCTGCTGATTGTCGCGTCTGCTCTCTCTTTCATCAGCGGCTGGTTTTACAGTGATCCGGGCTCAGTTCAGATGTGTCTCGCGATTCTCGGAGTCGTCGTACTGAATGCGTTCTTCAGTGTGATTCAGGAGTACAGAGCGGAGAAGGCAGTTCAGACAATCTCTCGACTGGTTCCTAGGAATGCGAAAGTCGTTAGGGGCGGCGATGTGCGCGAGGTGAGCGTTGCTGAGGTTGTGCCGGGCGACATAATCGCTCTGGAGGAAGGCGACAGAGTTCCCGCGGATGCGCGGCTGGTGCGCGCGTTTGAGACCTCAGTTGATAACTCCATTCTGACTGGAGAGTCAGAACCCCGGAGACGCTTTGCCACGATGGAACGACAGACAATCAACAGCATGACGGACTATCATAACATAGTCTTCGCCGGGACCACTCTAGTCTCCGGAATCGCGAGAGGCGTTGTCCTCACAACGGGCAAGCTCACACAGTTCGGGCAGGTCGTTTCAATCTCCAAGGGCATAAGAGAACCGTTGAGCCGTCTGGAGAAGGAAATCGACTCAGCAGCAAAGCTGAACTTCCTCGTAGCAATCCTAGTGGGCGGCATATTCACTGTTGTGGCAAACATCTTTGTCAAGCTCACGGTGACCGAGAGCATTCTCTTTGCCATTGGAGTTATGGTCTCGCTCGTTCCAGAAGGATTTCAACTCACAGTTTCGCTTTCCTTGGCACTTACCGCGTTGGCCATGTCCAAGAGAAATGTCGTCGTCAAACGCCTTTCCTCGATCGAAACCCTCGGATCGGCAACCGCGCTCTGTGTTGACAAGACGGGCACGATCACCAGTGGGGAAATGATGGTGACGAAGCTCTGGACTAACGGAGAGGTCTTTGAGGTCACGGGCGATGGCTATTCGCCAGAGGGTTTCGTCAGAACTGCGGGCCAACGCGTGAGCAGTACTGAAAGACCGCACATCCTCACACTCTTTGAAGTTGCGACGTTCTGCAATAGCGCGAAGATAAACCCACCTTCTGACAGGATCTCCCGGTGGAGTGTGCTCGGCGATCCTACCGATGGGGCTTTCCTTGTTTTCGCTGGGAAGGGGGATTTTAACTTGGGGGAGGCCTTGGCTGGGACCCCAAGGATTGCGCTGATTCCTTTCGATTCAAAGCGGCGGATGATGACAAGCATACACCGAACACCCGACGGGAAGGTTGTCGCATATTGCAAAGGTGCACCCGATGAGATTCTCTCCAAATCAACTCGTGTTCTTCTTGAAGATCGGCATCTGGTTTTGGACAACGCCCGCAAAGCCGTTGTAGGGCACCAACTTGAGGAATTCGCGGCGGACGGCTTTCGGGTTCTCGCCTTGGCCACGCGAGATCTGTCGGACGAGCTAGGGGAGTACAGGACAGAGACCGTTGAAAGGGATCTAACCTTCGTTGGTTTGGCCGCGCTCCAGGATCCGCCAAGGCCTGCGATTGAGGC
>CAYWPD010000054.1:0-7592 GCA_964460055.1 uncultured Candidatus Bathyarchaeia archaeon
GGCATCCACGAAAAGGGGATTTGCGATGCATGTACAGCAAGTTCTATCATCTCTCAAACGAAACTTGATGACCAAAATAGGCTGAAATGGGTGGCGTGAAATCCGTGGTCAATTCTGAATCCTATGCCGAGATCAGAAGAGTCGTCGACCGGGCTAGGGTCATCGACAGCCATGAACATCTTGCCCCAGAGGAACATCGAGTCAAAGAAGATGTCGATGCGCTAGCAACGCTCTTTCCACACTACGCATCATCGGATCTGGTCTCATCTGGAATGTCGATCGAGGACCTGATCTATGTCAGAAATCCCAAGACTCCTCTGAAGCAGAGATGGGATAGGTTCTCACCCTACTGGGAGAAGATGCAGAACACTGGGTACGCAAGGGCTCTAAACATCGCTGTGAAAGGCCTCTACGGAGTGGAGGGAATCGGAGAGGACACCTACGTAGAGCTGTCCAAGAGGATGAAGGAAGCGAACAAGAAGGGGCTCTACAGATGGATACTCAAAGAAAAGTCAGGCATAGACATCGCCATCACAGATATCGAGCCCTTCGGGCTGAAGGTGACTGAGGTTGATAGAGAGCTCTTCGCGCCGGTCTCAAGATTCGAGGACTTCGTTCTAGTCAAAGAGAGAGCGGCCGTCAATGCTCTAGAGAGGAGGTGCGGCTCAGGGATTCACACGCTAGATGACTTGGTCAAGGCCTTTGAGTCGGAATTCCAGAGACTCAGACCATACCTGGCCGGAGTCAAGATCGCCTTAGCCTATAATCGGATTATCCACTTCGAGAAGACGACCCACTCAGAGGCGGAGAAAGTCTTCAACAGAATCTACTCCCAGCGAGGCTTCAAGACTCTTGAAGTCGAAGGATGGCGCGGACGAATACCCGAAGGCATATCATGGGAGGATGCTAAGCCCTTCCAGGACTTCATGGTCCACAAAATGATTCAGCTCGCAATAAGGCACAACCTCCCCGTCCAAATTCACACCGGCCTCCAAGAGGGCAACGAGAACATAGTCTCAAACTCCAACCCCATCCACCTAGTCAACCTATTCCTCGAATACAGAGAGGCGAAGGTCGACATCTTCCATGGAGGCTATCCTTATCTGAGCGAGCTGGCAACACTGGCCAAGAACTTCCAAAACGTCTACATCGACATGGCTTGGCTCCACGTGCTCTCCCCAGCAGCCTCGAGGCGCGCTCTGAGCGAATGGCTTGATACGGTGCCAGCCAACAAGATCATTGGGTTCGGCGGAGACTACAGAGTGGTTGAAGGCGTCTACGGACACGTGATGATGGCGAGAGAGAACATCGCCCATACCCTTGCGGAGAAAGTTGAGTACGACGGATACACGATAGAAGAAGCATCATTCCTTGCAGAACGCCTCCTGAGAGGCAACGCCCTCGAACTCTTCTTCCCCAAAGGACTACCTAGACGCCGACTCAAGTAGAACTCAGCTCAAAGCGGCTCTTAGACCGGTGGACTGCGCCAAAGAACGCTCCAACAGGAGACTCCTGTTCCCCCGCGGGCGCTCAATCCAAAATCGTCTGCCCACCAAAAGCCTCCTTCAACGAACCCACCACTCTCGCCATGGCCAAGTTTACCTCAGGATGGGCCGCCGCCCACAGCACGCCAAGATGTCCTATGCCGGGCATCTCGTATAGAGAGGTTTTGACGCCTGCAGCCCCGAGCTTACGGTAGTACTGCTCACCCTCGTCTCTGATCTTGTCCTCCTCCGAAGTCACTATGAAAGTGTCAGGCAGCCCACGGTGACCGGGAGCGAGGAGCGGTGAGACGAAGCGGTCGCGACCTTCGATCGCCACACTGTTAAGGTACCAATCCACGAAAGCCCTGTAATTTCTATATGTGCTGCTGCCTCTGCTCAGGTCTAGAGCGGGGTTCACGAGCACCTGCAGCAGAACAGCGTCAGCCCTCCGCTCGTCTTTCAACCTCAAGCAGATAGCTGCCACTAGGTTGCCCCCGGCGCTGTCACCCACAAGTGCCAGCCTTTTCACGTCAAATCTGAGTTGCCAAGCCTGCTGTCGTATCCATTCGAATGCGGCCCAACTGTCATCAAATGCAGCAGGGTACTTGTGTTCTGGCGGACGCCTATAATCGACGGATACGACTGCGCAGTGGGCTTTCTTCGTCAAGTATCGGCAGATGTTGTCGTGGGTCTCGATGCTTCCGGCGATCCAGCCGCCCCCGTGTATGTAGTAGACTACGGGTATGTTGTCTTCAGGTGATGGACGATAAACCCTTACGGAGACTCGCCCGCCTTCGTAGGTGGCGTCCGTATCCTCCACGCTGAATAACTCTTCAGGTTGCACTCCGAGCTTCTTCACGTCGTTAGCAATGGACTCACGTACCTCTTCATACTCTTCCATCGATCACATTCACCTCAGTTTCTTAATCATCCACTTGGCCTCGACATACTTGAGCTGACGTTGATAGACATCGCGTCGGCACAGGATTAAGGGTTGAGGAGGCGCCCCGCGCGCTAACGACTCTCTAATATCCGCAGAAATTTCCCGTCCATGAAGCAAAAAACGCGACGTCAAGGTGAACGCCGTCGAATCTATCATTGCGGGGGGTGAATGTTGCGTGACAGACAACGATTCTCTAAATGAAATCTGCGGCCAGTCGAGCAAATCTCTTATTGTCGTCTCGCGCTAGTGCTTACGTCAGGTTGAGCTTTGATACTCCGTTGAAGAGTCTGGAGGCGCTTATTGGAAGGCTCTCTGGATTGCAGTCGCGTTGAGAACCTCGTTGTCCCGACCCGAACGGAGAACTATATGATATGGAACTCGAAAAACTCTAGGTGGCGAAAGATGGCAGATCTAGCGAGTTTTCGTGTCCTGAAGAAGCAGATGAAGAAGGCTTCGTGGAGGTTGAGCGCCGCTCTCAGAATGGAAGATGCCAAGGAGATCAGAGGGGCGGCGATCGAGTATCTAGACATCCTAGGACAGCACGCGATTTTCATGTCGGAGCTTATCGAAGACATGAAGAGGAAAAGAGGAATGAGTGTTGGATCCAGTGGTCAACCTTGATTGATGTTGGTGACGTTGCGCCCGAATTCAGACTATTTTCGGACGCGGGCAAGGAGGTTTCGCTAAGCAGCTATCGCAGGAAGAAGGTTGTTCTCTACTTCTATCCGAAAGACGGTACGCCAGGATGCATACAGGAGGCTCAAGAGTTCAGAGACCTAGTCAGGGATTTCGACAGACAGAACGCGGTTATCCTAGGCGTGAGCAAGGACAGCGTCGAGTCACACCGCAAGTTCAAGGAAAAGAACAAGCTGCCGTTCACGCTCCTGAGCGACCCAGGGGGAAAGGTTCTCGAATCATACGGGGTCTGGAAGAAGAAGAGTCTCTACGGCCGGACCTTCATGGGCGTCGAGAGGAGCACATTCCTGATCGACGAGGCTGGCAGACTACAGAGCGTCTACAGAAACGTGAAACCGAAAGGACACGCCAAGACCTGCCTCTTGAATCTACCAGCTCAGAAAGCCTGACGCCGATCCGATGCATGAGAGCTTCAAGCCGAAGGCTATGCCAGAGGGCTGTACAAGCTTGCGAGATGGGGAGAGGTAGTCCTCAAATCCGGGTGCATTGCATCGTTCGACTACAGGAAAGATGAGCCGCACAGGAAAGCGGTTCAAGAACGGCCTGAGGCGGCTCGATCGGATAGAAAGCCCACGGATTACGACCTGCGCTCGGGATTCTAGATAGGGACGAACAAGCGACTCGAATTCCATGTCTTGAGCAAAGGCTTATCACAGCACGATTATTGAGTGGGGAAGAGCTGAAAGGAGGAAGCTCATTATCCCTTCAAAGGTCTTTTTTGCCAACATTGACAACTTGAAATTCCGCGGCATAGTATTCCAAATCGATGATCTCTTTGAGCATGCAGGTTTTGGAAGTATCATAGACGAGGGAGACAGTGTAGTCGTCAAGGTGCACACTGGGGACGAGTACAACAACTGGACGATGCGCCCCGCCTTCATACGCAGAGTAGTTGAGAACGTAAAGAAGCTGAAAGGAATTCCTTTCGTCTCAGATGCGACCCAGCTCTACAAACTCGCCAGATTCACATCACACGGACTCATAGAGGCAGCAGCCACGAACGGATTCGCGGAGTCCACACTCGGATGTCCAGTCGTCTGCGCGGACGGCCCTAACGTGACTTGGTCAAACCCAATTAACTGCGAGGACGTTATGCTCCAGATACCGGATGGTAACAGATTAAGAGAGATCGAGATCGCCTCGGCCTTCGTGAACGCAGATGTCATGATTGTATGTGCCCGTGTGTCCCCCGCCCCCGACAGACGCAGCATGCTGAAACACATCGGAATGGGTTGTGCTTCGAAGCGCGGTAAAGCTCGAATACATGAGGCCACGAGGCCAAAGGTCGATCCGGAGAGATGCACAGGGTGCGGAGTCTGCGCTGATTACTGCGCTTGGGACGCGATCCAGATAACTGATGGAAAAGCTAGGATCGATTATAGCAGATGTTATGGGTGTCTGATATGTAACGGCGCCTGTTCCTTGGGCGGTCAAGGTGGCTTGTCCGGCGGGCTCCTACTGCAAAGGGATGGAGGTATACTGAAACAGATGGGCATCGTGGATGCGGCGGCCGCTCTCATAAGGCAGAAGAAAGGGAAGGTTGGATACCTTAGCTTCTTGATCGACTACGTCGACGAATGCGAAAACTGGCACAAGAGACCGCTCTTCCCTGACATCGGGATACTGGCTTCAAAGGATCCAGTAGCCATTGACGCGGCGGCCTACGGTCTCATCGCAGAAGCGCCATTTCTTCCTTGGTCAGAAGCTGACGCATTGCCATCGAACAGTGATAAGATCGATTCCTGGCCGCCGAATGCTCCGGGCAGATACGATTGGAACGCACAACTGCAAGCAGCTGAGAAGTTAGGGCTTGGCACCAGAGAATATGAACTGGTCGAAATCGATGCAATAGGATCAAAGTATGACTATCGCGGGTTGGGCGGCTTCGTCCCATCCAAGAAAACGTGAGCCCGGATGTCTTCTGCCAACAAGTCTAGCGCGTGAAAATTCGAGAATGACAACAACCGTGGTGGCAGCAATATCCAAAATGTCCGAGAAATGAGTGGTCAGAGTTCCAAATACTTCGAAGGAAGGGCCCAGCGTCCGTTGGAAGAGCACAGGATGTCAAAGCAATCGTGAAGCCTTGGAATAAGTGATGCTGGGATGAACAACCTCGCAGATGTTCTTCTAATGTTTGCCTGCTATACATACATTCTGTCGATGATTCTTGTTTCGAGCAAGATGGATACTTTTCTGCCCGTATCGCGAAAGGTCTCCCGCAAGTTCCTCCACGCGATGATTGGAAATCTCCCCTTTGTGATCCCCTTCTTCTCGTCAGGCGTCTACCCTGTGCTCGTTGCTGCTCCATTCATACTAGTGACCTTCGCCGTGTCCCCTTACTCCCCATATGTCGACTCACTCAGCAGACTGAAAGGTCTTGCAGAAATCACCGAAGAGGGGCACCACTTGGGACTCATCTTATACGCAATCTCATACACAGTACTGGCGCTGTTCTTCGCCTCCAGACCATACGTGATCGCTGCAGGCATCCTGCCTATGGCTTATGGCGACAGCTTGGCGTCGATCGTCGGCGAGAAATGGGGCAGAAGACGATACAAGCTCCTAGCAAACAAGAGTCTGGAAGGCTCGACAGCAATGTTCTTCGGGAGTCTACTTAGCCTTCTCATAGGTATGCTCTTCTTTTCCCAAGTATCTGTTTTTTCATTTGTTGACGGAATCCTCCCAACCCTCGGAGCCGCGGCCGCCGCAACTCTGGTCGAGGTCCTCTCACCCCTAGGCTTTGACAATTTAACCGTGCCCACTTTGGGTGCCCTGGCTTTTCTGATTCTATACGGGAGCGCCTAGATCATTGGTCTTTATAGTCATAGATGGTCTGGACGCATCCGGAAAAAGCGTTCAGGCATCCAACCTCGCCCAATACTTTAGGAGTCGCGGAAAGTCGGTCTACCTACGTTTCCACCCCTCAGAAGACAACTTCTTCGGCGTTAGGGCCAAGCGGTTCTTGTACTTGAGGGGAAAAGGAGCGCACTTCGCAGCTGCCCTTTTCTATATGCTCGATGTAGTCCGCTCGCTATTGATCTATTCTTGGCGAAGATATGACTACGTGATCTTTGTCCGTTACCTTATGGGAACGGCTTACCTGCCGTCGCCACTGCACAGAATCACCTATCACTTTTTCGCAGCCCTCGTACCGACGTCAGACCGCATGTTCTTCCTCGATGTGGAACCGGAGGAGGCCAGCAGAAGAATCTTGGAGGCGCGCGAAAGACTGGAGATGTTCGAGAGCTTGGGAGAGTTGAAGCGAACCAGGATCAAAGCGCTTTCTTTGGCGTCGATCGGCAGATGGAAGATCATAGATGCGAACAGACCTATCGGGGATGTCGCGATAGACCTGATGCGGAGCTTTCATGATGATATGGGCACAGAGGCTCTATCCTAAGTCTCCGTCGGTGGCAATAGCTCCGATACGGGTGTAGTCGCTCTTTATCTCCTTGCCTCGAACCATGATGAGGTTCAGCCGAGTCTCCTTCAAGCCTGAAGTGGCACAGGCATTCATCGCTGGCGGGTTTATGAGCGGGACCTCAAGCTTGACGTGAATGTCTTTGGGAAACGGTTCTATAACGCATGAAAGGAGGCGAAGGTAAAGCCGCTCTTCTGGCTGGGTCGTCAGGATAGGCCCCACCAAGATCTTGTTGCCGACAGTTTTTGCGGCGGCGAAACCGACGTTGTCTCCGCACCTACACTTGACCACATAGGCGCCGTCCAAAACGTTGTGTAGAACTCTCGAGCGGTCATAACCATGCAGCTTCGCATCCAACCCCGTCAGGTCTCCGACCTCACACTTCTCTGCGTTGCCTACTTTCTTCTCGACAAATCCTGCAAATCGCTCCAACTGAACGAATCCCCGAAATCCGGTTCTCTCGTAGAGCGTGACAGCCTCGGGAACGGAGTTGAGGACGATTGACTTTGCCCCCTTCAACTCACACGCCTTCGCTGCCGCAATGGTGAGCGCTGTTCCAATTCCTCTCTTCCTAAGAGGCTCAGCCACAACGAGGTTGCCTAGCCAAGCAACTTCACCAAACATTAGTGAGTTGACACAGCCAACTATCTGATCTTCAATCTCAGCCACAAAACTCGTGCTGGGATCGAGATCGAAATATGGTTGTAGGATGCGTTCGTCCACCACCCAGCCTTGTGACGCTAACATCTGGATGATCTTCGGAACGTCTCGCCTCTCCATGTTCCTTATCGACAGATCCAAGAGGGGCATCATCCAGGCGAGACTACATGGCTACAGGATATGGCTATAAGGCTTTTACCTCATCTCTATGGAGAAACTCCACGTATGGGGAGGAAAAAGCCTTAAACCCCAACTTGATGATGAAGAGAGACGCCAGTGCCGAGGTAGCTCAGCTTGACTTCCCGGGCCAAGGAGAGCACCCGATGCCTCTGGGCAGGTGTGGCTGAAGACCGGGTTGTCGCTGGTTCAAGTCCGGCCCTCGGCACCA
>CAYWPD010000055.1:0-7380 GCA_964460055.1 uncultured Candidatus Bathyarchaeia archaeon
GCTGAGGCTCTGGAGGGAGTGCCTGAGGAGACTAGGGCCGCAAATCCGGATGGGACAACGAGGTACATGAGGCCTCGCCCGGGCGCCGCCCGAATGTATCCCGAGACGGACATCCCGAGCATGGTTGTGTCAAGTGAACGCCTTTCAAATGTCAAGTTGAATCTGCCTGAGACCTCGAAGGAGAAGTCCGCGAGACTGGTTGAGAAGTATGGTTTGAACCGGAAGCTGGTCGAACAGCTTCTCTCATCCGACTTCTTTGAACTCTATGAGGAAGTCGTGCAGAGGTTCAAAGTCAATCCGACCTTGATCGCGGTCACACTGACCGAGACCCTCAAGGGCCTTGCAAGGGATGGGGTTGAGGTTGACAGGTTAACCGACAGTCAGCTAATGGATGTCTTCGATCTCCTCGCCGACGGACAATTGGTGAAGGAGGCTATCCCGGACCTCTTCAAGTGGATGGCTGAACATACAGGGAGAAATGTCCGTGAAGGCTTGAAGGAGCTGGGGCTCCAACAGCTCTCTGCAGAGGAGCTTTCTCGAGTGATAGACGGGGTACTGGAACGAAACGCTGCCCTGATCGCGGAGAAGGGGGCTGCGGCTACTGGCCAGCTGATAGGGTTCGTGATGAGTGAGGTGCGCGGCAGGGCGGATGCAAAGACCGTCAGCAAACTGGTCGGTGAGAGATTGGGCAAGCGTCTCACCGAAAAGAAGAGATGAAGAGGAGAAGGCCACAAGTTTAAGGCCGCTCTACTTCCCGTTGATCGCATTCCATATCTTCTCTATTTCCTGCTCGCAAAGGTGCCTATTGTAAGCGCGCTAAAGAATTGGCCTAGTATCAATGCAGCACAACCTGTAAGGTCAGTTATCGCCGATTCCAACCCCATCAGTGGCTCCGAGAGAAGCTCTTAATAGAGAAGCCCAGCTCGAATGACCAGAAGAGGTTCATCAGATGGTTACCAAGGAGGATGTCATGAAAGCTCTAGGCCAAGTCATCGACCCCGAGATAGGTGTACCCATAACCGAGATGCATCTCGTTGACAGTGTCGAGATGACCGGAAGCGACGTTTCGATAACCTTCCACCTGAGTATGCCCTACTGCCCTCCCATGTTCGCCCTCAGAATCGCCTCAGACATAAAGCAAGTCACGTCAGCGCTGCCAAGCGTCACCGGTGTCAAAGTCAAGCTCGTAAACCACTTCATGGCGGAGCAGATCAACGCACAGATCAACAAGTAGCTTCGGACTTGAGCCAAACCGGATGCCGATTCCCTCACATCGAGAATCGATAAATCCCGCCTCAACTCAACTCCTTGCGTGAAGCTCGGTGACCCACGAATGAACCAGTTCCTATCCGCCATAGACGAGATAATCAACCACCTCCACAACGCGAAGCAGACCTTCAAGGAGGAAGGAGTCGAAGGGCTGTTGGCCCTCATCCTGAAGGCGCACAGAATCTTCGTCTACGGCGCAGGAAGATCAGGACACGTCGGGAGGATGTTCACGCAGCGCCTGATGCACCTCGGACTCAATTCATACTTCGTGGGCGAGACCCTGACACCCTCAATGGACAAAGACGACGTGCTCATAGTGATCTCAGGATCCGGCCAGACAACCTCAACCCTCTCGATCGTAGAGGCCGCCAAGAATCACCGCGCCAAGGTCGTATGCCTGACCGCGCACAGCCAGTCACCCATAGCTAGGAAGTCTGACCTCCTCGTCTCCGTCGCTGGAAAGACGAAGCTATCAGAGTTCAAGTCATATGCGCCGTTCACCACACTCTTCGACATCGCCTGCCTGACATATCTCGACAGCCTCGCCTCCGAGATCATGGCCCGGCTGAACCTCTCCGACGACGACATCCTCCGCATGCACGCAACGGTCGAGTAGTGAGCAGGCATGGGGCCTGATGTCGTAGGGCTAGGCGAAGTCGTCGTAGACTTCGTCGCCTCAATATCACGTTTCCCAGAACCAGACGAGAAGATCAACGCGAAACGGTACGCAAGGTTCCCTGGGGGCGTCACCGCAAACTTCTGCGTCGACCTCTCAAAGATGGGAGCCAGAACAGCCTTCATTGGAGGCCTAGGATTGGACCCCGATGGAGCCTATCTCTCGAAGGCGCTCGAGGATGCGGGCGTCGACGTGAGCAGAGTCGTGAAGAGATCTGACGACATGACTCCTGTGAACATCGTCTTAGTAAATGAGAGCGGTCAGAAGGAGATTATCCAGTCGCCGAGCATGCTCACCATCTTTCCGCGTCCAGAAGAGCTCGACCTCGACTTCATAGCCTCCTCCAAGGTACTGCACACGACCGCCCTGCGGGCAGACACAGCTGAGGCAGCGATGGGACAGGCGAAAAAGAGCGGCCTCCTAGTATCCTTCGACTTGGAGAAGCATGTGGCGGACTATGGAAGCGAGAGTCTGGCTCCGCTGATCCACCTCACAGACATCCTGATGCCGAACAAACTTGGAGCATTGAGTTTGACGGGAACCTCTTCCCCGGAGGAGGCGGCCGAGAGGCTGCTGAAGATGGGTCCTGAGGTGGTGGTCATAACGTTGGGCGAGAGAGGCTGCCTGGTGAAGACCGCCGATGAAATGAGGATTGTCCCTGCTTTCAAGGTCGATGCTGTCGACGCTACAGGCGCGGGAGACGCTTTCAACGCTGGCTTCATTCTCGGCGTTCTGGAAGGTTGGGACTATATTCGATGTGCCGAGTTCGCCAACGCCTGTGGAGCGATCAAGGTGACGAGGCCAGGGGCACAGTCAGGTCCAACCAGCAGAGAAGAAGCCCTTACCTTCATGAGAGAACACCAGCCATAGTCTGAAGCTCTCTTCCACAAAGGAATCTTGACCCCTTTCTCACCTTTCGCGCGAGCCGACCTCTGAAGAACGCAAGTCTTTTCTCGGAATACTACTTACTGCGTGCGGTGGCAGATTTGGACCCAATGCGGTTCGTTTCTGGCGCTGCGAAGAGAGTGAAGCCGTCAGCGACCAGAGAGGTCTTCAGGATCGCTGCCCAGATACCTGACGCGATTTCGCTTGCGATAGGCGAACCAGACTTCGACACCCCGGCGCACATTCGTGAAGCTGGAAAGAAGGCGTTGGAGGAGAGCTTTACCCACTACACGGCTTCGGCGGGTATCCCTGAGCTGAGGAAAGCGGTCTGTCAATACTACTCGAAGTACGGTGTGACTGCCGATCCTGAGGAGGTTATAGTGTCTGCTGGAAGCGGCCAAGTGCTCTTCCAAGTCATGGGAACATTCCTCGATCCCGGCGACGAGGTCCTCGTCTTGGACCCCAGCTACCTCAACTATTGGCCCGTCCTAGAGTACTTTGGAGCCAAAGCAGTCTCTGTGCCACTGGATGAGAAGAAGAACTACTCCTTCTCCAAGGAAGAGATGGAGAAGAAAGTAACCAAGAAGAGCAAACTCATGATAATCTGCAGCCCGAACAACCCCACGGGCACAGTCCTCGACAAGAGAGACCTGAAAGAGATCGCTGACGTCGCAATAAGGAATGATCTGCTCGTGGTCTCAGACGAGATCTACAGCGAGCTTCTCTACGACGACGCGAAGTTCATCGCCATGGCAACCTTGGATGGCATGAAGGAGAGAACGATAACGATCAACGGCTTCTCCAAGGCCTACGCAATGACCGGATGGAGGCTCGGATACGCCATAGCTCCGAAAGAGCTCATATCCGAGATGGTCAAGATCCAAGGCTACATAAACCTCTGCCCGAACTCGATCACCCAGAAGGCGGGCATCGCAGCCCTCACAGGCCCTCAGGACGTCGTCGAGAAGATGCGCAGAGAGTACGACAAGAGGCGCAAGGTCGTCGTAGACCGCATCAGAAGGCTGCCTGACATGAGCGTCGTAACGCCGAAAGGCGCATTCTACGTCTTCCCGAACATCTCGAAGTACAGCATCAGCTCAGTCGACTTCTGCAAACATATGGCGACGAGCGCCAAGGTGCTCGTGACGCCGGGCAGCGCCTTCGGAACGCAAGGAGAAGGACACTTCCGCATCTCCTATGCAGCCTCGCTCGAGAACATTAACCGGGCCTTTGATCGCATGGAGAAGGCGCTTCCCGGAATTAGGGCGAAGTGACTGGACCAAGCCCGCCCCTCTTTTTCTTATTTTTCAGGTTATGCTAATCTTCTCCGTCTGAGAAAGGTTTAGACATGAGACTAAGGACTCATGACGAACTGGTCCTGTACAATGGTAGAATCCGCACTCTCGACCCGGAGAAACCTCTCGCCGAGGCGGTCGCCATAAGAGATGGAAGAATAGCTGCAGTCGGAGATCTGAGCTCGGTGAGCGGGGCCGTCTCGAAGACGGCCAGGATGCTGGATTTACATGGAAGGGCCGTCTATCCCGGCTTCGTTGACACGCATATACATCTGATAACGCACGGCCTGCGGTTAGGGCAACTGAACGCTGAAGGACTAGGCTCTATCAAGGAGCTCAGGCAGCGCGTCACCCAAGCCGCAAAAGCAAAGAAGCCAGGAGAGTGGATCGAAGGCCGCGGATGGGATCAGGAGCACTTCGCCGAGAGACGATATCCGACCAGACACGATCTGGATGGGGCATCCCCCGATAACCCAGTTGCGCTCAAACGGATCTGCGGCCACGTTCTGGTCGCCAACTCACTGGCCTTGGATATTGCGGAGATCAACAAGGAGACCGAAGCTCCCGAGGGTGGACAGATCGATAGGGACCTTTCGACCGGTGAGCCGACGGGCATACTGCGTGAAAACGCGATGGATCTGGTCTTGGACAGGATTCCAGCACCTTCGATTGGGCACATCATGGAGTCAACCAAGGTTGCCATGAAGATGGCGGCTGAGAAGGGTCTCACAGGAGTACACTGCATAGTAGACTCTGCAAGAGAGCTTCACGCGCTGCAGTCTCTCCACTCCAAAGGTGAGCTAACGCTCAGATTCTACGTCCTGATTCCCATTAAGATGGCTGACGGGCTTCAGGATCTTGGGATCGAGACCGGCTTCGGAGACGAGGTTCTCCGCGTCGGGGCGGTTAAGATCGAGGAGGACGGCTCACTCGGCGCGCGCACCGCCTCATTGCGTCAGCCATATGAGGATGACCCCGAGAATAGCGGCATCCTGACCATCCCTCCAGAAGAGCTGAAAAGAATCGTGCAGGAGCTGCATGGATCGAAGCTTCAGGTCGCCATCCACACAATCGGAGATAGGGCGGCTGAGGTCTCCATGCAATCCATATCCAAAGCTCAGGGAGATGAAGCGCCAGGCCTACTCCGGCATCGGCTGGAGCACGCCTCAATACTAGATGAGACTCTAATCGGGTCGATGAAGAAGCTCGGAGTTCTAGCCGCTGTGCAGCCCCGATTCATAACGTCCGACTGGTGGGCTGAGAATCGGGTTGGAAAACTCCGCTCCAACTGGATATACCCCTTCAGGACTATGACGGAAAGCGGCGTGACGCTCTCCGGAGGATCTGACTGCCCTGTTGAACCTCTTGACCCCGTGCTCGGAATCTCCAGCGCCGTGACTCGTGGAGGATCTCAACCGCATGAGTGCCTGAGCGTCGTGCAGGCGATCCAGCTCTACACGACGAATGCCGCCTATGCAGAGTTTGCCGAGGAGGAGAAAGGGATAATCAAGGAAGGGAAGCTCGCCGATCTGGTCGTATTGGAGAGCGATCTAACGAGTGTAGCGCCAGAGGGGATCAAGGACGTCGCGGTTGCCATGACGATAGTTGGTGGGGACGTAGCCTTCCAGTCCGAAAGCCTTGGAAGGTAGCGATAAGCTGGACACTTGGTCGACTTCTCAAGCTACTCTGAGATTATCGGTGCATTCTTTACCACAGGCTTGGTCATCCCTTCACGCATGAACGCGTATGGAAAGGTGAATCCGGCCTGCACTCTGTCAGTGGTAGAGGCTGCTCCAGGTTCTCCGTGCCTGTCGAGCGATACGACTGCGACCTGGTAGGGGTTCTTCTCTGAGAGAAAGATTCTCCTGACCGCTCTCTCGCAGGCGAGCTGAGCCGAAGCGCCTGACTCCATCAGGTTGCAGACCTCTTTTGTAAGGCAGTGCCGCATTATCACCTCTCCCACTCCCGTGGCAGAGGCTCCTCCAGACCTGTTGTCAGCGTATGTGCCTGAACCAATTATCGGCGAGTCGCCGACCCTTCCGGGCAGTTTCATGGCCAAGCCGCTGGTCGATGTCCCAGCGGCAAAGTTTCCATAGCGGTCGACGGCCACAGCGCCGACGGTTTCATGGTGTTTGACGAGTCCCTTCTCGATCATAACTTGGAGGCAGTTGGAGAGTTTGATCGAGTCCATCTCGAATCCAAGATCTCTGTCGAAATCTGTCTTCCAGCTGTCCATAACCTTTGAGTCAGACGATCTGGAGGCGATGTCCTCCAGCTTGCGTCTGAGAACTCGGTACCGGTCAAAGCTCTCCCTTGTGCGGGGTTCGTAGTCCTCAAATCCGATTGCACGCGCGAACTTGATGGCTCCTTCCCCGACGATGAAGACATGGGGAGTTAGCTCCATGACCTTTCTCGCCACGGATATTGGATATCTGACCCTCTTCATGGCGGCCACGGCGCCCGCCCTCAGAGTCGCTCCATCCATGATCGAGGCGTCGAGCTCTATCTCGCCTTCGGCGTTGGGAATCGCTCCCGTTCCAACGCTATCTACTCGCGGATCATCCTCGACCACCTTTATCGCATCCTCCACGGCGTCCAGCGCCGTACCTCCCTGCTTCAGGGTCTCGATGCCTTTGACGACAGCTTCTTCTCCGTACCACCAGTCGGAGATTATGGCAGCTCTCATGCTCGATCCTCCGGGTTGGTGTCCAAGTGGGCCCTTGCTCATAAAAGATGAATGGTATTGTGATGGTCGCGTCTCTGCGGAAGGCCGTGATGCCTGCTCCCGCATCATGGAGACCAAGTATCGATGCTCGACCTCTATGGCGCTAATCATATCTCGGCTTGAAATCTCCGGTGGGACTCTGAGTTCATGATCGATGGGCTGGGTTTGATGAATTGTTCGACGATGAAGCTTCAGCTTCCGAACGCTTTCGCTTTGTTGAGTTGTGAGGACTAAATAAGCAACAGTTCATCGGTTGCCCTTTGAAGCGCCGTCAAAACCTGCCCGTTTCAAGAGTTTCTATGCAGATCGATGAGTAGATCAGGGTACTTTATCATGGCGAATATTCGGAAAGTATTATAAAGTTTGGCTGTCCAAGAGCTTTTCGCAAGGAAGGGTTCGATAATGGCATCTGAAAAGCTCTTCGCAAGAAAAGCAACAGGACTTGTCAGAGAAATCGGCTTCACAACTGCAGTGCTGCTAGCAATATGCAACATGGTCGGACTCGGCTGGCAGAAGAGAGTCTACCAAGT
>CAYWPD010000056.1:0-7326 GCA_964460055.1 uncultured Candidatus Bathyarchaeia archaeon
AGTTCCAGTCTCTCACGAATGATCTCTATGATGCCTCTTTCGCCGATCTCTTTAGCTATCATATTCGATTCGCCATACCGTGCCGAATGCGGCTGTAAATCGAACCGATCAGATGTCTATACTGATCTTCAAGCTTTAATTGTGCAGGATTGTCCACGTGAAACAGAGACTGTCTCGCAAGCGTAGACTTCCGGCGCTAGTGAAGGAAGGTTTCTGGGCGGTTCCCTCGACGGCCACCTTTTATGCCTCCATATTGAAAAGATAGGCTCCGTTGGCAACGGAGATGCTTGACATCAAACTTGTGAGAAAAGATCCGAAGGCGATCAGAGCCAACCTAGAGAAGAGAAACGACGCCGAGAAGCTTCGTATGTTCGATGAGCTGCTCTCCGTTGATCAAGAATGGAGAAGGTTGACGACTCAGATCAATGAACTTCGGCGGAGAAGAAACGAAGTCTCTGCTGAGATCTCGAGGCTGAAGAGGGAAGGTAAAGATGTCGCGGAGAAGTTGAGAGAGGCAGAGCGGATACCAGAAGAAATTCGCATCTTCGAGGCTAAGGTCTCGGCCGTCGAGGAGAAAGAAAGGAGTCTGCTTCTCAGAATACCCAATTTGCTTCACGAGTCCGTACCGTACGGGAAAGACGAGACCGAGAACGTTGAAGCGAGGCGGTGGGGAGCACCCCCGAAATTTGGTTTCGAGCCTAGAAATCACCTCGATATTGCCCTAGGCCTGGATGTGATCGATGACGAAAGAGCGGCCAGAGTATCCGGAACAGGATTCTACTATATCAAAGGCGATCTCGTCATCCTTGACTTGGCTTTGATAAGATTCGCAGTCGATTTCCTAAGGGGCAGGGGGTATCAGCTAGTCGAGCCCCCATTTATGATCAGGAGGAAGCCTTACGAGGGGGTTACGGATCTCGCCGACTTCGAGAATGTGATGTATAAGGTTGAGAATGAGGATCTGTATCTGGTCGCGACGAGCGAGCATCCCATGGCTTCGATGTTCATGAACGAGACACTCGACAAGAAAGATTTGCCAGTCAAACTCGTTGGAGTGAGCCCTTGCTTCAGGAAGGAGATAGGAGCTCGCGGGAAATACGCCAGAGGGCTGTTCCGGATGCACCAGTTCAACAAGGTTGAACAGTTCATATTCTGTTTGCCTGAAGACTCGTGGAGGTTTCATGAAGAACTTCAGAAGAACTCCGAGGATATGTACCAGGCTCTCGGGCTGCACTACCGTGTTATGAACGTTTGTACCGGAGATATCGGATCCATAGCGGCGAAGAAGTATGACATCGAAGTATGGATGGCCGACGACCAGTTTAGGGAGGCAGGATCAAACTCGAACTGCACAGATTACCAAGCCAGAAGGCTGAACATAAAGTATAGGGAAATGGAGGGAAAGCCGCCCGCAGGGTTCGTGCATACTCTCAACAATACAGCCATTGCAACGAGCAGAACCATGGTCGCGGTCTTGGAGCAGTACCAACGAAAGGACGGGTCGGTCGCGGTCCCAGAGGCCTTGACAAAGTATACCGGGTTTGAGCTGTTGCAGAAACGGGCCTAGGACAAAGAAATCGTCGGTCTAGGTCAGGTCTTCAATCCTCTGACATCGAATCTTTTAATATCGGGTTCTCGAGCAAAATCGGTGGAAGCCCCGATAGCTCAGCAGGCAGAGCGATGGTTTCGTAACTACGAGGAAGAACCATAGGTCGAGGGTTCAATCCCCTCTCGGGGCTCCAACTCCGCCAGCCAGTTCGCAACTACGTCAATTGCGATAGACCAAAGAGATCGGGAGGCAAAAAGGTGGCGCTCGACGCTTCGGGAATTAAGGCCTTAGGGTATCTCTTCCTACTGTGTGCTGTTGCTCTCATCCTCTGGGGAGGAGTGATAGAGTTCAGCCCAGGACTATTGGCTCTTGGTGTCTTGGTCCTGACCTTTGGAGTGGCTGCAGTCAGATACAGCCGAGACATTGAACGCGAAGATTTTGCCGATCTGTGGGGCGCACCTGATAGCAAATGATGCGGGGGATGGTAACCCATAGGTACGTTGTTGAGGGGCGCTCAGATTCTACTCTGCGTTCGCCAGCTTCGAGAGGATGGCGGAGAAAGTTGAGGCTCTTGGCATCCACTGTGGCCGAGTACAACAAGCCGTTTAATCTGACTGCTTCCTCTTTATCTGGCACTGTCAGAGATAACCGATCTCGAGTTGAGAAAGTTGATTCATGCCAAGACAGTTGAACTTGAGCAAGACCAGTATTACTTTACCTACAGCGCGAAGCATCCGCCAAGAGTCCGTGTTGATCCAGGAGATGTCGTGGTAGCTCGGACACTCGACGCTTCAGTCGGGGCCATAAGGCGCGAGAGCGACCTACCGAGCGTCAAAACAGTCAGACCTTTCGTGAATCCACAGAGTGGCCCCATATTTATCAACGGTGCAATGCCAGGCGACACGCTCTCAGTTGAGATACTGGATATTGAGCCCACAGAAGAACTAGCGGCATCTTGGGTGAGAAGGGATTTCGGGACCCTTGTAGCGTCCTCATCTACGCCGATGATAAACCCGCCTCTGGAGGAAGCCGTTTGGCTCTATCCAATCGAGAACGGAAAGCTGAGGTTCAAGGCAAAGAAGGACGGGCGAATAATCGAGATTGCGATGAAGCCCTTTCTCGGAACGATAGGCACCGCTCCTATACTTGAAGAGATATCGAGCCTGAACCTTGGTCCGCATGGAGGCAACATGGATTGCCCCGACGCCTGCACGGGAAACACGGTGTATTTTCCGGTGTTTGTGGAAGGAGCGTACCTGTTCCTAGGAGACGCCCACGCCGTCCAAGGCGATGGTGAGTTCTGCGGTTCAGCTGTAGAGATGTCGAGCAGAACCACCATCAAATTGGGCTTGATGAAAGGAAGGAGGATAAACTCGCCGCGCATCGAGTCTTCCGAAGAACTGATGGCAGTTGGCATGGGTAAGCCGCTTGAGGACGCATATAGGGCGGCGCAGAAGGAGCTCCTACTATGGCTAAGAGATGACTACGGATTCGACCTCATGGATGGGTATCAGCTCGTCTCTCAGGTCGGAACCGCACGGATTGGGAACGTCGTTTCGCAGAAATATACCATTGTTGCCAAGTTTCCGAAAAGATATCTTAGCACGTAGCATCGCGGTCGAGTTCAAACAGAGTCTTGTCGCGAGGATGAGTCGCAAGAAGGTCTCGATCAGTTCAGTCAGAAGTTACGTGAAACTGCGTTGAAGGGCTTCTAACGCAAAGAGGGAATAAAGCGGCAACATCTCCAAAAAATATGGGAAGGAAGTCGTTTGAAGTAGAGTTTTCTTCTACTTTACGACTTCGCCGTTCGCAAATCCTCTTCCGATTCGGGTTATCTTGACCTTCACTTTGTCGCCAGGCTTCGTGTTCGGCACGAAGATGATGAATCCTTGGAGCTTTGCTACGCCTGCGTCTCCTCTGTGGCTCATCTCTGTCACTTCGACATCGTATTCCTTGCCCATCTCTACTGGCGCGGGTCTTGGTGGCCTGAAGCCGTATCCTCCACCTCTATAACCGCCTCTGTAACCCAATTCTGCCTCACCACCGGTTTCTGTTCGTTTCCACAGCTGCATAACGCGCGAGAAGTAGTCCTGTTCAGGAATAGTCTCCTTCACGCATCTGACGCTGTCGCGGCTCGTTGTGTATGTGCTCGGATATATGGCTTACCCAGAAATGGACCAATTAGATGCAGTTTCTTCACGCGCTGTAGATCCATAATGCGAAGCAAATCGGTTGGACTCTCATGAGCCCAACGCCCACGCTTCAGAGTCATCCTGCGATCGAGTATGGGCTGACAGAAGGTACGCAGATGTGGGTTCAAACAAACCCTTAGGCGACGACACGAAACCACTCCGTCTGGGCTGGGAGTTGAGACGGCGTCTCAAGGCTCGAATGCCGAGTATGAACCTCGCAAAAAGGCTTTTGTGCAAGAGAGTCGTCCAAACTGAGAGCTAAAGGTGGCAATTATGGCTTCAGAGAGTCAGAAGCAGATATGGATTGCGAGAGAGAATCTCAGGTGCAGCGGATGTAAGCGCTGTGAGGTAGCTTGCTCCCTTTACCATGAAGGCTTGGTGTGGCCAGAGGCATCGCGAGTTCGAGTATTTATGCTGGTGCCCGGAACTGAAATGCCACATCTGTGTGCCCAATGTCATGACTATCCGTGCGTAGCGTCTTGCCCCGTTGACGCCCTCTCAGTTGACCCAAAGACGGCAGCGGTGCTCGTTGATAAAGAGAAGTGCATCCATTGTGGCAAGTGTATTGATGGATGTCCGGGAAAGATCCCACATCTCCATCCGAAAGAAGGGCACGCACTGATCTGTGACCTCTGTGGGGGGGATCCGGAGTGTGTCAAGGCGTGTCACCAAGGTAAGTATGACTGCCTCATGAGCGTTCCGAGGATATCAAGCATGAACTATCGACTTTACGCTAGGACTCCGGAGGAGATGATCGAGGACTTCGTCACCAATCTGTACGGTGAACAGGGGAAGGAGTTGATCTAGGATGGCGAATGGGTACGCGAACAAGTTCCTGGACATAGACCTCTCAAGTGGCAGCGTGAAGACGGTCAGTTTTCCAGAGGAGACACTTCGTAGATACTTGGGAGGGCGAGGGCTTGCCGCAAGGATACTCTGGGACAGACTGGGGGATCACTGGCATGATACTGACCCGCTCGGCCCTGACAACATCTTGACGATCCTGACGGGACCGTTGGTAGGGTACTATCCGGGGGGAAGGCTCACAGTATCGGGCAAGTCGCCTCAGACTAACGGAATCGTCGGCTCAACTGTCGGAGGAGAGGCGCCGATCGAATTGAGGTGCTCTGGGTATGAAGGGTTGATCGTTGCGGGAAGAGCGGAGAAGCCGAGTTACATCTTCATTAATGACGACAAAGTGGAAATCCGTGACGCAAAACATCTCTGGGGCAAGATGGGTAAAGAGACGGTCAAGATTCTGACCAAAGAGATACGCGAGGAGCTCAAGCAGAAGAAACCGCCTTTGGGAACGCCGAAAGAACCTGCAATTCTCTATGTGGGACCTGCCGGGGAGAAGAGGTCAAGGATCGCAGCTGTAATGCACAAGTGGGCTCATGGTGCAGGTTACGGAGGTTACGGAGGTGTTATGGGCTCGAAGAACCTCAAAGCCGTTGTCGCCAAGGGAAACGGGCCTATTCCTCCAGCACATGATGCAGGATTGACTAGAAAAATCATGGATGACGTGATCCAGAGACTTGCTGAGAAGGATGAGATGAGAAGGTACGGAACCGGATCGGCTGGATACACTGTAGGCGCGGACACGAGTAGTGAGCCGATCAGAAACTGGCAAGAAGAGTGGCATGACAACAAGGAATTCGGAGTCGACAAGTTCGAGAGAAGGGTATGGATAAAGCGGTACTGGGGAGACTACGGCTGCCCAACGACATGCCTCAAGCTGGCGATGGTGAAGACCGGACCGCTGAAAGGAGCCATCGGAGATAACCCTGACTACGAACTGCAGGCCTATCAGGGAACGAATCTTGGAATCTTCACGCCGGAGGGGAGCGTCTACCTATCGACGCTGGCGGATGAGCTCGGACTCTGCGGAATCCAAGGCGGAAACATGCTGGGCTTTGCAGGCGAACTCTACCAGAGGGGGATTCTCACTCGCGAGGACCTCGGCGGAATAGGCCTGAAGTGGGGCGACCCTATAGCCTTCGGCAAGCTCGCGAAGAAGATCGCGCGGCGACAAGGGATCGGAGATCTGCTTGCGGAAGGAACGTACAGGGCTGCAAAGAGAATCGGGGAGATGAAGAAGGTGGATGTCATGCCCTACGCCGTCCAAGGAAAGGGCATGGCTCTGGGAGCTCATGGCATAAGAAGCGCACTGGACTATGTTGAGAACATAGGATATCCGTGTGGTGTTCAAGGGCCGGATCACACCTCTGTGCCTGAGTTGAATCTCAAGAGCTTCGGAGGAGAGTTAGGAACTATACTGGAAGACTCAGCTGTAACCTGTATGTTCAACCGGCCTAAGGGAGAGCTGATTCTGGACATGTTGAACGCAGTCACAGGATGGAACATGACAGTCGACGAGTGGTTCGGAGAACATGCGCAGAGGATAGCGCATATTCAAAGAGCTGCCCTCCTCATAGGTGGTCCGGATGCCGTTTGGAGGCCGGACATCGACGACGATGTTCCTCCGAGATTCTATGAGCCCTTACCTTCAGGACCGAAGAAGGGGCAGGCGGCGGACAAGGCCAAGATCGAGGAGGAGAAGCATCAGTACTTCAAGCTGATCGGATGGGACGAGAGGGGAATACCTAGGAGCGACGTACTTCACACGCTGGGTCTGGACGATGTGGACAGGGCACTAGAGAAGGTCAGAGCGCCCTAGAATCTTCCTCGACCCCTTTCTTTACAGAGGCCCAGAACAGCTTCTTTCTCACATACGGACAGAAGAGCTTATTCGGCCATCCACAGTCTGTAGTCGACGGGAAGATCTTAAGGTTGAAGGTTAGACTTCGATTCTACGGCCATGTAGCCCTCAAGACAGGTAAAGAGGTGGAACTGACCTTCGATCACGAGCCGACCCTGAAGGAGATAGTTGAACTCGTGAACGTCCGTTTCGGGCTAGCGCCGCCAATCCAGGTCTCGCGTGCATCTCCTGTCAAGCTACTGGTCAACGGCTCCGAGGCGGAGCCAGAGGCCAAGCTCAGGGACGGAGACGAGATCAGAGTCATGCCTTTCATAGCAGGCGGATAGCTGAAATTCTCTCTCATCATTCCATTGACCTGCTACGCCGCATATCTCAAGTTGTATTGTTGGCTGATCTATTTCGAAAATACTTATGAACTTGATTTCGGTGGAGATAGGGAAGGCGACTGATGCGGGGGTTGCCAAGCTAGGTCAAAGATGGATCGAGGAGATTCATTGGAGGCGCAGGACTGAGGCTCCTGTCCCGTAGGGGTTCGAGGGTTCAAATCCCTCCCCCCGCACCAAGACTTCTAATCAAGGTTTGAATTCTTGGTTTTCTTGAGTTCCAACGGATAATTTTGAGTAGTTCAACAGAGATCATTTAAATTAGGATGCCTTGTCGCGTTTCATAGACCTCATAGGATAAGAAGAAGGGAAGGCGTGGGCTCACAACTATACGGTGTGCTTTTTATCCTTTCTCTATGAGTTCCTTTGTCTTTTTCATGGAATAATCCATGGACTTCTCTATGTCTTTGCGAGCCTTCAGCTTGTCGACGACCTTGCCAAGCAGGGAGTATGACAGTTCATATTCCAATATCGCTGTCCACT
>CAYWPD010000057.1:0-4228 GCA_964460055.1 uncultured Candidatus Bathyarchaeia archaeon
GTCACCGAGCCCGCGCCAGTGGCGATCGGGAGCGAGGTCGAACTTCCAGATCCTCGGTATGACAGCAATGTATCGATAGAAGAGACTCTGCTAGAAAGGAGGTCGATCCGTGAGTATTCAGGTGAGCCTCTGACGCTTCAAGAGGTTTCTCAGCTCCTCTGGGCCGCCCAAGGCATTACAGATCCGAGAGGCTTCAGAACAGCCCCTTCCGCAGGGGGCCTCTATCCTCTCGAGATCTACGTTGTAGTCGGAGACGTGGAGAACCTTGACGTGGGCGTCTACAAGTACAGCCCGCAGGAGCACAACCTCGTGAAGGTGCTCGACGGAGACAAGAAGGACGAATTGGCCGCGGCCGCGCTAGGCCAGACCTGGGTCAAGGAGGCTGCGATAGACATCGTGATTACCGCAGTCTACGAGAGGACAACCGCCAAATATGGCGATAGAGGCGTCAGATATGTTCACATGGAAGCGGGGCACGCAGCCCAGAACCTGTGCCTGCAAGCAACCGCCATGAACCTCGGAACGGTGACCGTCGGGGCGTTCCATGATGAGCAGGTTAAGGAGGTTCTGGGCTCACCTGAGGACGAACAGCCGCTGTATGTACTGCCAGTAGGGAAGAAGCGATGAACGTTTGATCGGTTGTCAAGAACGTGCTCGCCCTCGGTTACGTTGACCCGTTCCAGTGGAGAGGCGTGGATCGGATGCTCAATAGCCTTCTCTGGGTCGACGTTTGTTCAGCCTCTGAGCGGGCAGATATCGGACTTGACATTTCTGCCCGCTTGAAAGGAGGAAGGCACAGTTCTGCTATTAGATGGGCTCGAACTTCGCGAAGAAGTGCCCCAGTATCTTCGGCCAGTAGGTTATCTTGTATCCATTGTTCTTGGGGGCGTTCTCCTTGACCCGCTTCATGACCTTGGCGACATACTCCATGTGACCCTTCGTGAATACGCGTCTAGGTATGGCAAATCGGGCGAACTCGAAAGTCCTCGAGACCATCTCACCTGTCTCCGCGCTGATTGTGTTTAGAGGGAAGGGCATGGCCACCGCTCTTACTCCACCCTCGAGGTAGAGGTCGCTCGTCAATGCGACGCCTGGCAGTTTGTCCGCTGGGAGATGTGGATACACCGAGTGGATATCGACGAAGACGCCCGATCCTCCGGTCGGTTTGCTCACCACGACCCCCGCTTCTTTTTCGAAGAGTTCGCCGAGGAAGGCGACCTGTCTGGTTCGCCATGACAGGTAATCCTCTTCCATGCCTTCCTTCAGGCCTATCGCCATCGCTTCGAGGTCTCTTCTCGCCAGCCCGCCATAGGTTGGGAAGCCTTCGTATAAGACGAGTCGTTCTTGGCATCTTCTCGCCGTCTCCTCGTCCTTGAGAGCGACGAATCCTCCGATGTTGACGAGAGCATCTTTCTTGCCGCTCATGTAACAGCCATCACTGTAGGAGAACAGTTCATGCGCGATCTCGATCGTTGACTTGTTTCCGTAGCCCTTCTCTCTTGCCTTTATGAGGTAGCAGTTCTCGGCGAATCTGCAGGCGTCGAAGTAGACTGGGACGTGGTACTCCTCTGCCATCTTCTTGGTCTCCCGTACGTTCTCCATGGAGACTGGGGATGAGCAGGCAACGTTGTTGACCATGGTTATCAGTATGAAGGGGATCTTGTCTCGGTACTTCTTCAAGGCAACTTCAAGCTTGTTTAGGTCGAGGTTTCCTTTGAACGGATACTCTCTCTCGAAGTCCCACAGCCAGTCTCCGATCAAGTCGAGCGGTTTTCCGCCTTTGTCCTCGATGTGAGCTCTTGTGGTGTCGAAGTGTGAGTTGCCCAAGATTATGTCACCCGGTTTGATTAGAACGCCCAGCAGGATGTTCTCAGCAGCTCTGCCCTGATGCGTCGGCACCACGTGCGGAAATCCTATGACATCCTCTACAGCTTTGACCAAGCTGAAGAAGTTCTCAGACCTGACATACGCCTCATCACCTCTCATCAGTCCAGCCCACTGATCGTCGCTCATAGCGCTGGTTCCGCTGTCGGTCAACAGATCGACGTAGACATCCGCAGAGTTGAGATAGAATGGTGAGTAGAAGGCTTCCTTGAGGATTCTCTCCCTCTCAGTCCGGGAGGGTAGCCTCACATGCTCAACAACCTTTATCCTATATGGCTCTGCCAGCGTCTCCTTGATGAGATCCTCGTCACTCATATCAAGACCCTTGATTCAATCGCACTTGCTCGTGGTAAATAGTCTTCTCTCAACCTTTCCCATCAAGACAGAGTTCGCTCTGAGGCCGATTCCAACGAAGAGTTCTTGTGAATCGCCATCTCAAGTTAGACGGATACGCTATTCTCACCTCACTCTAGCTCATACGGTCATGATGGCTGCATCCAAAAAGGCCACTTTCACGGCCGATAGATTCGGTGAGTAGCGACTGGTTCCGCTGGCCCTATCCAGCCACTGCATCAGCTGCTCTGCGGGGGCCTCGTTCCCAGCTCGACCGACACACTGATGGTCTGGTCGTTCCTGACGATCGTTGCGCTGATCGTCTGTCCCGGTTGGGCGTACTCCTCGAGGTAGGTTGCGAGGCTGTCTCCGCTCACGATGCGCACTCCGTCTAGAGCTACTATTATGTCACCACCGATCGTTACCCGCTCCCCGGCGACCTCGATCTCTCTCGTTCCTGCGCGTATCCCCGCTCGGTCGGCTGGGCTACCTTTCATGACTTGGACGACGAGCCATCCGTAAGTCACGTTCACATTCATGGCTCTCGCAATCTCATAGGTCATGTCTGCTCCAGCCACTCCGAGCCAAGGATGTCTGTTGTAGGACCCGTGCTCGACCAAGTAGCTGATCTCGCGCAGTATCGTGTTTGAAGGAATTGCGAAGCCTATACCCTGAGACTCGGCGACGATGGCGGTGGTGATGCCTACAACCTGGCCTCGATAGTTTAGTAGTGGCCCTCCCGAGTTGCCGGGGTTTATGGGGGCGGTTGTCTGAATTATGTTGGCTATCGGATATCCGCCAGCCACGCTCTCAGTTATTGTTCTGCCGAGTGCGCTCACGATGCCCGCGGTCATAGATCCGGCAAGCCCATATGGACTACCGACCGCCGACACCGGGTCACCCACGGAAAGGAATGATGAGCTGACAACTTCGAGCGGCTCATATTCGCTGGGGGAAGCACCCACTGAAAGCACGGCGAGATCCGCGTATGGATCAGACCCAAGCACTTTTGCTACATATCCACTGCCGTCTATGAAGGTTACAGTGACGTTGAGCACGTCGCGGATGACGTGATTGTTCGTCACGATCACCATTCGACCTGTAAAGTTGTAGACGAACCCCGATCCTTGGACGCTCGAATAGTAGCGGTTGCCGAACAGGTCGTACTGTACTATCAGTCCTCGAACCACAACAACTGAGTCCTTGACTTGCTCGTATAGGCTGGAGAGTGAAGCATTTCCTCCTGTCGGATAGGTGATGTTTTGACGGTACATGTCAAGTGTTGACTGGATGTCGGAGATTCGTCCTTGCAACGCTGATAGCTGATTCTGCAGGTTGCTGATCCTCTCCGAGACGGTCGAGTATCCAATTGAGTAGCCGAGTACACCTCCGACCAGTAAGCTCACAAAGATGACTGTCATCACGAAGGCTATCGAGAACCGCGTCGGCTTCGACTTTTCAGGTGTTTCCAATCATGGTCACTTGCTAGGTCTTAATCTCCGCAGAACAGAGACATAACCGCATCACTTGGTCGAATCTCACTGTCATGGCCACCGCTCGCGACATGCAGCCTGCATTCTATCACAGATTGGTTCTGGAATGAATGCATTCTTGATGAAGCAGTGGCTCAGCCGCTCTGCTACCTGTTTTTCATGAAAGCAGAATAGGACGGAAGAAGGCGCTCTTTCGTGAATCAAGAAGAATGATGTGAGAGGGACTTCTATTCCTCGATCCTCTCCAGCTTGAAGACCACTGGACGCAGACCGTCAGTGCAGCAGGAGAGCATCGTCCCCTTCTCCTTGATCCAGAAGAAATCTCCACCCAACGCCAAGTGCACGATATCTCTGTGGATATCGGCCCATGCCCAGCTGCAGAAGCCGTCTGGAATCTTCAGGTCTTTCCCAACCCTGAATTCCTGTCCGAGCTTGACCATTGGGCACTCGACCTCTACTCCCTTCCCATACTTCTCGAGCAGCTCGCCTGTCCTGAGCTTCTTGGCGACGGTTATCTT
>CAYWPD010000057.1:4328-7227 GCA_964460055.1 uncultured Candidatus Bathyarchaeia archaeon
ATCTCTCCCTTGGGAGGACTCTCAACTGAACACATTCTTGTCGAAAAAAGCGATTACAAGGACACAGGGAATTGCCATAGCGGTTGTCATCATCATAGCCGCCATCGCAGGCGTATACGTCGCAACGTTGCCCCAAGCACCACCCGTGACCCCCGAGGAAACCACTCTCATCATAGTCGACACACACGAAATCACTTCTGCGGATCCAACCGCGGCATTCGAAACCACGGCATACAACGTGGTCTACAACTGCTACGACCGACTGATAGAACTGAACGGGTCAGACTTCACCAGCGTAGTTCCCGGCCTCGCCGAAAGCTGGACGATTTCACCCGACGGCCTTGTCTACACTTTCAGGCTGAGACAAAACGTGAACTTTGCGAGCGGTTTTCCGGTAAATGCCTCAGCGGTGAAATTCTCCTTCGACCGAGTTATCAAGCTCGACCTTGCGGCAAGCTGGCTCTTCTACGAGTATGGGATGACACTCAACAGCACCGAGGTAGTCGACACCTACACGGTAAGGGTAACGCTGGCCTATCCCTATGCCCCGTTCCTGTTCATCCTAGCGACACCTGTCGCGTCGATAGTGGATCCTACGGTTGCGTTGCAACATGAAGAGGCCGGAGACCTTGGAAACAGATGGATAACAGATCACTCTGCCGGATCAGGGCCGTTCATACTGTCAAGATGGGATCGGGAACTAGAGGTCGAACTCACTAGGAATCCGAACTACTGGCGCGGGCCAGCTACGCTGGAGAAAGTTCTGATCAAGAACGTCAGGGAGGCGAGCAGCAGGAAACTTCTCCTTGAAGCAGGAGATGCACACATCGCATATGGCTTGACTGCCGAACAGCTGGAAGCTATGGAGAATAACACGGATCTGAAATTCGATGGAGGATGGACCATAGGGGTCGAGTACGTGGGAATGAACACAAAGATAGGTGGCGTGACACCGACCTGGTTCAATGATCCCAAAGTCAGATTGGCGGTGAAATATGCGATTGACTACCGAGCGATAACAGATGAACTCCTGAGAGGAAACGGAATAAGGCTCATGACGCCGATACCTAAAGGGCTACTCGGACACGATCCAACAATACTCTTGGAACAGAACGTCACCAAAGCCAGAGAGCTTCTGGCAGAGGCAGGGTATCCAGAAGGGTTCAGCACCACGCTGGTATACCCACCTGGAAGCGTCGCTGGCATACCTTGGGAAACGCTAGCTTTGAAGGTTCAAGCAGACCTGAAGAACATAGGAATCACAGTCACACTGCAACTCTGGCCAATGGCTACGTTCCTTGAGAAGTACAGAGGAAAGCAGCTCGAAATGATGATGATAGGATGGTTCATGGACTTCCCCGACCCAGATGACTTCGTGCATCCCTTCGGGCACGTCAGGGGCTCTTTGGCAAAGAGAGTCTCATACAACAACACCCAAGTGACTGCTCTAGTCGAGCAGGCGTCAAGAACCTCGGATCTCAACCAGCGTGCCGTTCTCTACGAGCAGATACAACAGATACTTCTTGAAGATGGTCCATGGGCGATACTGTTCCAACCGATGAACGTGGTTGTTCTACGCGAAAACGTCAACGGATACGTGTACAACCCGATGGCAGAATGGTACTACAGAATATCTATCGGTAGCTAGACACACCAAGACTGATAAACCCCCTTCTTTCTTTTTATACCAAAACAGCTAATCGCGATGATAGTTCATGGCCCTATGGCGGTATGTCTACCGACGCCTGTGGCAGATGGCTATTGTACTCCTAGGAATCTCAGTCATCACGTTTGTATTGGCACGATACGTGCCCGGCGACCCGGTCCTGCACTATTTGGGCGAACGTGCACGCGATGAAACCATTCAAAGGCTGAGGGAAAAATGGGGTCTCGACCGACCGGTCTGGGAGCAGTACGTCTTATTCATGAAGGGACTCTTACAGGGAGATCTCGGAACGTCGATCAGTACACAACACCCTGTCACTAGTGACCTCGCGGAATTCTTCCCTTTCACCATAGAGCTTGCTACTTCGGCGCTGTTGGTGTCGATAGTTGTCGGGGTACCTCTAGGGGTCATCTCAGCCGTGAAGAGGAACAAAACCATCGATCACGCTTCGAGAATCTTCGCTCTCGCCGGGTCATCAACCCCGATTTTCTGGCTGGCGATCATGACTATCTACCTATTCTACTTCCGCCTAGGCTGGGTTCCGGGAGCAGGCGTTATCAGCTCACATGTTCAAAGACCTGCAACGATCACCGGGCTCTACACCATCGATAGCCTGATAACAGGGAACTTCCCAGCCTTCCTTAGTACGCTCCACCATCTAATCCTGCCCTCATTGGTCCTCGGCTCCTACTCGACCGCCCTGACCACTAGGATCGTTCGCTCTAGCATGCTTGAGATTCTAGGACAAGACTATGTAAGGACAGCTAGAGCAAAAGGTCTTCCCGAGAGAATTGTGATCTACAAACATGCGTTGAAGAACACCTTGATTGCGACCGTTACCATAATCGGGCTTAACTATGGAGGCCTTCTGTCAGGAGCTGTCATAACAGAGACGGTTTTTGCCCGGCCAGGCCTAGGCACATATTCGATCGGAACAATGCTGGCCTTAGACTATCCTGCAATAGTGGGTGTTACGTTGGTCGCAACGATTGTATATGCTTGCATCAATCTGGTCGTTGACCTTCTGTACGGGTTCCTAGATCCCAGGATTCGTTATGGATAGGATGAACAATGGGCGAAGTCAAGGAGAGAATCCTGGGACTCAGAAAAGAGAGGCTGGAACGACTTGCGACCCTCAACCCCGAGACTAAACTGACTCTCAGTCTGCTCAGAAGAAGCCCTTTGGCAGTAATTGGAATATCCATGGTGACCATCTTTGCATCTATCGCGCTC
>CAYWPD010000058.1:0-6924 GCA_964460055.1 uncultured Candidatus Bathyarchaeia archaeon
TTGCGGAGCTGATCGAACTCAGAGTGGAAGCTATGAGCGGCTCAGCAAGTCTCCTGAACGGATCGGTCACAGCCACCGTGTAGTTCTCTGAGACCCAGAGAACCTCAGAAGACGTACCGTTCGGAAACGTACGGACATATCTCATCGCTAAATGAAGTACATGAGTCCCTATCAGAGACTCGTCGAAGGGTATGCTGAACTGTATCCTCGCTCCCACAACGCCGTCAGGAGCGAGACGACTGGTACTGAACGTCGATGGAATATGATAGTAGTAGACTGGATCCCAGTCAAAGTGAATCCCCAGCCAACTAACATTCACCGACTCACGCATCAGATTCCTCACCGTCACATCGACATAACCCGAAGAGCCCGGCACAAATGACCATGAAGACCATCGGAGACCCACGGGAAAGATGTCTCTGTCGCTGATTCCACCACTATACGATACAGAGATCGACCCTGAGAAGGCGTTCACCGACTCAAAGACCCTCACCGTGCTGACGCTGTCAATAGGCGACAGAAAGCCGCCGACAGCCACGCCCCCATCATCCTTCACAGCCACTTGACCAACACTCGAGATGAGGATCTTCGAGTAAAGACCCGAACCCCAAACAAAGAGGTCACCCGACCCAACTCCCAAACCGCCCTTGGAGATCCAAGTCACGCTATGATTCCCGAAGATGCGAAGACCAAGATACTGATCCAAAAGAGGATCCGCACCATAGAACCTAATCTCCAACGAACCAGAACCATTAGGAGAGGAGACCACGTTCCACTGAACTACGATAGTACAGGGAACCGTCCAAACAGGCTTAATCGGTGACTCGAAACCATTCTGCGCAGGAACTTCAAGAACCGCCGCACCCCTCGCCGGAGGAATGAAGAACGCAAATAGAAGTACAAGGACGAGGGCAACACGCTTCAATCTTCACACTTTTCCAAGTCTTATCTCGCTAGTTCAACCGCCAAGAATATAATCATTTTTCCAGTAAAGAGAGAAAACCTGTCAGAAAACCCAGAAAAGACTAAGAAATACCTAATCCCGCCATCTAGGCGGGAAAAAGGCGGGAAACGTGCGCCCTCCAGTCGACGGGCGCTAGCTGCCGCCGTAAACCGGAGTTATCCAACCTCTGTATTTCGGAACCGCGCCGCGAACGATATCAAAGTACAGAGTCTGAAGCTTCTTCGTGACCTCGCCCGGCTTCCCATCACCGATCAGGTGGCCGTCAATTGAGATGACGGGCGCAACCTCCTCCCCCGTCCCGCACAGGAAGACCTCGTCCGCAAGGTACAGCTCCGTTCTATCGATATCGCGCTCTGCGGTCGGATAGGAGAGCTCCTTCGAAGCCAGATGGAGCACACCTTCTCTGGTAACCCCCTCCAATATGCTGGCCGTGACCGGCGGGGTTACGACAACTCCCCTCTTCACCATGAAAAGGTTCGCGCCACCCGCCTCAGAAACCTTGTTATCAATCGTCAGAAGCAGCGCCTCATCATACCTCGCAGCCAGAGCCTCCTTCCTCGCATACGTGCTATTCACATAGTTCCCGCACGACTTCACTCTAGGAGGCATGCAGACATCGGGAATCCTCCTCCAACTGGAGAAACAGCATCGGATCCCAGCCTCGATATTCGCCACCCTGCCGAAAGGAATCGAGAAGACAGCCAAATCAGCCGGAGAGACAGCCCCCTCAGCGAGAGCGACACCACCCCTCTCCATCACGAGCGGCCTAATGTAGACATCCTCATGAAACTCATTCCTCCTCAGCAGCTCAACAATTGAGTCCTCGATCTCCTTCGCAGGCAACTCGATCTTCAACCTCAGAACCTTCGCAGACTCGAAGAACCGCCTGATATGCTCCTTGAGCCTGACCACGTAGAGCTCCTTCTGATCCTTACTCGCATAGGCCCTGATCCCCTCAAACGCCCCAGACCCGTAGTTCACGATCGGCGCAGAGATATGCACCGTAGCCTTATCCCACTCGACAAACCTGCCATTCATCCAAGCAAACTTCGGAGGTGCCAACTTCCTAGACAGCAAACATACCACCACCAAAAGTCCAAACAGGACCGGCGAACCAATAGAACTGAAAAGAACCTTAAAAGAGTAAGCGAATCCCGCGGCAAGAGAAGGGTCTAGACGATCGCCCGAGTCACCGACCTGCTACGGGCAAAAGCCGGGATGATCAACGAATGCCTACCATGCCCACCTGAGACGATCACCGAGACATCATCTGGCGACCTCACAAAAGGAACGGGGCCATCGCCAGAAGAGTCAAGCCAGACTTGCGTCTTGGCGTCCATTCCCCACTCGCCCCTGCCTCTCAGAAGGCTCTTGTCGATCCTGGCATTCTCAAAGATGAACCTCTTAACGTCAGATTTGCCCCATCCATCCTCCGCAAGCAGCCGCGCATGATCAAGGCCAAACACAACCAAGACCTCACCACCAAAGTACGCAGAATACTTTCCCGGAGTGGCGATGGTCTTGGCGAAGACCGTGAGCAAATCCTCGCCGTTCTTGCTAACGTGATCCGTCACGGCATGAGGAGGCTCCGCAGCGAAGACAGAGACCGCACTCTCAGACCGATCGAACCCCCTATCAACATGCAGCGGGCCCCAAGGACTCTCCTCCTCATTCTCACAAGAGCAATAGGAATACTGATTCGGCGCGCCCTGCGCCAACTTCCTCGTATCAAAGGACCTCATCAAGAAGAGAGAGACCGCTCTACCTATCGTGGAGTTGGCGCGATTCCCAGGCCCAAAGCTCCCCTCACGCCAATTCATCCCAATCTCCCTCATGATAGGACCATTGACGACCACCAGAGGCCAGCAAGGATACTCCGTGGTAAGAACACTCAGGAGCATGAACCTCTCCTCAGCCATCGCACGCAGAGCAGCCAAGACGACAGGCACATACTCCGGCAGACAGCCCGCCTGCGCACAAGCGATCAAGACCTCCCGCAAGGAGGCCTTGGTCTTGAAGAAGAACTCCGCAACAATATCATCCATCCCAACATCGGCGCATTGGCTCAGAGCCTTCAAACGCTCCTCGGAAACAACATACCCTGGCAAACCGTCCTCAACAATCACAACACCATCCCCCTCACGACTGGCGCTCCTTCTCGTCAATGAATCGAGATCCTTTCCCAAGAGATTCAACGCCGTCTCGAAGGACAGCAAAGAAGAGTAGATTGAATCCTCCCTAGGTGAGAACTCCGTCGCCTCATGGGCTAGAACTCCCCTCATGCACTCAATAGAGCGCATCTGGGCCCTGACAAGATAATCGCGCGAGAGCTCCTTGTCCAACTCATCGATCAATATGTGGAAGTCCTCACAATCCGAAGAGAACGAGTGAACCTCAGCATAGAGACGGACGAAATCCTCAGGGCTCTCAACGCAGAGCCTCTTCAGCCTACCGACTCCGACCCGAAGCTTCTGCGTCAGCTGATCGATGGTGGACACGCCGACTCGCCGCCGCGTAGGCTCGTCTTTCAAGAAGCGTCTCTTATCGATATTGTTGCATTCTGATAGAAGCCTTGACCTCGTCTCCACGCTGTAAGCATGAACATCAGGGGTGTGAACCGTAGCCGCGAGCCCCCTTGCAATGCTGGCCAACGGATGGAGAACAAAGAGATTCTATCGGAAAGCCTCTTCCAAACGAGCATGCATAGCACGTTTCTCTCTCAGGGTCTCCACCAACTCGAAAATGAAGACCAAAAGAGCGAAGGCCAGACCACAGACAATAATCGGACTGAAGAAGCCGCTCTGCCCAGGCCTAACATGCTCCAAAGTCATCCCACCATCGAGAAAGGCCGTCAAGATCCCGGAGAAAGACAGAGCCAACGCCCAAACGCACTATGATAAAACCTACCTCGACGCGAAAGATAAACATGGCAGCTGCAACGGAGTCAGAACACTGGAAGAGCTAGGCCTTCCACCACCTGAACATAGTGTAGTCGATCCTTCCAGTATCCGGATTCGGAAGAGCGATTATGAACCTCTTCCTCACAGTCGTCGCAAGCCTCCCCGCCCTCACCACCTCAGTAGCTGTGAGAGCCTCGCCGCCACTCTTCACTGAGACCATGTAAGGCGCGTGATCCACTCCCGGCCCCTGCTCGTAGACGGCGAAGTCGCAGCCGAACTTTATTCCAGGCGTGACAATGTAGCCGTGATCCCTTAGATCCTTATACACCAAATAGGCCAGTCCAAAGCCGCTGTAGGTCTCCTCAGCCCTCTTCCTCAACCTCTCAACGGACAGAGGCCTCTTTCTGCCCGGTTCGACGACCTTCAACTCACCCTTCTCAACCAGATACAGCCCCTCAACAAGATCTAGGATAAGGGGAACGTCGAAGTCCGAGGTCTTCGGCTTCGGAATACCCATGGGCTTCCCATAGAACCCCTTCTTATACACCTCAGACCCAGTCTTGGGATCCCAGATGGTCAGCCTATTCTCGAATAGCTCAGCCGTTGCCTTCTTCTTCGCCATGGCATCTCACTGAATCCCAAGGGAGAGAATACGTGCGTCATCCGCGGCTTCCAAGGTCATGTCAGCCATCTCCTCAAACCTGAAAGCGATATCCCTCACAACGAGCATCGTGGGAACGTCCATGCTACTCTTCAGAATCTCGATCTCAAGCTTCCTGTAGAGGTCGTCCACATGCGCCTCGCTCTTCTCCACGCTCTTCAACAGATCCATCGTCTTGCTGGGCCCAAGACTCAGAGTCAAGATGATCTCTCTAAGCCTAGTAACAGTCTCCAAAGAAGCCTGCGAAAGCTCAACTAAACCCCTGAGTATCTTCCGATCAATCTTCCAACCGAGCTCCTCCGTACTGACAATGCGAGCGGCGACAGCCTCAGCGTAATCAGCGATACTCTTCGTGTGTATGGCAACTCTGAGAATATCTTCCCTGCTCATCAGTAACGCTCCGGCCTCGGCCAGCTCCTTGGTAAGCGTTCTCTTGAGCTCGACCGCCTCCTGCTCCAGCGATCGGATCTTCAGGTAACGCTCTTTGAGCTCCTTCCTCTTGGTCTTGCCATAATTGTCAACCAGAAGAGCCGCCTCACGTACGGCCTCGAGAACCTTTCTCGCCTGGTCTTGACATATGTCAAGCACCCTCCTCCTGATCTGGTTCTCCGATTCGACGGGAAAGACCATCGAGACCACACGGCCGACCTATAGGCTACGCTAGATCATACTCGGAAGAGAACTTAAAAGAGTGCCTCGGATCAGCCCGGAAAACGCGTGAAGTTCAGACGATCTCGCACCTAAACAGGCGGCCCAAGATCTTCGAACCGCGTATCCCCACGAAGATATTCTCTAAGCAAGGTTGGGAGTTTATCCACAGACACGCGCACCTGTCTCCAGCTATCTCTATCCCTGACCGTCACCGTATCATCCATCAACGACTGATGGTCTACAGTAACAGCAGCGGGAACACCAATCTCGTCAGCCCTCGCATACCTCCTTCCGATTGAGCCCGAATCATCATACTCAGCTCTCAATCCCCGCTGAAGTAGCGCACGATGAATCGACACAGCCTTCTCCGGAAGACCCGCCCTCTCAACCAGAGGGAAGACCTCGACTTCAACCGGTACAAGGTCCTTCGGTATCTTGAGAACCACCCTATCCTCCCTCTCGCTGTAGGACTTCTCAAGAATACTGAATACAAGCCGCTCCGCGCCGAAGCTCGGCTCCACAACGTGGGGAATGAATCTCCTACCCTTCTCTATCACAATCTCTTCGACAGCCTCAAAATGCTCGCGTGGGATCTTGTACCCTTCACACATCACGTAGCCGCCAGCCAGAGAACTCTCTATCTCATCAGAGCCCATCGCCTCGAGCGCCTTGAAGACCCTTGCAGCATCGTCCCTCAACAGAGGTCCGAGAAGCTCCCTCCTCACCCTAAACCTCTTGACTCTCCTCTCCACCGGCTCTGGATAGGCCTCGAAAACCCTCAGATCCTCACCGCTCTCCTTCATATGCCCGCGCAGATCGTAGTCGGTTCGGTAGGCAAATCCAGCAACCTCAATCCAGCCAAGCTGGTCGAGGTTCACCTCCAGATCAAAAAGCTGGGACGCATAGTGCGCCCTCTCCCAAGGAAGCTTCTCCCTGAACCTGAGATCATCGCTCGGAACTCCGAGCTCAAGGAGAAACCGCTGCGCCAACCCCATGAAGTAAGCCTGCCACTCAGTCTGGACGAGCTTACTGGGGACTGCGTCAGCGACCGAGCATTCTTCAATCCGCTCAGAACCTTGGAGCTGACTTTGCGCAGAAAGTATAGCCAGCCTCACATCTCGAACTGCGTCCAAGCGGTCGCAGTGAGGTCTCTGAGGGTCGAAGAAGAGCTCCAGCTCCATGATAGTGAACTCACGCAGTCTGATCGGCCCTTGCCTTGGAGAGATCTCATTCCTCAATACGTGGCCAATCTGAGCCGCCGCGAAGGGAAGCTTATCACGTGCATATTCACGAAGTCTCTCAAAGTCCGTGAACATGCCCTGAGCAGCTTCAGGTCTGAGATAGTCAGCGCTCTCAACATAGGGACCTATCGCTGTCTTGAACATCAAATTGAAGAGAGTCGGAACGTTCAGCTGTCCACCACACTCAGGGCAGACCACACCTTTCTCTTTGATCGCACGGCCGAGCTCATCGAGACTCAACCCCTCGGCATTCTCCACCCTAGCCTCCTCCTCCAGAAGGTGGTCAGCACGATACCTTCTCCCACACTTCATGCATTGAACCATCTTGTCCACAAATCCGCCGACGTGGCCAGAGGCCTTGAAGACGCGGCCAGGAGCAACCGTCGGCGACTCGATCTCAAAGAACGATTGTCGCGTGACAAAGGTTTCACGCCACTTCTCCTCAACACGCAACTTGAGCAGTTTGCCCAAGGGCCCGAAGCTGATGAGCCCGCCGACTCCCCCATA
>CAYWPD010000059.1:0-6845 GCA_964460055.1 uncultured Candidatus Bathyarchaeia archaeon
AGGGGATTTGCACGGCTCAAGGATGACGAGGCGGAAAATAAGATCGAGAACGAGTTGAGAGCTATCTCTGGCGGACGAACCTCATGACGCTTCTGCTCTCTATTTCTTCTCCACGATGTATTCACCAGTCTCTGGAGGCGCGTGGAAGAAGCCGATTACCAGTGGTCCTTTGCCAGTGTTGATTGGCGCGTGAAACGTTCCGGGCGGAATGTATACTGCCACTCCAGGCCTGAGTTTGAGCCGCCTCTCTCCCAGAATCATCTCTCCGCTCCCCTTCAATGTGTAGTACACCTCTTCAGGGATCGTGTGGTAGTGCAGCCTCATCTGCTCTCCCGGCTCCAGATATCCTATCAGTAGATGCAGTTTCTCGCCCTTGATCAGCTCCTTGATGGTGCCGCCAAGCTCCGACCTGCGTCCGACTACTTTTTCTTCGCTCACTATCTTTTCTTTCATTGTCGATCCTCTCAAGATCTCCTCTTGTGTTATTTTAAAAGCTGACCTTACTAGAAAAGGGTTTGAACTATGTTCTTGGTAGTTAACGACTCAATCATCTTTCTGGCTCTTTTCATCAGTCGTTTCCAAAATTGGAGATCTACAGTATCAGTCGCTTCAGCACCGGCGCTCTTCTCAGTATGAGCTGACTTAGAGGAAGCCCCACAAGCAAACCGATTACCGCCTGACCTATGTTTGCTGGAACCTCCACCGAAGCCGCGGCTACACCGCCGTACAGGTAGACTTCATATGCGAAGTAGCCAAAGACCATGATCGTACCGCCTGCAAGTACGGAGAGCATGGTCCATCCAAGCTGTGGATCGTATAGGAATCCGATGGAAGACACTAGGACGGCCACAATCACGGAGACCACTATCCAGAATATGGACGGGACTTCGAATGCTAGAAGCGTCGAGCCCACGTAGGGGAGACCTATCGTCAGCTCGACCGAACCCGTGTATCGTGTTATGCCGAGGTATCCGATTATGGTTGCGACGATCAGTCCAATCGCGGTCGTGAAGGCCTTCCAAGAGTTCTTTGAGCCGAACTTGAGGCCTCTGTTGGTCAGGAATCCAACGAGTCCTCCTTCTATAGCCTTTATGACTAGGGTGGCTGGTGCAAATATCGAGTAGCCCAGCAGAATGTCCGACAGCATCGACCCCACTCCTCCGGCGAATGCCCCAATTTTTGACCCGAGTAGTATCGCTGTGGTGTACACCATCACTTCGCCGATGTTGAAGTAACCTCTTGTGGCGGGAATGTAGACTGAGAATGCCATGGTCGCCAACGCGACGAGGGCGGTAAAGAGCGCCCCCATACTGATCCTAACAGAGGTCAGTCCTCTTCTCCGAGTCTTCTCCAAAGTCTCACCCGGCCTGCGGGAAGCATATGTAGGTTCGCGCCTATATATAAGAATAACCACATAACACCGTCCTCCAATATACAGATGCAAGTTGGGAGGCTACGATGACGGTGCCCCATCATCTGAAGTGCTTGCGATGCGAGGCTCAGTATGATCCGACAGAACTCTCAACGTGTCCTAAGTGCGGAAGTCCGCTGTCTGTATTGTATGACTATATCGAGATAGCAAGACAGATCAGCGTCTCACAGCTCGAGTCACGTATCTCGGGCGTCTGGAAGTATATTGAACTCCTGCCGGTCAAGTTGTCGACCGAGCCGATCTCGCTTGGTGAAGGCGGTACTTTCCTCCACAACTGTCCTAGGTTGGCTGATGAGGTCGGCGTGAGGAGGCTCTACTTGAAGGATGAGACGAGCAATCCCACCGGTTCATTCCTGGATCGTGGCACGACCGTCGCGATAACCAAGGCCAAAGAATTCGGATACAGATCGGTTGTCGGAGTAGCGCAAGGAAATTTCGGAGCGTCTCTCGCTGCATACTCGGCCAAGGCTGGCTGTCATTGTAAGATAACTGTCCCGAGAGAGATTGATCTGGGAAAGCTATACCAGATCATTGCCTACGGTGTGGAGGTTGAGCTGGCTCGAGAGCATGAAGAGATGTCGACGAAATCGTCCACCGCATCGAAAGAAGTCTTGAAGATTACGCCTGACGGTCCCTATTTTCTGGAGGGAGAGAAGACCACTGCATACGAGATCTGCGAGCAGCTCCGTTGGCAGGTTCCGAGCAGAATCTTTGTGCCCATGGGAAATGGCGGACATATCTCGATGATGTGGAAGGCGATCCAAGAGCTGCAGATTCTGCGATTCTTGAAGGAGTCCCAAGTGATGATGAGCGGAGTCCAAGCTGCAGGCTGCTCTCCAATAGTCGACGCTTTTCGTGCAGGAAGGGAAGAGATTGAGCCGGCTGAGACGTGTCGGAGTACAGCGTTTGACATAAGTCTGAGAAATCCGACCTATGGAGCCGTGGCTGCAAGAGCGATCACCGAGTCTGGTGGAACGGCGACTATCGTGACTGATGAGGACATGTTTGAGGCTACCAAGCTTCTTGCCAAGACCGAGGGCATTTTTGGAGAGCCTGCTGCAGCTTCGACGATAGCGGGGCTGAAGAAGTTGGTCGAAGAAGGGGAGGTCGATTGGGACGAGGACGTCGTTTGTGTGATAACCGGGGCTGGTCTCAAGGACCCAGTTGCTGCGCGTAGAATGATCGAGAGGGTTAGAGAGATCGAGCAGATGATTGAGCACTCTGAAGAGAGAAAGATGATGGTGATGATGGGTGAAACCAAGAGGCACATCCTCCAGGTCTTGGCTGAGGGAGAGCTCTATGGATACGGCATATGGCGTGCTCTTCTGAACCGATTTGGATTCGAGATGAAGATACCCAGCATCTATCAGCACCTACTCGAGTTGAAGGGCCTGGGGCTCGTTGAGAGGACGCGTGTTCAGCAGGTGAAGGGGAGGCCCTCCAGATACTACTATCGGTTGACCGAGAGAGGCCGCCGCACTGTAGAGATCCTTGTCAGACTGAGAATGTGAATCGACAAGATTATGTACGCTCAATACGGGCCTGACAGCAAACAATACCTATACGCGGCTTAGAAGGCTCTGGAAAAGCAGATCATAGTAGAGATCCAAGGCGATAATGATGTTCGGTTTCACGCGTCATATCCTACGAGTTAATCTTGAAGACGAGAGTGTGAAGCTAGATCGTTTATCACTGGAAACTGCACGAAAGTTCTTGGGCGGTAGAGGACTCGGCACCAAGATACTATTCGATGAACTCCGGGCAGAGGTAGACCCGCTCGGACCTGAGAACAAGCTTCTTTTCCTAACAGGACCCATCGCTGGGACACCCATCCCCGGCAATAGTCGATATTGTGTTATGGCGAAATCTCCCGCGACAGGTCTCCTCGGAGAGGCTTATGCGTCGGGTTTTCTGGCTGCAGAGATGAAGTTCGCAGGATACGATGCGATGATCTTTGAGGGAATCGCGCATAAGCCGACTTATCTTTGGGTCGACGATACCCAAATTAAGTTTCGAGATGCGTCGCATATCTGGGGGAAGAACACCGCGGAGACTGAGAAGATCGTGAAGAGTGAGGTGAAGAAACCAGGTACCGTCGTCGCCAGTATTGGAGTCGCCGGAGAGCGGCTCGTCAACTTCGCTGCCGTAATCAGCGATCTCAATAGAGCGGCCGGAAGGACTGGGATGGGAGCTGTTATGGGCTCGAAAAATCTCAAGGCCATAGCAGTTCACGGGTCACGAAGGAGCGTGAAGACCGCGGATCCGCAGGGGGTCCTCGACCTCACGAAGGACATTACGCTGAGGCTTCGAAGCCACGAAGGAACAGTAAACATGTCAAAACATGGCACAGCGTACAGCGTGCCTATACTCAACACGCAGGGGATCCTGCCTACGCGTAACTTCCAGAAGGGGTTTTTCGAGAAAGCGGAAGACATCAGCGGCGAGAAGATGAGCCAGACGATCCTCAAGAGGACGCACACCTGTTACGCGTGCCCCGTAGCTTGTAAGAGAATGGTGGAGGTAAAGAGCGGCCTATACGCCGGGGATTTCTTGGACGGCCCTGAGTATGAGACTCTATCGTCGCTCGGCTCGCTCTTGGAGAACGGCAGCCTCGAGGCGGTATCAAAGGCGAATCACCTGTGCAACCTGCACTCTCTGGACACGATATCCACAGGCAACGTCATCGCGTTCGCCATGGAGTGTTATGAGAAGGGCATTCTGACCGGGAAAGAACTAGGCGACCTTGATCTTGCATGGGGTAATGCATCGGCGATCATCGAGATTATCGATAGGATTGCCAAGAGAGAGGGCGTCGGAGATATCTTGGCTCACGGCGTCATGAAGGCATCTCAGCTGATAGGGCGTGGTGCGGAGGACTTCGCCGTTCATGTAAAGGGCCTAGAGGTTCCGATGCATGAACCACGAGGCAAGAAAGGAGTCGGATTGATGTATGCAGTAGCGAACAGAGGTGGAGCTCACACCGACGGAGCTCATGACACCTCATTTGAGAGAGAGAACGTCGTTCCGGAGGCTGGGCTCGTAAGGCGCTATGACAGGTTCAGCTACCAAGGTAAGGCGGAGATGATCATGAAGTGCCAGAACATCATATCCGTCATAAACTCCATGTGCATCTGTTTCTTCACATCAAATCCGACCTATAGGCCCGTGACTGTCACAGATTTGACCAAGATGATCAAATTAGTGACCGGCTTCGACTTCACAGCTGATGAGCTCATGAGGACTGGGGAAAGAATCTTCAACCTCGGCAGAGCCTTCGACGTGAGAGAAGGTCTCAGACGGCGAGATGACAGGCTGCCTAAGAGATTTATGGAGCCTCTGCAAGACGGCTCGTCCGCTGGAGAGGTTATCATGGCCGAAGACTTCGATAACATGCTCGACGAGTACTATCGACTTAGAGGATGGGATCAGACGACCGGCGTGCCCAGCGGGCAGAAGTTGGCCGAGCTAGGACTGGAGGATGCTGCCCGATCGCTTTTGCTGTTGCCCGCTTAGTACTCCCCCTGGTCGTGTCTCGAATTTCCGGTGCTGAAACTAATGCTCTCTGTTTGAGATGAGGGCATCTCGCGATGAAGGGGGCATCCATAGGGTAGCTCGGCCAGTGCGAAATCGCTGGTCTGCCTTTGGGCAAGGTCTTTACCTCGATCCGGTTCTAGAATCACTTGAAAAACCAATTCGTACGGAGGCTTTAGATTTGAAGGAGATAAAGTTCAGAATCGTGCACATCTCGGACACTCATATCTCTCCTTTCGGACATTTTGCTGGAGAAGTCTTCGACAGGGCCGCGAAGAGGATCAGTAAACTCGATCCAAGGCCTGACCTAACGATTCATTCAGGGGATCTCACCAATAACGGAGTCCTTCCAGAGTACGAGCTCGCTTTGGAGAAACTGAAGCTGTTTGAGTTGAGGCCGCTCTTTTGCCCCGGTAACCACGACCAGATGAATTATGGCCAATCCTTGTTTAGAGAAATGGTCTCTCCCATGGATGTGGAAGAGGACGTTGGGAAGATGGTGGTGTTCCTCATGAACAGTCCGATGCCCGACAGGGATGAAGGTAGGCTAGGTAGGAGAAGACAGAGCTTCCTAGATGAGAGGCTGGAAGCCATCGGCAAGGATAGATTCCGGGTGGTCGTCTTTCATCACCACCTCGTGCCGGTTCCCTTGGCGGGTAGGGAGACGAATGTCATGGAAGATGCGGGGGATGTGTTGGAGATGCTCCTTCGCCACGGTGTAGATCTCGTCGTTATGGGCCACCGTCATGTCAGAAGGGTGCTGAGGATTGAGAATACGGTGCTACTCAACGCGAGTACTCTATCCAGCATCAGAACCAGAGGTAGGCTGGGCCACAGCTTCAACGTCGTAGATGTTTTCGCGGATGGCGGGATGAGAATAACGGAGAAGAACTTGACGACTGACAGTGACTTGATCTTGGGTGAATATCAAAGAGAGGCTAGTCAAGGCTGCTAGACGTACCTGCGCACCACGGGCAACACGCAAAAGGGCAGCGGAGAGGTCGAGAACTGCTGTTGGCTCCGCATGCCAAGCGCGATTTCGACGAACTCTGGAACGGTCTGGCTTGTCATTCGGGGAGATGGAACGCCGTAGGTTAGGCCATGGCATGCGGGGTTCAGGTAAACGAAGAATTCGGATCCTCTGAAGGTGAATGAGGCTTCGTTCGGTCTGCCATATTTGGCCCTCGTGTACACTTCGAATGGCCATAGCTTGCATGCGAGCGGCTTTAGGTGCTGGATGGCGCAGGTTCTCCTGTTGAGTGCGCTGTAGAGGAAGGCGCAGCTGTCGTCGAGTTTCTTGGGGAGGTAGAATCCCCGAACGCAGGGGATGGTGAACTCTGATCCGTAGGCTCTGCTGATCGCAAGCTGCTCGTGCGGTGCAAGGTACACTATGAAGCGCTTACAACATTCACCGCAGTTGGTGCAATTCCAAGATTCGATGCTGCTCCAAGGGACAGGTTTCATGCCGAGCATCCTTTCATTCGGTGTGATAACTGGAGCGTCTGACTTCTATTTATTCATAGCCCGCCCAGCTAGCAGAGAGTTGCGGGGTCGATTTCTCGACAGGCCCGAAGGTCGCAGAACCTCCTCAAAATCTTGAAATAAGCGCAGTGCAGGTTGATGGGCGTTTCTCACGGTGGATCATCATGGAATCAAAGATTGAGATCAGAAAGATCCTAGTTCCAGTGGACGGCTCGGAAGACTCCTTCAGGGCCGCCAGATTCGCCCTCGACATCGCACGGCTGAAGAACTCCAAGGTGACGGCGCTCTACGTGATACACGTCCCAGCCTACTTGATCGGTGGGGCCGAGCCCGGCGCTGTTTTCCTGCCAAGGCTGGATGAAGAGAAGAAGATTGGACAGGAGTACGTGGAGCGGGTTCG
>CAYWPD010000060.1:0-6036 GCA_964460055.1 uncultured Candidatus Bathyarchaeia archaeon
AGGCCGGCGTGGAGGACATAGTCGGGGGCCAGCAACTCGTCTGCTACGGCCAAGTTCCCCCTGTTCCGGAACTCCTCAACAAAACGACGAGTCAGAGCTTTGTTCTCTTCCACTGACATGGATTCACCTTCTTTCCGATGGTTCCAGTTGGTGAGCGTCTATTTCTCCAGAATGCTTTTCAACTTTTCTAATGCTCTCCAGACCACCTTTTCTTCTGCACTACGTAACAATCGGTAAATAGCCTTACCGAGAATTCCATACCCAGGTTCAATGTCAAGTGCCACAATGAGTTTGGTTCCATCCTGAACTGGTTTCAGGTTAGATGTCGCAGTGTATGCCATGCCATGCTTTCCTCCTTTAGTGCGAGTCGTCATCTTTTCGTTTTTGAGACTTTCCGTGATCTCCAAATCGTATTCCCAACGCTTCTCAACTATGTGAGCAGATGCACCAACGCTATACTTTTCTTCAGGAGTGCGAACCTCAGAAATGTACTTTGCACTCTTCACTTCAGCCACATCCATCCATTCTGGAAGTCTGTCTAAAGCAAGCATTTCCCATACTTTCTCAGGTGGAGCCTTGATCTCAATCGACTTTTCTATCTTGGTCAAAATGTCACCTCCCTTTCGCTGTGAATCCTACTCTAGGAGCTTGATTGCTTCCTCTCGTCACGCTCATAAGAGCTCAGTAGCTCCTCATATCACTGTTTTGTCTACGGGGTCGGGGTTTTTTCGATGCTTCTTAGTACGTCCTCGACGAGTCGGACCTGGCGGATTTCAAGCTTGTTCCAGAAGGCGAAGCCGATTTCTATGAAGTAGTCCTCTACCGCCCGTTGGGTGGGTGCCTCAACTGTGTAGAAGATCAGGTGGTCCAGCACGGGTGACCAAGCACTTAGGACCTTGATCCCGTGTTTCTTGGCGGCCTCCTCTCTCTTTACGATGGCCTCCTTGAACTTCGCTTTCAACTCAGCGTTGAAGAGGGGGCACGACTGAGGCTCGTGTGTCATATTTACGGAGAAGGTCGGCATGTCACTCACCTCTAGTTGAAGTGACGTGCTTTCGACATATAAGCACGAGCGAGAGGGCTTCTTGAAGGAAACTTCGCATGCTAGAAAAAGGATAAGGGGAGCCCAACCTCTCTGGGCTCATAGGACTGGTGGCGTCTTCCTAGTCCTGACGTTTGATGGCTACTCGAGGAGTTTGATGGCCTGCTCTCTGGGCACCGCTACCATGGTCTCAGTCGAGGCCAACTCGCCAACTCGGAGGGCCCACTTCATAGCGGACTTCTCATCCTTTCCCTCCGTTATCATGACAATGTCATACCTGCCTAGCGTCCAGTACCATCCTAGGATCTTGGCGCCTTCCTTGACCATCTGCTCTGCGAGCTTGGTTCCCTGAGCGGTCATCTCCTTTGTTGGCTTCTTCCTGAATTTCATCAAGGTGATGAAGAGCATTCTGTCACCTCAAGTTTGCTTGCGCTGATCCGCACTTAACACTTCCCGTTGCGGTCCAAGCTACAGATCTGATGGGACGTTCAGCACGATGGGGAGTGCGTGTCCGTATCGTTTGACAATCCTCCACGTCTGGTCGAAGTCGACATGTTGGGTGGGTGCGCGCGTGCTCAGGCAGCAAGTTCGGTGGACTTGGTTCGGATAACTGAAATCGCTGTAGGGGAAATCGAATAGACGTTCGATTTTTCGCACCATCCCCCACCCCCCCGGGTTTTGGTATTACGATTTGAACACCAGTCGAGGCATTCAAGACAATGAGGAGTCGAATTGAGTGTGAAAGGAGCTGTGCCTCCTTGTCGAGAAAAGGTGGGGGTTTCCGGGCCTGGGGCTGTTTGAGGGTCTCGTGTCGAAAGCTGAAGCCTGATTTCTGGGGATGTCGAATAGAACCCAACGGTGTAGGCTCCGGGTTTCCTCATGTACGACTACAACCTGCTCGTCTCCCATGAGAGAGGCCTATCTTCAAGAGCTAAGCGTGAGGTGCTGACCCTCCTAGAGGAGCTTGGCGACCCGGAGCCTAGAGTTGAGCGGACCCTGGCCAGGGGCATCCTCGGTGTGAGGACGGTTCTAGACCCATTCGACATCGTTCACAGGCTCAGAAGCCTGTATGGGGAGAGGCCCGAGCTGTTCGCCTACTGCCTCAAGTGGGTTCCCATCGAGAGGTGGACCTCCTCAGACATCGAATCAATGAAGATGGTCGTCGAGGAGCTTCGTGAGAGCATTGGTAAGGGTGAGAGGTGGAGGATGACCGTCGAGAAGAGGAGGTACACCCTCCTTCACAGAAGCGAGGTGATCAGGGAGCTTGCCTCACTTATCGACCGCAAGGTAGACCTTGAAAACTATGATAAGGAGCTCAGGGTTGACATCCTCGGGAGATATACAGGACTGTCCGTTCTGCGGAGGGGAGATGTCTTCTCGCTGGCAGCTCCCTATGCGTAGCGAGTACGTCTCCAGCCGAACTTAACACGCTCATCCAGCATGACTCGGGGCTGCGGCGACGCGCGATGCGCTTTAGACCTCGTCAACTTGGAAGAGCGAGCCATCTCATCTCAGGAGTACTGGGCTCCCGTCTCAACCATTTCACTATGTTTCCTCCACGAGGTAGTCAAGCGCCGAACGGAGGCCTCAAAGATGTCCGAAGATACAAGGAGGTGGGCAGGCTGTCTCACCCAGCGCCCTACCTTTCACGAGCTCCAACGCATCTCTATCCTTGCGCATTCCTCTTAGCTCGGGGCTGGATCTCGTACGTGCGTTTATACGGCCGATTATGCCTGTAACATGAGGGGACGATGTATGGGCGTCGTGTACAGGCCTGAGGACATGTTGAGGGGGAGGAGAGGTGTGATTGAGAAGGGGCTTCGAGATATGAGCCCTGGCGTGAGGGACTCCGTCATAAAGGTCCTTGAGGCGTGGGAGGGTAAGCCCTCCGAGGAGAGACTGGTAAAGCTGGTGGGGGAAGAGAGGGCTAAGCGCCTCATGGAGTCCTTGAGGCGATAGACTCGCAGGCACCGATGTCTTTGACAGCGGTGAAGATGTGATCTGGCAAGCTATCCTCCCTTTGAGGCCGGTCGTGGCTGCGCAGGTCGATCGTGGGCAGAAGAGCGGCCGAGATGTGTTGAAGACGCTCTCTCTCGATCCTCGTGACTTGCAGCGCCTACTCTGAGGGCTACGGAACCGCAGGTTCGTCAAGAATAACAAGTCTCAGAATCAGCTCAAGGAAATGGAGCTTGGACTTACTATCTTTCGAATCTCTCAAGCTCGGCTTTGAGCCTTGTTAGGTGAATCCCGAGGACCTTCCTTAGGCGCGGGTTGTATATGGCCGCGGCGGGGTGGATTGTTGGGAAGAGGTTTCTGCCTCCGACGGTGGCTAGCTTCCCCCTGATGCCGGGTTTGGCTTCGCCGAGGAGACTCTCTATTGCCGTATTTCCTAGGAGGCAGATGATCTCCGGCTTGATGAGGGTGAGCTGTCTCTCGAGGTATGGTCGGCAGGCATCGGCCTCGTCTCTGAGCGGAGCCCTGTTACTGGGCGGCCTGCACTTCACCACGTTCGTGATGAAGACCTCGGCTCGGCCCAGGCCCGCCGTTTCTAAGGATTCATTGAGGAGCTCACCCGCCTTTCCTACGAAGGGCCGTCCTTGCCTGTCCTCTTCTGAGCCGGGTCCCTCGCCTACAAGGAAGAGTTGCGCGTTCCCTGGCCCCTCGCCCGGCACAGCGTTGAGCCGGGACTCAGCGAGGCGGCAGAGATTGCAGGTTCGGATCTCCTCCGCGATCCCCTCGAGGCTGTCCAAACTGCTCCTCCAGCTCAATTTCTATCGGCGTGAGCAGTGGGCGGTTGTGAAAAAAGAGGAGAGGTTGGGGTTTCGGGCTCTACTTCGCCATCTTGGCTGCTAACTCGTAGAGTCCGGGGCCTGGTGGGTAGATTTGGACCAGCGGTGTGATCTTGGTCACGACTGGGAATTCCTTTATCAAGTCTTTGAACATCTTTTCGAGCGTCTGGGCTTTGTCTGCTTCCCAGATGCAGATCGCATGTTCGCCGGGCATCTGGTATGTGGCGCATAGGCATACGGTTTCGGGCCATCCCTTCGGTCGTTTGCCTGCCGAGAGATCCATGAAAGCCCCGATCATCGCGGTGTTTGTGGCGGCTGTATTCTTCTTCTCCCATGTGTGGTCAGCTAGAAACAGCGGCAAGATTTCACCAATGTGGATTGAGTGCTGATGCAACTTAAGGGTTTTCGCAGGCCTTCTTGCCTGGGTTCGTCATGTGAAGTTGCTTTAGCGGGTGAGGTGTGATCTCCTTCAGATATCTGCGCCTAGGCGGTGTCCGAAGGCTGCATGCGCAATCCTGGAGGCGGCTACTTGGCTTCGCGGTGCAGTGTCTTCTCTAGGGTTTTGCGGCCTTGGGTCTCCTTTGGCCTCGGCAGGGGATGGCTCAACATCAATGCCATGTTATGCACGCGCATAAGGAAGAATTGGAAGAGCAGCTCGAGAACAAGAAATGGCTATCTAATAGAATGAAAAGAGGACTGACCGTGATAGGCCATTCTGATTATTGAACAAGGGGAAGAGGGAGATAGGATGGTGGAGCCTCAGCCGAACATAAGAGTAGTCATGGCCGTGTTGGACGCTTTCAATACGCGTACCAAGGAAGGTGTAGGTAGATCCGTATCCGCAGACCTGGTCTACACCGTCTACGGGAGGGGGCCGTTTGCCGGAACCTATAGGGGAGTGCAGGACTTCCTCAGACTGATGGATGTGGCCGCAAAGATGGGTGTGAAGGCCAAACCTCTAGTCCTCCTAGCTGATGGCGAGTATGTCTTCATGCTCGCGAAGCTCACCGGCAAGAGGGATGGGAAGACCTTGGACACGGAGAACTGCTACCTCTATCGAATCAAGGATGGAAAGATCGTCGAGGGTAGGAATATACCGACCGACCAGTACGCCTACGACGAGTTCTGCAGATAGCACTCAGCGCGCCAGGGTAGTTGCGGGAAATGTGGACGCTGGGCGGTGCATGAAATAATGGGCGAGAGAAGGGTTCAGCTTCCCAAGGAATGTCGTCGTGACCAGCCGATACATCCATGTGGCTCCACCGAGTTCTGTCCAGAAGATCCTGAGAAATGCATCTTCTTCAGAGGAGGGCTGAGATAGTCTATAGCGTCGCTGGGATGAGAGTTTATCCAGCGGTCTGAACGTGTTGCTCCTTTTCTCACTGGTCTTTCGAGTTCGGCTTTTCCTGTCCGAAACTGTTTTCCAAGTGGGATGAAAGTACTGGAAAGGTGGTGTACTCGTTGAAGAATCCCCTCAAGGAGAGGTTGAAGAGAGGCGAGACGGTCATTGGAACCTTCGTAGGCCTCGGCCACCCGGATGTGGCGGAGTGGTTGTCTGGGCTGGGGTTCGACTGGCTTATGCTCGATGCGGAGCATGGCCCCTTGGGCTTTGAGACACTCCAGTCGATGATGCAGGCTATGGGCGGGTCAAGCTGCATTCCGGTGGTTAGGCCGCAGTGGAACGACCCGGTCATTATCAAGCGTGTGCTCGACATCGGCGCCTATGGTGTTCTGGTTCCATGGGTCAACTCGAAGGAGGAGGCTGAGATGGCTGTTAGGGCTTGCAGATATCCTCCGGAGGGGATTAGGGGGTGGGGGCCGAGGAGGGCCGGTATGTTCGATCCTGACTACTTCAAGACGGCGAATGAGGGGATCCTTGTCGCCGTGCAGATAGAGACGGAGAAGGGCTTGAGGAACATAGATGAGATTTTATCTGTTAGCGGAGTCGACGCCTGCTACGTTGGTCCCAACGACCTTTCCTGCAGCCTCGGGTTTGGGATGCCGCCGAGATGGGGTGAGCCGAGGTACTTGGAGGCTTTCGACACGGTGTTGAAGGCGGCGAAGAAGCATGGAAAGTCGGCTGGCATGTTTGCGACGATCGAGAACATCGGCTGGGCCGTCGAGAAGGGTTTTAGGTTCAACACTGTGGATAGTGCGGACACCTTTCTGATGCGTGGGGCGCGGATGGCTCTGGAGAAGGCCAGA
>CAYWPD010000061.1:0-5926 GCA_964460055.1 uncultured Candidatus Bathyarchaeia archaeon
ACGATCCAGTATGAACCATCCTCGGGCGACCAGTAGAGAGTTTGAGTACCCGATCCATGCGTCGAGGCCGTCCAGAATGTCTGGGATGTCGGGCCGCTAGGCAGGGCGCCACCCAGATGAGTCGTGCGTTCAACTTCAAATGTGAACCCCCGGAACGGGTCTCCTGACACACCGAGTCTGGTGATCTCGTCGTATGCAACGCCTGCTAGGTAGGTGCTCGCGTCCGACTCTTTTGCGATTCCTAGAAAGATTCTCTTCGACGGGCTATTGCTGAAGCCTCTCACTCTGATCGTCACGACATCGGTTGATGAGACGCGCCACCATCCCCACTCAGCGACATGGACGTTTACGTGCTTTACGATGATGGCGTGTGAATCCGTCTCGACTGGTTGGCTCTGGATCGAGAGGAATCCTTCGTCGTCGGCAAGTGTGGTGTTGAGCCATAGCAAGGCTCCGCCCCCGACTAAGAAGCCGAAGGCTGTCAACAGGACTATGCTTCCGACGATCAGAAAGACGATCCTCACGACGATACGCTCTCTAAGTCTCGACGAGCATTCACACAAAAGCATTACTTTGAGCTGAGATCGGGCGTGGGAGAGGCAAAAAGTGATGTATGGAGGCCTCAACTCTTCTGACGCCAGCTAAATGCGGTCGCCCAGTCTGTGATTGACGGATAACAAGGCAGGATTGATGACATTCGAGTCTGGGTGAGAAAGTTGTCTTTGAGTCTTGGCTAACCCTGATGACTCTTGAAACCTCTATTGGCTAGGCATAAATTGAGTTCAGAGGCTGACCGGGTATCTCCCGTATCTCCTTCCCGTTTCGACCATGGTGAGACAATTTTCCAGTTTCGCGTCGGTGTACCACGAATTGCTAGAGGTTAGAATGTGTCCTCCTCCTGGGGAGGCTTTTCGTATGCACGCTTTGGTCTCTTCTGCCACTTCTTGAGCGCTCCTTCTTGCGAGGCTGTCGACTGCCACATTTCCCATCAGAATCAGCTTTTTGCCGTAATTGGCCTTCACGTCGCCGATGTCCACGCCAGCGGTCGGGTCGAGTGAGTGCAGTCCGTCGACTATGTTTCCAAGATCGTTCAAGAGCGGATTTATGTTGCCGTCAGTGTGCTTGATGAATTTGACTCCTCTCTTGTGAGCGGCGTCGACCTGCCTCTTCAGCCTCGGAAAGACTACTTCTCTGAAGTATGTGATTGGAACCATTGGACCTCTCTTCTCGCAGTAATCTCCTCCGCTGATGATGAGATCGACCCCCGCGTCGGCAAGTTGGCCTATCATTTCAACGTTGAAGCGGGCTAGTCTATCGATTGTCTTCTTGACAAGTTGGGGCTTCTCGTACAGCCACCTAACGAAGTTCACGGGTGTGAGCATCTCCCATGCGTGGGCGAAGGGATCTCTTATGAATCCTGCAATGGCCATTCTATCCCCGACAATCTTCTTCATGTACTCTAGGCCGAAAAGTCGTCCGGATGCATCTGGCTCGGGAAAATGGAAATGGTCAAGCTCCTCTGGAGTTCTGAAGACGCTTGTGTACGGAATCCATGCTTTGCATCTAGAGTCGTACACTAGGACTCTGCCGCACTCGTCGGTTATGCTCTCGTCTGGATTCCTCTTGGATTCCCATCCGTCTGGGGCTGACAGGTCACATGTTACCATGTCGAAACCGAGTTTCTCGTAACATTGGGTCTTGATCTCGATCTTGACAGCTTCCATTCGCCGGTCGGCCGAGACCGAGGTTTGAAGTGATGCCTTGCCTGCAAATGTTCTGCCTGTCAATGCCTCCATATGTGGGATGTCGATGTCCATCTCAGTTATCGGGACGGCGTCTGGTTCTTCGATGTGAAAGGCTTTCAGCGCTCTCTCCTTTCTGTTCATTTGGATCTCTCCTTCGCCAAGCTCTTGGCTATCCTGATGGCTTCGATGGCGTCTTTGCCATATGCGTCCGCTCCGATCTCTTTGGCGAATTCCGGCGTTATTGGTCTGCCTCCTACCATGACCTTCACCTTTCTCCTTAAGCCTGCTTCGTTTAGCTTCTCGATTGTCCGTCTCATCTCATCCATGGCTATCGTGAGGAGACAGGACATAGCCACGATATCGGGCTTCTCTCGTTTGACAGCTTCGAGAAAACTCTCGGCTGTAACGTCAATTCCAAGATCCATAATCGTGAAGCCCGTTGAGGAGAGCATGGCGATGACTATGTTCTTTCCTATGTCGTGCAGGTCTCCTTTGACGGTCCCGATGACCACCTTTCCAGCGCCTATCTTTTCCGATGTTCCAAGATGCGGTTTCAGGATGTTCGTTATCTCGGCGGCGACGATTCCGGCCATTATCAACTCTGAGAGAAAATACACTCCTCTCTCATACTTCTCTCCTACATCCTCTAATCCCCTGCTCATGGCAGCCACAATTTCCGTCGTGTCGGCTCCACGGGTCAAAGCCGCCAGAACGTTCTTCTTTGCACCCTCTATATCCCTAGGTTCCGAAACCGAGCATTGAATAATGTCCAAGAATTGCCGTTTGTCTGAGCTCAATTATCCTTCCAGCTACTGGAGAATTCAACGACTGTTCTTTTCTGGTTTTAGAAGCTAGACAATGTCTGATCCACACCGTTCGTCTCTATGAGCTGAGTGGTGCGCTATCTGTTTCGAACTGTCTGTCTCCATGATGTTTGCATCAGACGTGGCAAAATGGGGTATCCGACGAAGGGAATTTGCTTCTGGCACGCGAGCTATCGGTATTCAGACATAACTTAGTCACGTCATGCTGATTAGACTCTGACTGTGCGAGCGCTTCTTCTGATCAGGCGTTTGGTTTTGTTGTTAGCCTCTGTCTAGTCCGAATTTATGAAGGCAGTCAACACATCACAAACCTAGCGGGACGCGCCTCCTTTCCGGAGGCTGGGTTCTGGGGGATGGAGGCCAGCTTGGAACTGGAAGAGAAGGGCAGTACGATGCTCCGTTGCATACTTGGAGATCTCAGGAGAGCGAGGTTTGCCTTTGAGCATGCCAGCGGTCTGGATGTGCCCAACGTCGGTTTTGAGGAATGGCAGGAGATGTATCGCCCTATATGCAATGCAATTGAGGTGATAGAGCGCCATCTTCCTGCGGTCGAAGAGCGTGATGGCGCATATGAAGATGCAGGACAGGTCAGGAGAGCATTGCTCAGCTTGCAGAGCAGATGAGTTGAACGCACGTGAAGGGAATTCGTTTCAACCGCCTTCAGCCATCGGTATGAACCACAGCTCCCCCCGCTCTGGCTCGAATGCTAGGATCCGTTTGTATTCGTCGTTCCGTGTCGCTGCTATCCAGCCTTGATTCGTGAGCTTCGTGAAGTGTTTCCTAGCTCTTTCGACGTCGTCTCTGTCTTTGATCTGCCAGGTCAGCCTTACTCGTGCGCCTTCTTCTGTGATCTTCATTTGCTCCTCGCCATAGAATGTTTCGCGACACTTTCATATATCCAGCACCGAACCTTCCTCTGGGTGCATCGATGACTGACGAGAGATATGGCGGAGAGATGCTGAGGGTCGACCTATCCAAGCAGACGGTCGAGAAGTTCTCGATCGGCGAAGAAATTCTGAGAAGCTTTGTGGGAGGAACAGGACTCGGCGTGAAGTATCTATATGATGAAGTTCACCCACAGACTGGCTGGTTCAGCCCGGAGAACAGGATCATCTTCGCTGCTGGCCCCTTGAACGCTACGGCCATAGGTGGCTCGGGATCCGTATCCGTGGTCTCCAAAGGTCCGTTGACCAATGGAGCCGGATGCAGCCAAGCGAACGGATACTTTGGCGCCAATCTAAGGTTATCCGGGCTTAATGGGATCATAGTTCATGGCGCTTCAGAGAGTCTCTGCTATCTCCACGTCAATTCAGATTCGGCCGAGATAAGGGACGCCGAATGGCTGAGGGGCATTGACACGTACAAGACGGCGGATCTTCTGAGACATGAGCTTGGCCACATGGGGCGAGAGATAACTGTAGCGTCGATAGGGCCAGCTGGAGAGAATCTTGTGAAGTTTGCGGGGATTTTCTTTGATCACGGCCACTCGGCCTCCCACAACGGGCTCGGCGCGGTCATGGGATCCAAGAAGCTTAAGGCCATCGTAGTCGAACGTGGTAAGAATCGGATCCCAATACACAATCCTGAGAGAGTCCGACAGATTGCCAAGAGCCTCATTGAGAACGTCAAGACCCAGTCTAGAGACACGTATGATTATGGCACCCTGAATGGACTGCACAACAATGGCAGGAGGAACATGATACCCGTCAAGAATTATACCACCAGTACTTGGTCGATTGACGAAGAGAGATGGAGGCGTTTCGGCGGGCCGTATATAAGGGAGAATTTCTCGGTGAAACGCAACTCCTGTTGGGCATGTCAGATACATCACTGCGATATCATGAGGATAACCGAGGGGCCTTACGCTGGGGAGGTTCTGGAGGAGCCCGAGTATGAGCAGTTCGCAGCCTGGTCCTCGGCGATAGGGCAGGAAGATGTCGCTGCAGCTATGATGCTGAGCAAAGAGGTCGACCGTCTGGGTATGGAGACAAATGAGGGCGGCTGGGTTGTTGGATTCGCCATGGACTGCTTCGCAAGGGGAATCCTGACCAAGGCGAATACGAATGGACTCGACCTATCTTGGGGGAACGCTGAGAGTGCGAGACTTCTCCTCAATCTGATCGCCAACCGTCAGGGTCTCGGCGATATCCTCGCAGAAGGCGCAATGAGGGCTGCAGCAAGAATCGGCGGCGAAGCTCCGGGTATGGCCATACACACTTTAAGGGGCAATACGCCCAGAGGGCACGATCATCGCAACAGGACGACTGAGCAGTTCGATACCTGCGTGTCAAACACTGGCACGATAGAGACTTGGGGCGGCCCAACTGTGCTTGGCGCTTTCCCAAGTTGGGAGGATATTGTGGCAGCTAACCTTCACGACAAAGGTGCAATGATGTTCGAGGATTCCTTGGTTACGTGCCGCTTCAATACCAGAATGAACATGGATCTGCTATGCCAAGCGCTCAGCGCGGTGACGGGTTGGAACTTCTCCGTAGAAGAGGGCTATGAGGTGGGACGAAGGATCATCCATCTCCTCCGGGCTTTCAACGTGAGGCATGGAGTGGCCGGAAGAAGTCTGGATAGACCATCGCCAAGGTATGGCTCCACGCCTGATTCGGGCGATGGTCATGGAAGAAACCTGTCAGATGTCTGGGACACGATATTAGACAGGTATTATGCTGGCATGGGTTGGGACAATGATGGCAAGCCTCTCCGTGAGACTCTGGAGAGATTCCATCTGGAATCTGTGGCACGGGACCTCTGGAAATAGTTGCGCCGTAGGTTCGCATGGGTCAGTCCTTTGACCTGTTGTGGATTCGATACCCCAAGTAGCACACCAAGGTCCAAAAGGCAACGTCGAGCAAGAACTCGGGCAAATGGAAGACTTTGGGTGTGTCTGGGTAGACGACTTGCATGATCCATGCTATTGGTGCGCCGTGGTGGGCTGCACCCAAGAGAGCATGCGATAGTGGACTTGGAAAGATACCGGAAACAAGAGTGATTGCCAAACTTGGAGCAGTCAAAAGGGCCGCTTTTGGCGTGGTTCTCATTCGGCACACCTCTCGGAGTCCAAGAATTCGGATGCTCCGCTTCGGATTCGAAGGCTCAGATGAGCATTTCAGGTTACGTACTCTTGCGTTTTCGGCGCTGTCAGCCGGTTGTATTTCTTCAAGGCCTCCCTGAGACGATCGTGGGGGATTGCCACTACTCTGTGATTGTCAGCGCCCGTCATAGTCTCCGCAGCTATCATCGCATTGATGATTGCTTCTTCGGTCGCCTGCACCGTCGCTTCGAAGAGCGGGTCCATTAGGTCGTTGGAGAGCATCGTGAGCTGGGCTATCCCTCCCGGTTTGGCAG
>CAYWPD010000062.1:0-5914 GCA_964460055.1 uncultured Candidatus Bathyarchaeia archaeon
ATGATTTCTCTAAAGATCGATTTCACGTCTGAGACCGCTATTCCAAGTACTCTCGCTTTCTCAGACAGTCTTGCGTACACATCTTCTTCTCTTCCTTTGTCTATGATAGGCAGTCCTTTTTCCCTTTTGAGAGCCCCGATTTCTTTGGCTAGTTCAACTCTCTCCTTCAAGAGGTTGAGGACTTCCCCGTCGATCTTATCTATTCTGCTTCTAAGCGAAGAAAGCTCCCTCACAGTTTATCTCCTCAATGAGACGCTCGGGATGTAGCCTCCTCGAAGCATATGATCTGCTAAGACGATTGCAACCCCGGATTCAACGACCAGAGCGGCTTTTGGCACTACGCATGGATCATGCCTTCCCTTAACCCGAATCGTTTCTGCCTGCATCTTCTTCAGATTGACCGTTTTTTGTTCTTGGAGTATAGATGGTGTAGGTTTGAAAGCGACCCTAACGACTATAGGCATCCCTGTAGATAGTCCGCCTAGGATGCCGCCTGCGTTGTTGGTCAAAGTCACAATCTTTCCACCCTTGACCGCGTATGCATCATTGTTCTCTGAACCGGTCAAATCAGAAGCTTTGAATCCAAGTCCGAATTCAACTCCCTTGACGGCTGGTATGTCGAAGAGAAGCTTAGCAATATCTGCGTCCAGCGAGTCGAACAACGGTTCGCCGACGCCGACAGGAACATTCAAGGCATGGCATTCTACGAGGCCGCCTAGGCTCTCACCTAGACTTCTAGCCCTTTCAATTGCTTTCTCCATTCTCTTCGTGCAATTGAGATCAGGGCATCTGACCGAACTCTTGTAAGTATTCCTCCGAATCTGCTCGATAGTAGGATGCCTATCGACTCTTTCGGGTCCAATCTGAACGGCAAATGCTAGAACCTTCACGCCAATTATGTCAAGAAGCTTCTTGGCTATTGCTCCGGCCATTACAAATGCAACAGTGATTCTACCGGAGAATCTTCCTCCACCTCGATAGTCATTGAAACCTCTGTACTTCATTCTAGCAGGATAGTCTGCGTGTCCCGGCCTAGGAGTATCCTTGATCAGCTCATACTCCTCAGGTCTAGCCCTCTTGTTCATCGTGACGACACATATCGGCGCACCAGTCGTATAACCATTGAAGACACCGGATAGGATCACGGACTTGTCTTTCTCTCTGCGATATGAGACGATTTGAGTTTTCTCTGGGATCCGCTTTGCCAACTCTCTATCAATGTCGTTCTCAGAAAGCTCAAGCCCAGCTGGACAACCGTCGACGACAACCCCGACGCATTTTCCATGGCTTTCACCGAAGCATGTTACCGCGAATTCTTTTCCAAAAGTGTTACCTGCCAATAATTTCTCCTCCCAGTGATCTCAAGTCCTCGTAAAACCTAGGATATGACTTACTTACACAATCAGCATTTTGAATCTCAGTCTCTCCATAAGCACCTAACGCCGCCACCGCGAGAGCCATAGCTATCCGATGATCGTTATGCGAATCAATCGCGGTCCCGCGTAGTTTGCATGGACCCTCTACCACAATGTCATCGCCCATAGTAGTAACCTTAGCTGCCATTCGATTCAACTCAGCTACTAAGGATTCTATCCGATTAGACTCCTTTATCCTCAAACGCTTGGCATTCCGTATAACAGTTCTGCCATTGGCGTAACAACCTAGCACAGCGCAGACAGGAGCTAGATCGGGAATATCTTTCGCGTCTACTTGAACAGCCTCCAGCGATCCGGCGCCCTTGAGCTCAACATATTCATCACGAACTCTAAGATCGGCGCCCATCTTGACCAATATCTCTACGATGGCTCTGTCTCCTTGAAGTGAACGTTTTTCCAGATTCGTCACAGTTACCTTAGAGGATGTCACCGCAGCCGCAGCAAGTAGGAACGCAGCGGATGAGTAGTCTCCTGGGATGATCCTGCTGAAAGGTGCCAGACATTGATCGTGGGGAATGAAGAACTCCTTCATGTCCGGTGGCCATCGGACAGTTACCCGATGATCTTTAAGGACGTCCAGAGTCATCTCGACGTATGAACGGGACTCAAGCGGCGATGAAACCCGAATCTCAACGTCGCCATTCGCTAAAGGTGAGGCAAAAAGTAGACCTGAGACATATTGACTACTGATGTCGCCAGGAATGGAAGCGACCCCACCCTTGATGCCCCCTCCATGAACAACCAATGGCGGTCGTCCACTGCCGTCTAAAGAATAGCAGACGACGCCCAGCTGCCTCAAAGCCACGAGTAAGGGTTCCATAGGTCTCTTTCTAAGCAATTCTCCACCAGTAAGCTTGGTGACGCCTAACCGATGTGCGGTAATCGGCGTAACGAAACGCATAGTCGCAGCCGATTCGCCGCAATCTATCACATCCTTCGTCATCTCAAGCCTTGAGGTGCCATACACAATCCATTCATCATCTTCCTCTTCGACCTTTGCGCCGTACGCTTCAACAGCGTTTGCGGTTGCTTCAGTGTCATCACACACCAACGGTCTCCTGATCCTAGACTCGCCGTTGGATAGGGAAGCAGCGATCACCGCGCGATGCGTGTAGGCCTTGGATGATGGCGCTTCAATGACCCCGCTCAGGCTTGAAGCCCTTCTAATGGTTACTTTAGCCATCATCCTTTCCAACCACGTGGGCTTTTACACGATTCACTCGAGCTTGAATCACTTCTCCTTCGAAAGGATTCCACGCTTCTTTGACCTCTGCAATGGAATTCTCAGGGACAACAGCTGCGATAGCAGGTCCTTTTCCGGAGATCCCAGCTGCAATGGCGCCCGCCGCTAGCGCGTCTACAGCGACCTTGACATTGTAATCCAACGCCGCGGAATAGATGAGTCCGTTGAACGTCATCGCTGACCAATATCTTCCCAGCAAGGCTTCTCGGTATGCGAGGTCGACCAAAGGCGCCATCATCCTAATTTTCTCCACGTTAGACTGCGCGGTGTACATTTTCGACGATGGCACGTGGAACAGAACCGCATAGCCTCCTCTTACTCTGAACCTACGCTTAACCTGTTGAGCAACATTATCTGTAACGACTATGTTACCGAAGTAGGAGGCGCATGCATCGTCGAAAGCCCCGGTTATCGTCACTCCAGCATCCTTCGCCGCGTCTACACCCAGCTTCACCATCTCTAGATCGCTCAATTCCTTTCTCAAGGCTGCTACAGTGGCGACCGAAATTGCGTTCGCTGCAGCGCTGCTGCTCTTCATCCCTCTCGCAATTGGGATGTTGGAGCTAGTCTCAACAGAAGCGCCATGTTCTCCTTCCGCCCTGAATCTTCGCAGAACTCGCTTGACAACTCTCTTTATGAGATTCGTATCCTCGCCAGGATCGGAAAGTATCCTGCCCTCAATGACGCCAGGTTCATCTGTCAGCTCAACCTTCGCTTTCGTCCATAAATCTACCCCAAGAGCAGCTCCTCTGCCAGTGGCAATAGCGTTCACAACGGTTGCAGCACCATAGGCGATAGCGGATGCAGACAAAATGCTCACCGCCCAGAAAGACCCTTCATCACTGCTCTCCGCATCACTTCAACTGGGGGTGAATATTTGGTCCATATTTTGAAAGCTTCAGCACCCTGATGAACTAGCATATCAACCCCTGGAACAGTCTTCGCACCAGCGGCCTTCGCCTCACGCAACAGTAGCGTCTTTACAGGGTTATAGACAATATCGAAAACCACCATGCCTGAATGCAGTACGTTTCTTGTAGCCACCGTCCGCTCGGTTCTCGGGTACATCCCAGCCGACGTGGCGTTGATCAGTATATCTGCATCCCGTAATGCTTCGAGAAGCGAATTTCTAGCTAACGATCTCGCAAGGATCTTCTTCCCAAGTTTCCGTTCAATAGCCTTGGCCAACTCTACAGCTTTGCGTTGGGTCCTGTTGAGAATGAATATGCTTCTCGCTCTTCTGGCTAGAGTGAAAGCGATAGCTCTTGCGGCGCCTCCAGCTCCGATTAATACAATTCTTTTGTCAGACGGATCCTCACCTTGCTCTTCAAGGGCCCTCGCGGCGCCCAGACCATCAGTATTGTAGCCGATGAGTCTTCCTTCATCGTTGAGAATAGTATTTGCTGCGCCTATTACCTGCGCTGACTCATCCAGCTCGTCAAGAAACTTGACGACAGCAGTCTTGTGGGGAACTGTAACGTTGATTCCTCGAATATTGAGGGCTCGGATCCCCATAATCGCTGTTTTTAGATCTCGCCGCGTTACACGAAAAGGTAGATAGATGCAGTTAAGACCGAGCTTCTTGAAGGCCGCATTATGCATTTGTGGGCTTAATGAATGTTCAATTGGATCGCCGATAACCCCGTATATATCGCCTACTCCAGTTAACATCGTTTAAGTGAACCCCATCAGATTGTAGATCTTCCTCAACTCGGATATCGTAAGTTGCCCAGGTGCGGACTCCAACCCTTTTTGAACTGAGGCAAATGTGAAAGCCGATCCATAGAGGGGGGATAGGATTCGAGAAGGAATTCCAAGCTTTCCCATGGCGAAACAGACAATTCTAGCTCTTCCACGGACCTTCGAGATGAAGGAGAGAAGTAGGCTATTGTCCTCGATCTTCGTTGCGCGGCACACTAGCTTACATATGTGGGCTCCCGCGTCGATCTCATGTTTGAGAATATTTTTCAGTTCAGGTTCGGGCGGCGTCCCATCGAAGTTGTGAAATGATATTATGGGCTTCGATCCAGCCTTTCGGATTTCCCGAGCGATCGTCGCAACGTTTTCAGTCGATAACTCGATGTCAACGTAGTCGAAACCCTTCCTAGCTGCTTCAATGAGGATCTCGATCCTCTTCTTCTCGGCGCCCTTGAATTTGCCGCCTTCAGACCGCTTTCTGTTCGTTGCGATCAAAGGCAGATCGGTTGAGTCGAGTATCCTCTCGAGACAATCGATTTTTCGAAGGCCGTCCAGTCTAACTTCAACGTAGTCTGCATCATATCGTTCAGCCTTTCTAGTGAGAGCTAACGCTCTACCCAATGTGTCAGCAGGAATCGTGACAGCGATCTCTATTGTCATCGTTCGAGAATTGACTCCTCTTTCACCAGTGTTCCAAAGTGTCGGCCGCCGTGCTCAATGCGGGCCAGAACTTCGTCCCCAACCTTCATATCGACTACGGATTTGGAGCCGGCTTTCGTAACGAGTCTTATCGTCTCCGCATTTTGCACGATAGTCTTAAGCTTCCTCCCTTGACCTTCCGCTTCGATCAACATCAACGGTCTTCGTTCAATTTTGACCCGACCAACGTTTGCGAGTCTAATACGGCCTTCCCTGTTCGAAACGACTACTTCGTCTCCCGCCTTCAGTTCGGAAAGGTACTTCGTCTTGTTGTCCGGCGTAAGAACGTATAGAGACACAGGACCTGCATTCACTCGAAAAGGCCTGGACTCAATGTATTCACTCCCATGAATTTCTGCTTGAACAAGGAATAGGCCTGACGACTGACATCCGACCAGGATTCCTTCGCCGGGTTCCATCAAGTCGCAAGTGTCAACGCAAACTCTAGCACCCGTACTCAAAGGCTTCAGATTTGTCACCTTCACGGTCGAGAGTTCAATCATGGGGTGAACGGCTTTGACGAGGTTTGAAGTTAGACTGATCTCAGAGAGATCACGGGACTTCAGCACAATTCCATCCGCGCCCAGCTCAAGCGTCTCTAGAGCGACCTTAGCTTCATCGACGCCAGAAGCCATAAAGAGCAGCTTGCTCCTCCCATGTATCTTAGAGATAATATTCTCTAGCGGGATTATCTTCCAGTCAGAACAACTAATAATTATGTAATCCGCCCCTGCATTTGCGGCATCGACAGCAAGCTCCTCGTCAGCTCTTCCTTTGATGTCCACTTTAACACAGACCATTCCGGGTCGCTGCTTTATCTTTGCGATCTCCTCCTTGT
>CAYWPD010000063.1:0-5557 GCA_964460055.1 uncultured Candidatus Bathyarchaeia archaeon
TCTGTCTGGGTGGAAATCGTTTTAAGCACCTTCGGCACGAAGTTTTGAGAGGCTTTCTACGTCCGAGGAACCAGACTCCGAATCTGAAGACTACGAAGAGATCGAGTCGTCGCTCGACGACGAGTACCTTCCTACCTGCTGCAAGATTGCTGCACACAAGCACCTGTGAAGAGATATATCGTCGGGCTCCGGTCTGAGATGGTAGTGTCAACCCTTCAGTCGGGAGGCTCGCCGAGATTTGAGGAAGATCGACCGCTCAGGCGTCGTTGGTCTTTCAGCTTTTGAAGGCGGTATGACGCACACCAGATACGTGTCTCGCGCCCTCGAACAGAGGGTGAAGATTCTAAGCCATCTAGACAACACTGACGCGGAGAGGCTCGCCGAGATTTTGGGTATCGAGATGATCGATCTGGCGATAGATGACGCGACAGAGTGGGCGGTCGCCTTCAAACCGTTCAACGGCCTTGAGTTATACTATCTACTTCAGAGGTACTCTCCAGAGATGGAGGATGTGCTCAAGGTTCTCTACTCCAAGGAATCCGCTGGCCTCGGGATCTCCGGTGAAGATATCTCAGGCTTCACAATTCTCTATGCGAATGTCCTCATTTATGCGGCCAAGAAGTATCTCAACAAAGCGTTGCCGTCGATTTCTAGGTACTTGTAGTCTGGCGATTTGGAAAAGAGCGAGGGTTCATATCTCTATCTCCTCGCCTACTTTCATCACACGCACCTTGAAGCCTTCTCTCTCGGCCTTCCTTCTGAACTCGTTGGGGTCCACTCTTATCTGTGGGAAGGTATCGTAGTGCATCGGAATCGCCAGCTTTGGCTTGATGATCTTCAAAGCTTGAACAGCTTCGTCCACATTCATGGTATAATATCCCCCTATGGGAATGAGAAGGACATCTATATCCCGGAGAGGGGTCACGCCTTCAACGTACGTGTCCCCCAAATGAGCGATTCTCTTCCCATCGATCTCTATGACGTAGCCCGCGGCCAACGGGCTTGGGGAAGCGGGTGGACGTTGATGGCTGGCACCGATCATCTCAACGCCCACACCCTCAATGGTCTCTTTCTCACCGACCTTCATGACGTGCGCCTTTTCAACTTCGCAGCTAGCGGTGCACACGATGGGAGCGCCAGTCTTTGCCAAGAAGGCTGAGTCGGCATGGTCGCTATGCTCATGGGTTGCGAGCACCAAGTCTGGTCTACCCGTGTATCTCGGGGCTAGAGGGTTCCCGGAGAAGAATGGATCTATCAGGAGCGTCTTCTTGTCCTTTACCTCGAAACAAGCGTGACTCAGATATCGAATCTTCAAATTCTGTCCCTTGGGGTAGTGCTAGAGAAATCGGGTGCTTATTTAGTCTGCGAATCGCGTCTGGACTTGGCAGGTGGATTTAGAGGGGTGAGTGGCTAGCGGATTCTCTTCCCTCTAATATCTTCAGCGACCTCGTTGAGCACTTGCAGTGCGTAGTCAATATCGTCCTTCTCTATGCCGTTGTGAGTGACCATTCGTATGACGGTCTTGGCAGTATCGAGGCTCTTCACTCCCCGTTCGTCCGCGAGCGCAACGAACTCGTCTGAGGTGGCGCCCGTGCCCGCGACGTCCAAGTAGACGAGGTTGGTCTGCACTGTCTCCATGTTGACGCTTATGCCTTGAATCTTGAGCAATCCTTTGGCCAATCTCTTCGCATTGTCGTGGTCATCCTTGAGCCGGTCGATCATCTTCTCCAGTGCGACTATACCTGGGGCGGCTATGATGCCTGCCTGTCTCATTCCTCCACCGAGTATCTTCCGCATTCTTTTGGCTCGCTCTATGAAGTCGTGACTTCCAACCACCACCGAACCGACAGGGCAGCTCAGTCCCTTCGAGAGGCAGAAGGTCACGGAGTCAGCTGGCCCAGCCAGTCTCTTCACATCAACTCTAAGCGCCACGGCCGCGTTGAAGATCCTAGCCCCATCAACGTGCAGTCTCATTCCATGCTTCTTCGCGAGATCCGCCATGGCCTTTGTCTGCTGAGGCGTAGTCGCCGTTCCCCCTGCTCTGTTATGAGTATTCTCCAACGCAACGAGTGTAGTCTCCGGGCAGTGGATGTCCTTAGGACGAATAGCCGCCTCCACATCCTTGGGGTCTGGATATCCAAGCTTTCCCGGAACGGTTCTAGCCATCAGCCCGCCGATCGCGGCAAGCCCTCCGACTTCGTAGTGGAAGATGTGTGAGTTGGCCTCAAGAATGATCTCATCACCCCTCTTGGTCTGAGAGAGGAGTGAAACGAGGTTGCCCTGGGTGCCTGTGGTTACGAGTAGCCCCTCTTCTTTTCCGAGCTTGGCCGCAGCCATCTCCTGCAGCTTGTTGACTGTAGGGTCCTCTCCGAAGACATCGTCTCCGAGCGGTGCGTGCCTGATTGCCTCGAGCATCTCCTCCGTGGGAAGGGTGACTGTGTCGCTCCTCAGATCGACAACCCTCATGCTAAAACCCTCATTGATCGAAAGGATGAGATGAGCGAAGAAGCTGCACTCCGATTTAAGATTTGGGCAGACAGTTCAATCTCACCAAATCCGCTTGGAGAGAAAATGGCGCACATCCAATGTGTGCATGAAACTCGCCGCATTTGGAGCTGAGGGAAAAGAGCTCGTTTCTAGACGTAAGATAGGCTGGAGACTCCGCTTTATCGAGCTCTGCACCAATCCATGGTTCCGATCTGACGAGTCGAGCGTCAAGTAAGCAAAACGACATCGGGTTAAGAAATAGAAATCGGAGAAGCCGCTTCTGTTGAAAATCTCTCTCATGCAAACGATAGTAAGCCAGCTTCCAAGAACAGAGAGAAGACGATCAAATGATTGCATAGCCTGTCGACACCACGTATTCTGAATGAAGCACAAGTTCCTCAGTTTCCTTTACATTGTCCAAGTCGCGGCTGCAGACGCTTGGTCTTCGTAAGTCACCAAGAATAAGTTTGCAAGTTGGCTCGTATGTGCGCCGTTGGTGTCTGAATATGTATATGAGTGAGAACGAGATCGACCCTGTGTGCGGAATGTACGTGGATAAAAGACAAGCTACATTTCGCAGCAGCTTTCGGGAGAGAACATATTACTTCTGTTCTCTTCCGTGCAAGACACAGTTCGAGCAGGATCCAGCGAAATATCTAGGAAGGATTCACGAGTCAGCAGGTCCTCACACGGGCCATCACTGCTGTTAGGCTACCTATGAGGGACGGCTCCTGGCAAGCAGAAAACTCGTGTGGGGAATCGGATTCGGGCTGATAACGCTCGCATTGCTAGGACTTATTGTGGACAGGACCTTTCTGTGGATTGCTTTGATTGCTTTTTGTCCTCTCTCACATATTCTCGGGGGGCACGGGCACTCCTCGCATAACACTGAGGAGCATCGACATGAAGGTCAAGAAGAACATCCTTGAAGCTCTTTGCTTCGTAGGCCCGCTGCCGTTCAAAGACCGTTCGTACACAAAAGTAGCAAAGCGGCTCGACGCGAAGAGCTCTAGTTAGCGATGACCGCTCGTTACTAAGCTCCAAGCATGCGAGCTTGGGTCTGCTGATGCGACATTTCGAAGCAAAAAGATCCAGACTTCTAGATTTTGAATAGCGGCTTCTGTGCCCGGTATAGAGATATGGTACCGAATAGCGTCATGTATCTGGCCGTCTCCTCAACTCGTTCAAAACCAGCCTCTCGGAACATCTTCGGCAGCAGACCCTTCACATTATCTGAGGCTTCCTCTAGGCGTCCAATGATCGCCGAGACGAGATGCATGAGGATGTTGTGCGGCTGCCCAAGATCCGCAACGTGCAACTCCCCACTTGGTTTAAGCACTCGATACACCTCTTTCAACGTCCGAACTTTGTTCTCACGAGTCAGGTGGTGAAAAACCATACTGGACACGACACGATCGAAAGACTCGTTCGGATATGGCATCTCGAACGCCATTCCATAGTCCAGCATCACATCCGCACCGGCTCCTATGACCTTCGATCTCGCGATCTCCAGCACGGTCTTATCGCCATCGAGCCCCACAACTTCAGCGTCAGGGTGCTTCATTTTGAGGAGGATCGTAAGGGTTGCCGTGCCACATCCGAGATCGAGCACTCTAAAGCCTCTCCTAATACTGGTTTGATGCACCAAGCGAGGTTTGAAGGCTAGCTCACGCGCTCCCCATCGCATCATGAGGTCATAGGATGGAGTAAGGAATCCATAGCTGAAAGCCGGAATGTACCTGCCCTCGTTCACTCCAATGCTCTTGCCGTCTCTCTGAACCATACAATCACTCTCTTGGCAAAAAGGACCAGAGGATCCTCTGCGCTGACAACGGCTTCAGTGCCAAGGTACTACGTCGTGTGGTGATGGATGTCCATATGGCCATTGGCCACTGCACTCACGCATTCGCCGAAGTGTTGACCTCCATGCTCACGGAGACACGTCTGTGCCATGTCCGATGTGTGCTGGCCGTAACTCGGTTCTAGGCCCACGGGAGTCTCTATCGAAGCATACGCCAAGTACGACGCTTGGCTCAACAATATCGCGGCCGCAATCAGAAGTGCGGCAGTCCTTAGATTCAAGTCCTCACCTCAGCCATACGGATGGCGATGTCCCGCTTAGAAGTTGCTCTTGACAAAAATCAATAATGCTGCGAACGCGTCTACAATACCAGAGATTTCTTTTGGCCAAAACTTTCAAACGGTGCTCCAGAAGCGGCTTCCCGTACCACAGTTTAACTAACCTCTTACCTAATCATACAATCCGCAATCGTCTGGTCCGAAGCCTCTAATATGAAGAACGAAAGGACACGTTGTCGCTGGACTGAAAGTCCTATGGCCAACCCAACGATCGTTCGCGATATCGAAGGCAGACTGAGATTGGGAGACCATCTCTGCTCCTTCTATGAGGATAGGAAGCAGCAATTCCAGATAGTCATCCCCTTCATCAAAGACGGACTGCGAAAAAGAGAGAAGTGCCTCTATGTCGTCGACGAGAACACTGCTGCGGAGATCAGCGCAGGCCTACTCATGCACGGCATCAGCGTACAGCACTATCTCGAGCGAAGCCAGCTAAGCATCGTCACGTCGAGGGAGTCATACCTCCGCCTCGGAAGATTCGACGCGAACGCCATGATATCTTTCATCTCTTCGGCCTTGGAAGAAGCTTTAGGGCAAGGCTATTCCGGCCTCAGAGGCGCTGGAGAGATGAGCTGGATACTTCGCGACTTGGATAGCTTGGACGACTTCTTCAGATATGAAGAAAGATTGAGCACAGCGTTCAGGAGACTTCCTGTCAAGCTCCTCTGTCAGTACAACACCAAGAAGTTCTTTGGTAACATACTTATGCAAGTGTTGAAGACTCACCCGCGCGTGCTTCTGGGACTTGACCTCTACGAGAACCCATTCTGTGAGCATTTGGCTGAAGTTGATTGAAAGAATCAGCATAGAAGACTCCGGAAGGTGCTGGGCTACTCTGCGGGCGATCATGCGATCGCCCATTCAGTCATGTCGCGTAGTCTCGTGAAGATGTCAAATTTCTTCAAAATCTTGTTCTATACGCTTCTCCCAA
>CAYWPD010000064.1:0-5486 GCA_964460055.1 uncultured Candidatus Bathyarchaeia archaeon
GAGACTTGGGAGAGGTTGGAGGAGCTTGCGGGAGTTGAGGAAGAAGTGCGCAAGGGAGGTCTCTCTAGGTTACTCGTGAGGAGGGGAATATGGCCTGTCCTGCAGAATTTTCCGCTCTCCAGAGAGGAAGCGAGGGTCTTCCAGCGAATCTATTTGGATATGGTCTTCGAAGCTATCGTACTATTTGATGGGGAGGGCTTCTTCGAATCTCTGATGGGTCGCCTGACAAGGAGGTTAGCGGAGCTCGGCTCTAGGCGGGTTCAGCTGCCTGACGGCTCTTGGTACTGGCTTCTGAAGCCAGACCTGAAGTTCGGGGAGGATGTAACTATCTGAGCACCAAGGCCAGAGCGCTTTCGATGATGGAGAGAGCGAAGAGATGGCTTAGTCCAGTCGATGAAGAGCTTCAGAAGGGGAACTACGACAACGTACTCTACATGTGCCAGATGTGTGTCGAGACATCCCTGAAAGCTGTGCTAACATTTCTGGGTGTGGACTACCCGAAGGAACACGATGTCAGCCTTGTCTTCCGAGAGCTTTCACTAAGGGACGATTTGCCGCATTGGTTTAGGCAATCTGTGGAGGAGCTGTCCGCGACCTCTAAGATATTGGCGGAGCTTAGGGGAGACGCTGCCTATGGTTTTGAACGTGGGCTGTCAGTGGAATACCTGAAGGAGTATGCTGAGAGAGTTATCGGTAGAGCCCGATCCGCTCTCAATCTCTGTGGGAAGCTCATCACACCAAGTGATCATGCTTGAATTCCACTGTGAATTGTCTATGTGTCTTCTCTAGGTAAGGATGAACCGTTCTAGTCAAATCCAGACGTCGTCCTCAGCGCTCTGTTAGTTGAGGTTGAGTAGTCTTCGTCTGTTGAGAGGGCGTCTCGCCAGAACGCCGCGACCAGCAGCAGTCTTTTCATCACCCGGAAAGGTTCTCGCTCGGCTTCTTGCCTCGAACTGTTTGTGTTCTTCCGGCTTCAACACTATCTATGATGCAGCGAATGGAAGGCTATCTGGAGGCTGTCTCCAGATACCTGTTTATAGGTTGGACACGGGGTCTTCATAATTTCGGGTACAAAAGGTCGTGATCCTAGCAGATTACGAGGCCTCCAGAGGAGGCAGCGTCTGCGAATAGCGTCACACGGATTACGACGCCTGTCCCCTTTGAGATCTCGACGATTCACTCTTGGCGCCTTGGAGCTGTATTACGCCACATGACCTGTTGAGCTCTTTTTTGGGGATCAGTCTTTCAGCGTTATCTGGGTCTCCGCATGCATGCATTAACGAGCTAGTTGCCCAGTTACGATTGAGCTTTGGCCTCCTCATTGTTCCGCTTCTCAGCAGCTCTTCTAAACTCATCTTCGTTGCCTACTAGCATGATGATTGGGTTTCTCACGATCTCGGCAACCAGGTGATGCCTACTTATGGCCCTCTTCGAGAATTCTTCGTTGCTCCAGACTATGTAGTTGATTTCTCTTCCCACATCTTTCTCAACCTTGCTCACCGCTTTCAGCACGTTTTCTTCGTTGAGGTTGCCAATCACGAGCAGGTCGACATCGCTACTTTCCATCTCCTTTCCGTTCGCGAAGGAACCGTGGATGAGCGCATATCTTATTCCACTCAAATCGGAGAGCGCGTCTCTTATCAGGCCCCCCCAGGCCTGTGGTTTTGATTATCAGGCCTTTCAATTCGGCGAAGTAGGGGAGTTTTCGCGCGCGCGAGATTTGTTAGGGATAGAGGTGAGGCCGATAGCTTAGGGAAGTCAAAGCTGAGCTTGGAAGCCCACGAGAATTAGGGTTATTTAAAGCTGGAGTATTGGACGATCTTCGACTATTTCCGGAGAGTGGCTCCAATGGCGGAGACAGGTTCTTAAGTCTGACTAGTCAATCTTATTCAGGCGAGTTCTCGTGAGTCTGACAATTGAGACCAGAGTCGGCAAGAAGTATGCTATCTACCTGCCAAGAGCTGTTGTCAAAGCGATGGGTCTGAGGGAGGGTGGACGGGTGTTGCTGAAGGTGACTGGAAACACGGTGGTCTTGGAGAGCCTCCAGGATCCCATCGAACTGGCTCTGTCGGGGAAGAAGTTCGCCTCAATCGGACCTGAGCAGATCGAGGCCATAAGCCTTGAGGAGCAGAAAAGCCATGCTAAGGGTTCTGCTTGACACATCTTTCATCCTTCCCTCTTTGGGGATCGATGTCGGGGAGCAGGTCTTCAAAGCCCTAAAACGCCTCGTAGAGATCGAGGCTGAGATATACTATTCACACTTCAGCATTCTTGAAGCGTTGTGGGTGGCAGCCAGACTCGCCGCGGTCTCGTCCTTTGACCCCGAAAGCTTCAGCCTAGGTCTAAGGAGTATCGTCGAGGGCGATAGATACGTGAAAACAAAAGAGGATTCCGAGACGTTCAGTGGCGCCTTAAGGTTGTATATGCTGGGTCACAGGGATATGGTAGACAATGTGTTATACTCAGACTCCGTTCGTCTTGACCTCAAGTTGCTCACGTTGGACAACGAGCTTGAAAGCTTCATACATGAGAAGGGCCTAAGAGACACCTTCCTATTGCCACACGAAATAGTCTAGGATGGGTCGACCTACTGATGACTTCAGATGACTTGGCTGAGACTCTAGGGGCTGTCCTCAGGGGCAGGGTTAGGCTGGCCTTCCTCTTTGGGTCCCGGGTGAAAGGCTACAGTCTGAAGGGGGATGTTGACATAGCTTTGTTCTTCGGCAGGCGACCGGACGCTTATGAGGTCGGCGGGCTTCTCTGCGACGTTCAGGAGTCTCTGCGTCGTGAGGATGTCCACATCTTGGTTCTGGATGACTGTGATAACATCTCCTTGGCGTACGAAGCTCTTCAGGGAAAACCCATCCTAGGTGAAGAGGCCGATATCTTGGAGCTGAGAACAAGGATGGCGTCGCAGTACATGGATTACCAGGTATATCTCCAGAAGGCAAAGGGCCGGTCTCAGGCTTGAATCCTCAGCTCTAGAGCACCGAATTTCTCTGGGAAAAGCAGCAGTTGCAAGAGTTTTTAAAAGTCCGGATAGCAAGGCGACCGGCATCTCGGATCCGAGTCCAGTCGCTCCGGATGTCACACATGTACCTGCGATGCAAAACCAGACGGCAAACCGATCAGATGAGTTGAAGTCAACGTTAGTTGTGTCCTAGGCTCTAACCAATTCTCTTCTAGGTTTTGAGTACTTCCTTTGCTTTCTTGAGAAATTCCTCAGCATTCTCGACGGTTTGCTTGGCTCCACCTTGTGAGAAGGTCAGGCCGTAGTCTGCCTCTTCCCTCAGGTGGATAGCGTCTTCGAAGCTTCTGATGAGCTTCATACCGATTTCCTTAGGTAGCAGATATCTTAAGGCAACCAGCAGGGCGTGATGGCTCTTTTCCCTGAAGCCTTTGTTGTAGACCAAGGCTCTTGCCGCGTGAAACATGGAGTAGTAGCCTTGGATTGTTGCCCACTTGTACCTATTCCTTTCAAGGGAGTCCTTTGCCTCGATGAGGTCAGCCTCGGCCTCTCGCATCTCCTTCAAGATCACACCTCTGTCTGCCTTGATCGGAGTTAGTCTTCTTTCTTCTATCGTGCGTTCGAACTCTGAACTCATCCAGACTCCCACAAGATGATGCCCTTTTCAATTCTCTCGTATAGCGGTTCGTCTTCGCTTTTCAGCTTCACCAATTCGTTTGCGTTCAAGACTATAGGCGATAGATTTCTCTCCAAGTTTCTCTGGTAGTCACTGACCTCTTCCATGACCCTTTCCTTATTCTGGGTCAAGATGAAGAGATCTACGTCACTCTCGCTTGTGTCCAGCCCCTCTGCACAGCTCCCGAAGAGCGTTATTCTCCTACAGTGAAGCTTTAGCTGATCCACCAAATTCTGCAGGGAGTGGACATTGAAGAGAATTTTGAGCTGTCTTGCCGTGGCATTTCTACTGTTGAACCTGTAGAACACCATCCGCCCGGCCTTTCTCCTTTCAAGGATTCCAGCCTCGGAGAGTCTTCTGAGGATCGAGTTTGCAGAGCCCTTGCTTATCTGGGCGTCTCTTATGACTTCCCTTTCATGACGCTCGCGGATTGGGTCGTTGTGGAAGACATACAGTATCTTCAGGACGGTTGGAGTTATGAAGTCTAATTTTTCGGGCATATGCCCGTTATTTTAGACCAGACAATATAAGTGCGTATGCATGTAGATCTCGGAGAGTCTTCCCATTTTTGACATGAGGGGTCTATAAGCGGACCCTGTCGCCGAGCTCTTCTTGTAGCATCTGTTTGGCTTTCTCGAGTTTTGTTCTGCAGTCTTCTTCTGTGTCTCCGTAGGCTATGATGTCTATTGGGAGTCCTTCTCCGGGTGTGTATTGTCCGACGAGTGGTTTGAGGTAGGTTCCTTGGAGTGTCTTCATTATGCGTTCGGTTGTTGGGGCGACCTGTGATTCGTAGGCGTTCACTGTGATTCTTGTGGCGGCGCTTCTCTGGTGGCTCTTCTCTAGGATGATCTTGGACGCTGTTTGGAAGAGCTCTCTGACTTCTCTTGGTGGTCCGGGCAGGAGGATGAAGGTTGCGCCGTCTTTCTGGAAGATTGTTGCGGGTGCCCAGCCGGTTACTCCTGGGATGCAGGTGGCGCCTTCGAGGGTTTGGGACATCTTGCGTATGGTGGGCGGCACGTCTTCGATTGGGACGTTTCTTCTCGCGGCCAGGGCTTGGAGGATCGTTCCTTCGGTTGTTATCGGTTTTTGTGTGAAGGCGCTGGCGGCCTCGATGGTTCTGTCGTCTTGTGTCGGGCCGAGTCCGCCTGTTGAGATGATGAAGGTGTTTCCTCGTTTGAGGGCTTCTTCGAGGGTTGATACGATCGTTTCTACGTTGTCTCCGATGCAGGTGATTCTCTGGACTTGGAGGCCGAGCTGGGTGAGCTGTTCTGCGAGCCAGAAGGAGTTTGTGTCGTAGACGCGTCCGTAGAGGAGCTCGTCTCCTATGGCGATTATCTCGGCGTGTACTGGCAACGTGAATCACTGTGGATTTGTGTCTGCCAGTTCTTGGGGTGGCCGGTAATACGTTTTCCGGGAGGGGGCCTCCGTTCTTCAGATCTAAACGAGCGGAGATACCGAGCGCGCCTTATTTAGCGCGCTGGGACTGGAACCTGCCATGGGAGGCTGTTAACACACATATTCTGCAAGATGGATAGCCGAGATTCAAAGGTACAGATTGGATGCGATCAAATCCATAGGGCGTAGAGCCGAGTGGGTAATAACGTTCATAACGAAAATAACAGAATACCGTCGAACCACTGCTTTCCGCAGTACTCGGCCTAGTCCAAGTATTTCACCGACTGCAGAGTGGGATAGAGGGGCTTCGTATACAGATTGGTTTAGGACCAACCTTTGTTTTCTGGAGAGGAAGTGTTTCCTTCTCTTCGAAGAATGGCGAACCTGCTGGGTTCTTCTATTCTCTGTATTTGAGTTCGATCTGCATTAGGTCTTCCGCGATGAAGG
>CAYWPD010000065.1:0-5384 GCA_964460055.1 uncultured Candidatus Bathyarchaeia archaeon
CTGGTGGGATGGCTGCTCTCCGGCGAGCCATGGGTAGCCTATCGCACATTGACCGATCTTATAGACAAAGATGAGAGAGACGATCTAGTCGTAGCAACGAGGGAGGCGATCCCCGAGCATCCACTTATAAGAAAGATCTTCGAACGCCTGAACAGCGAGGGTTACTGGGGAGGACCAAAGGACATCCACACATGGTGGCCAAGGAAAGATACCACATTCTGGTTGCTTCCAGTGCTAGCTGATTTCGGCCTCACCATAGGGGACGAAAGAATTGCCAGAGCGTGCGAATACGTCCTAAGCACTCAACTCGCATCTGGAGCGTTCGGATGGAGTCCGCCAACAAAACCAGGCGACTGCCACAGCGCTATCATAATCGAGTCACTGGCGGAACTTGGCCTTCTCGGAGACGCCAGACTCGAGAAAGCCTATGAATGGCTCGTCAGACGGCAACGTCTGGATGGCGGGTTCTGGTGCAAGGACACGGGCCAGATTGGAGGGCCAAGAGAAAGGGAGCCGAGCTGCGCCATGGCCACGATGTTTGCTCTCGGCGCGTTGGCCCAAAACCCGAGACTTCGAGAGGGTGAAATTGCTCGGAGAGGAGTCGACTTCCTGTTCGAATGCTGGCGAAACAGAGGCAAGATGAGATACGCTGATCACGACAGTCAGGTCGGAACCGGCTGGGAGAAGTCGAAGTACCCATTCACCGACTACAAGATCCTGAAGTTTCTCGATGTCCTATCCCAATTCGAATACGCCGAAGACAGACTTCAAAGATCAGAGATGGGCAGTCTGCTCCTCTCGAAACGAGACAATCAATCAATGTTTACACCTGAATCAGTCATCAGGTTCTGGTCAGACTTCGACTTCGGGCAGAAAGAGAAACCATCGAGATGGATCACCCTTCTGGCCTGGCGAATCCTAAAGAGAATCGGCAGGTGAAGCACCGTGCGGATCAATCTATTCCCAATACCGGTCGAGGCCCTATAGAAGAGACGACTTTGACAAACAAGACTGGGATTTAGAGCAGCCAACGCAACGCCCTAAGGGGAGCATTTGTCTCACAAGTGAGTTACTCTCGATCTGAAGTGCAATCCTCAGGTTGACGGATGCGACAGTTGACATGAGGCAGCGGCTCGTTCAGCTGTGTGATAGGTGAGGGGCCGCCCAAACAGCGCTCTGCACGATGGATGAGGGAGAGCGGTCTAAACAGCGTGCCTACTGACCGGTTCGCCGTCGTGATATCCGCAGACGATGTTGTACCTTCTTGCACACTCTAGGCAACGATCAGGGTCGCAGAGCTCGGTGCTAAGGTACTTCTCGCCGCCGTCCGGCAGGACCGCGACCATCACTCCCTTCTGGATGGTCTTGGCCTTCTCGACCGCTGCGTGGAAGATTGCTCCAGAGCTTGGCCCGCAGAAGACGCCCTCTCGCAGGGCCAGGAGTCGGGCGGTCTCTTCTCCCGTCTGAAGAGTAACATACACTCTCTCGTCGATCTGGCCGGGGTCGAAGATCTGAGGTACGTACTGCACGCTCAGATTCTTCAATCCTTGAATCGGAGTTCTGGCGTCGGGCTCCACAGCTATTATCCTTACTCTTGGGTTCAGCTCTTTGAGCCTTCTAGATGCGCCCATCAACGTGCCTGACGTGCCGAGGCCTGCGACGAGATGGGTTACTCGGCCCTGAGTGTCTCTCGATATCTCCTCCGCGGTCGTCTCATAATGTGCCAACGTGTTGTAGCGGTTAGCGAATTGATTCGGCATGAAGTACTTATCGGGAGCCTCCTCCACGATCTTCCGGGCCAAGTCTTCGGCGCCGTTCATTCCCTTCGAGCCCTCGGAGAGGATGATCTTGGCCCCGTAGGCGATGAGCATCTTGCGCCTCTCCATGGTCATCGTCTCGGGCATGACGAGGCAGAGCTTGTAACCCCTGACGGCGCAGACCAGAGCCAGACCGATTCCGGTGTTCCCGCTCGTGGGTTCGATCACCGTCTTGTCCTTGGTCAGAACCCCTTCTTTCTCGGCCTGCTCGATCATCCTCTTCGCGATCCTGTCCTTGACCGAGCCTCCAGGGTTGAACTTCTCAAGTTTGACGTACAGCTCTAGGCTCGGATTTGGGTTGAGATGGTTAATCCTGACCATGGGGGTGTTGCCGACAAGTCCCAAGATGTCGTCGAAGATCGTACAGCCAATCCTCCTGAGAGACGTTGGCTTCGGGCTTGCCATATCGAAGAAGCGTCGGTTCAGCATATAATCATAACGGTGTTATGATAATACGCTCGGGAAGCGCGCGCTCAACTCCATCAAACGCTTCGGAAGAGAGCGCTGGCTTGACTGGCCCAGGTTTGACGGCCATGGCAAATGAAGTTCCCCGGTTACAGGCCTCAGGACTTACTCGCCCTGTCTGCGCGGCCTGTGGAGGAGCCTCATGACCGAGATGGCGATAATGAAGGCTGCCGGGATGAAGCCGATTGTCAAGAGGCCCGCCGTCTCCGGGAGTAGAGCATCGAAGAAGAGCCTTCCCATCTCGGTGAGGTAGAAAGCCACTATAAGGATCTCAAACTTATGCAGAATCTCCTGCAAATTCACCATCCTTATGAGCTGCTCCTTGGAGGAGCGCTGCTCCTCTATGCTCAGCCTCTGCCCCTGTATCCCCAGATAGGTTCTCACAGCGTCTAGGACTGTGTCCAGCTGGGCTCTCAGCGCTTCGACGCGATCGGTGAAGTCCCTGAAGGGTGCCACTAAGCCTTCGAAGGTGCCCAGCTCGATGGCCGAGTTCGTCGGATACCCCTCGACGCTCTCCTCGCTCCAAGCTTGGAAGAGAGCCCTGATCTGGCGTAGGACGGAGCTGGCCTTCACGTGGTCTCGCCGCATTGTACTAGCGAGGACGGAGAGCCGTGAGAAGAGGACTGTAACCTCCCTCAGAACCTCCTCCAGATCCTCAGGCTTCAGCTGCTCCGCAGGTTTTCGTAGCTCCATAAGTATCTCGTCAATTCTGAGTTGGGTGCTCTCTTCGGAAGCGTCTAACTGCTTCAGCATGAGCTCTCTCCCTGACCATAAATGGCTGAGTCTCCCAGCAGAAGAGGCCAATGAGGTTGCATCGTCAGCCAGCCTCCAGACAGAAGAAGACGCCTCTTCAAGACGGCGGCTGAGTGGAGACACGATGAGCTCCCGCCTCAGAGCGCTGCAGGCTTGATCGACGGTTGAGTCTCGGATTGTGGAGACGAGGCATTCCTGCACCATCCCGGCGCTCCTCATCCTTTGGGCGGCATACCCTTCAGCTGTGCTCAAAGCCTCCTTGAGGCTCTTCGCCTGCCTGACGCGCAGGATGAAGCTGGAGGCCGGATTCACCGACAGCAACTGCAGGAGCGGACGAACAACGGCGTCGCAGACGGCCTGAACTTGGGTGAAGGGTGTTGTCCGGTCCGGCTCCTTGTCTCGTCTCAGTGCGATCAGCAATGTTGGGAAATCGTCCTCCTGAAAGGACGTGACGTATGCCACACAAGACTCCAAGGTGAACGTTAGGGCGTCACCAGACTCGGAGCGTCTGGCCCCGTAACGGTGCTCTATCTCTTGGAGGATTTGAGATCTGACCGAGCTGCCGCTTTCTCCTGCGGCTTGGTAGGTTGCGATGTAGATGATATCCGGAATTCCGATAGGTGGCTGTCCGAGGTTCAAGAGTGATCAACACATTCTTCTTGGATCGGCATAGTTCACTGGATCCGATCGATGCGATACAGTCGGAGTTACTAGGGGTGGATTATCCTGCCTTCTCCCTTCTCGAAGACGTGGTCGCAGTATGGATCCCCATTCATTCTCTGCTTCATCATTCGGAGGTTGACTAGGGGGTCGACCGCTGAAGCAAGGCCATGGAAGAACGGCCAACCCAACACTTCACAGAGCCACGCCCAAGGAAGGTTGAGTGAAAGACAAGCCGTCATTAGGGGGCAGAAGCCTGAGTTGCGTAGCAACACCTTGCCCTCGCCCACGCTGAGTATCTTGGCGCTGGGCTCGTCTCTGAGAACGGTGCTAAGGACTGCGGCGATGGCGCTCTCGTCTTTGCCCTTGATGGCCTGCTGCTCGACTATCGCTCGGCCAAAGGCGAGACCTTGCTCATGTGAGAACTTCTTGATCTCCTCTGGCGGTCGATCCTTGTATCTCTGGTGGAACTCGAGCAGCGCTCGAGGATTGACGAACCAATCCCCTGAGATCCTTATCTCCAACAGTAACCCGCACGTAAGTACGGTCGATGACCTCTTAAGCCTTCTCGGAACTCCCCCTCATGCCGGAGGCAAGCCTATTCATGGGCGGCCGACGCCTGAGTCACATGGACGGTCGGATAGGCTTAAGTCCTCATCGCAGTATGCCTGTGAGTCACGGCTCTACCCTTGGTTGATTGAGGCGCATAGAAATTGATGGAGATCCGGTTTCACGGCAGGGGAGGGCAAGGTGCAGTGACGGCAGCAGAGATTATGGTTGAAGCCACGCTGCACGAGGGGAAGTACGCCCAAGCCTTCCCGATGTTTGCAGGCGAGAGGCGGGGAGCACCCGTCACCGCCTTCTTGCGGATCGACGACAAGCCCGTACGCATACGGCAGAAATGCTACGCACCCGACATCTGCGTAGTTCTGGACTCCGGTCTGGTCACACTCATCCCATGGCATAGCGGCCTGAAGGCCGGAGGAGTCGCCGTCCTGAACTGGAGGGGGTCTACAGATACCCTCAAGATCCCCGTCGAGCTTTCGAAGCTTGCGCTCGTGGATGCCACAGATGTCTCGATAAAGTCCTTCGGGCAGACTGCTATGCCGATCACGAATACTGCCATGCTCGGAGCTCTATCAAAGACCACGGGCCTGGTGAAGCTTGACAGCTTGAACGTGGCCATCAGCCACCGGTTCAGCGGCAAGATTGCGGAGGGAAACCGAGCAGCTGTGAAGCTCGCCTATGATCAGACCGAGATCGTCTCAAGGTGATTTGTCATGACGAAAGAGATAAGAATTGAACTGGCCGTCGGCGGATGGAACACGCAGGCAGGACAGTCCGAGACTGGATCTTGGAGAAGCTTCAGACCCGTGGTCGGCGAAGCCTGCACCCGCTGCGGAATCTGCGTACAACTCTGCCCAGAGGCCTCGATCGCTCTTGGCTCATCGATGGCTGAGATCGATTACAGGTACTGCAAGGGCTGCGGCATATGCGCATACGAGTGCCCCCCGAAGGCTGTGGAGATGAGGTCTGAGAGGTAAGGTGGTCAAGCATGGTATTGATGGCCATGACTGGGAACAAGGCCTTCGCCACTGGGGTAAAGCTCTCAAGAGTCAATGTCATCGCGTCCTATCCAATCACGCCGCAGACGACGCTCATCGAATACCTATCCAACTTCGTGGCCGA
>CAYWPD010000066.1:0-5354 GCA_964460055.1 uncultured Candidatus Bathyarchaeia archaeon
TGGAGTTACTTTTTGGGCTGTGTGACGATGAAAAGGCAGTGGGGGTCGTCCTTGGTCAATATCTCGGGTATCTGCACGTCTATGTCTGGCCGATAGGTCTGCCAGAAGGCGTGGTGGAAGTTCTGGCAGTAGAGCAGGCCGAGGTCCTTGCCGTCGTTTGCTCTCCAGACCTTCTCGTACGGGCAGGAGTATGTGTAGGAGATGAGTCTGTCGTCCTCGAAGACCTTTCTCTCCTTGACGGTGCCTGGGTTTCCTGGGAGGTCGTAGTGCTCGAAAAGGGATCGGATGTTGATCGGAAACCCCTTATGCTCATGCCTCTTCCTGAGTCTCTCACCTCTAGCCTTGCCGTAGTTGCGTATTGCCCTTACCAGGGCTTTTTTGCCCTCGTCGCCGAAGCTTTCGACGATCTCTTTGGCGAAGACGATGTACATAAGGCTCCAGAGGTCGCCAAACTCCGCGAGATCTTGCTCGGAGACCATTTTCGCTCGCGTATGATTGCGACGGCTGATATAAAAAATCACGTTAGTTGACGAAAGGAGACCGCTCTTGTGGAGCGCACTCAGGTTGGAAGGATAGTTTGCGTGCCCGCTTGCACCCACTCAGTGCATGGTGAGCTTGTTTATAAAAAGTCTGGGGGGACGTGCAAGCTGCTAAGGTCCGTAGACTGCTTCGAGTCCGTTGATGTCGCCGAGCCCCAATGTCTGCTTGTATGTCTCTCCATAGTCTGCGTATCCGTACATCGTGAGCCAGTAGTCTTTGTCGCTGTATAGGTCGTCGAGGCCGCACCAGTGGCCGAACTCATGGGTCATGATGTTCTGGACGTCCATCTTCCCGGCCTCGCCGCTGAGGCTCCACGTGTAGTAGGTGTTCATTCTCGTGTCTGTTTCGACTATGTGAAGGGTGTATATGTTGTACCAGATGTAGGCTACGGCTATCACGCCAGCTTGGTAGCGTCCCCATGCGACCACGTTGTAGCCGTCCCGTTTCCCTGCCTGTCTTGAGATTGTCCCAACATAGTTGAAGACTTGGTAGCTTGTCTCTGCATCCCATGTGTTGGCGGAGGTTCTGATCACGTTGACCACGGCGGTTGCGGAGAAGCCGTACTTGTTTGAGGGGTTTATGTAATAGTTGATTGTGGTGAACCAGTGGTACATCATCAGCTCGTAGTGCGGGTTCGTCATCGAGTCATCTGTTGGTGGAACTGCATAGACTTGGCTTGTACCTTCGTCGTCTTTCACCGTCAGTTCTATGATTGTCAGGGCGGTCTGGTCGGGTCGTTCGGATTGTGCTAGGACAGGCGTTACAGCAATGAAGATTGTCAGGAGTGTCAGGAGAAGCAGTCTCTTGAGGTTCATCGTTCGCACCTTTTCTTCCATTCTGTAGAATGCTTGCTCCCTTTCTAAGAAGCTTGCGCATTCTCTCTGGGTTCATTTCAAATGCTTGGAGCCATATGGTATTTGAAGTCGATGTCTAAGGGGCGAGTGGGTTGTCCTTCGGACTCGCAGGAAAGACCCTTCGGGTAGATTTGAGCAGAAGAAAGATGGTTTCTGAGCCGTCGAGGAAGTATTTTGAACTTCTGGGAGGGAGGGGTGTTGGCTCCAAGATTCTCTTTGACGAGCTCGGTGTCAACGTTGGTCCCTATGATCCGAAGAACCTGTTGATATTCTCTCCGGGATTGTTTGTTGGGACTGGGGCTCCTCAGGCGACTAGGACGAATATTAGCTCCAAGAATCCTGACACGGGCGGCATAGGATTCGCAAACGTGGGTGGCGGATTTGGAGGTCGCCTGAGGAAGGCTGGGTTTGACAATCTGGTCTTCTCCGGTAGGGCCTCTGATCCCGTCTATCTGTGGGTTAGCGATGGCTCCGCCGAGATCAAGAAGGCGGCTGACCTCTGGGGTAGAGGCACGTACGAGACCGAGGATCGCGTCAAAGATGAGGTCGGCAACCCGAAGGCGAGTGTGGCCTCGATAGGGCCTGCCGGGGAGAATCTGACGTTCGCTTCGGCCATTATTGTGGACAAAGGGCATGCAGCGGGTGGATGTGCCCTCGCGTCTGTTATGGGATCGAAGAATCTGAAGGCGGTTGCGGCCTGGGGTGAGGGCGAGATCGAGGTCGCTGACCCTGCGAGGCTGGAGGAGCTGCGTCAGGAGATTGTGGGGAGGATCTTGGCGACTGAGCATTCGAGGCTGCAGAGGAAGGTGGGCTCATATGGCAGGGCTATTCCGGGCTTCCAGGTCAGGAGTATGCTTCCGGTCAGGAACTATCAGGACGATCACTGGGAGGATGAGAAGGTCAGGCGGCTGCTGGACATTGACAGGTACAGGAGGGGGATGATTCCCTGTGATGAATCTTGCTACGAAGCCTGTATGCATGATCTGGAGTTGAGGGAGGGGAAGTATGCTGGGACCACATGTGTGGGCTTGCAGGCTAACTCGGGCTACGGCTTCGGCCCTAGGTTTGATGTTGATGATCCTGAGGTGGTGATCAGGGCGACGGCGGTCTGCAACGATCTGGGGATAGACATCGACAACGCTTCGACGATAATCTCGTGGGCCTTTGAACTCTTCGAGAAGGGGTTGATCACGAGGGATGATACGGGTGGAGTTGAGTTGAGGTGGGGTGGTGGGGAGAGCCTACTGGCGCTTCTCCGTGATCTTGCGTTGAGGAGGGGGTTTGGGAACGTTCTGGCTGACGGCTTCAAGTCCGCCTCTCAGAGGATTGGTAGGGGCTCCGGGTACTATGCTATGCAGGTGAAGGGGCAGGGTATCATAGACAGCGTTAGGACTGCGATAGCTTGGGGGTTCGGCCACATGGTCTCGACGAGGGGTGCGAGGCATCTTGATGGCTCCCCTACTATAGAGGCGAGGGATTTTCCGCCTGAGGTTGTGGAGAGGCTCTTCGGCGTCTCGACGCCGATTGGTCAGACGAACTATGAGGGGAAGGCGAGGCTGGTCTTCTGGTTTGAGAACTATAAGGCGCTGACGGACTGTCTGGGTGTCTGCTACTTCTCCTCCTACTGGGGGACGATTGAGAAGTGGGGTCCCCAAGACTATGCGGCTATGCTCAAGGCTGTGACTGGCGTTGAGATGTCGGGTGAGGAGCTGCTGAGGCTTGGCTGGAAGGTGCATGAGTTGGAGAAGGCCTTCAACACGATACATGCGGGCTTCGGGAGGAGGGATGATGTGCCGCCCGCAAGGGTGTTCGATGAGCCTGTCAAGACGGGGAAGCTGCGTGGGCAGAGGCTCAACTATGAGAGGTACAATGAGATGTTGTCGGAGTACTACGAGCTGCATGGCTGGGATAGGGAGTCTGGGCGGCAGAGGAGGGAGATGCTGGGGAAGTTGGGCCTCAGAAATGTTTCGGAAATGCTCGAGAAATATGGCAAGATAGGTCGATAGTCATGATGATTGCCAGGGTTCGGTGCGAGAGAGGAGAAGAAAGAGGGGGTGGGGGCTGTTTTACTTGATCATCTGCCTGAGTTGGTTCTTGGTGATCTCCGCGGCGAGTTTGAAGTCTGTCAGAGGGGTTACGCAGTACGTCATGAAGGGAACGAAGGGGATCTCTTGAAGCTTCTTGAACAATGCGTCGTTTGACTCGGCTTCGATGATGGTGATCCCGCCCATTCCCGCGGTCTCCACCCAGTTTTCGACGATCCTTCCGGCCTTCATCTCCCCTTCAACCCAAGCTTCCGTCGCCTCCAGCAGGGCTAGGGCTGTCTTAGCCCACTCGGGAGGGATCGGCCTGATGTCCCACTTGACTAGGTATCTCATATCCGATATCACCTCCTCGACAGATTGATTCAAGGCCACAGAATAAAGGGCTGACTGTGGATCGCAGGAGGATGGGGATGTCTCAACGAATCGGCTGCGGAATGGGCGACGGAGCAGAAAGATGCTAATGAAGCTAGGCCTCGAAGATGTGGCGGATAGGTTTGAAGGATATTGTACGATGAGCTCGCCGGTCGTAGGTGAGTGGGAAGACAGACTCGTAGTTTGGCGTCCTGCAGAGTTGTCTCCGGGTTTGTATTCACGGCCAAGAAGGTCTTGAGGCTGAGAAGGAGCGCCTTGCCAGAAAAAAGAGTGGAGCGTGGTGTTTGGGGTTTTATGGCGTCATGTCCTTGGTGAAGTATGTCCATGGAACCGGTGTCTCTGGGATGTTGTGCAGGTATGGAAGCTGCCATTCGTATTCAGGGTGGAGGGTTAGGAATGCGGATGCGATGAACTGGGCGCCGCATGGGTGGCCCCATCTGCCCCACATGCCCATGTGATTTAGCACCAGTTCGCTGCAGGTGACTTTGCCGTCGTAGGCTCCGTTGGGTCTTGGCCTGGCGTATGGGAGGACGTTCGTCTCCGCTTCGCCGTGGCCGCAGAGAGTTCTTGAACTCGCGGCGACCGCGTTGATCCACACGTCTTTGTGGTCGGAGAGAAGCGTTTGGCCGACCGAGCAGTCTATCAGGCCTGGGTTGGCGGCGTAGTATGCCTTCAGCTCCTGCCACCTTGCATTTCTGCAGTAGCCGCTCGTCCAAGGTACCGTCCAGTCATAGCTCGTTTCACTTCGCACATTGGGGCCTTTGGGGTAGTTGCATGATCCGATGAAGCCGTCGAACGTGCGCTCTATGTCCCAAGTGTAGCATCCGAGCTGTAGGGAGCAGATCTCGCCGGTCTTCGCGTCTCCTATGAGCCACTCGTTTGCGTAGGCGCCGTTGCTCTTGTAGGTCATTATGTGGATGAAGTCGTCTATCGTGCTTCCGTACTGTATGGCGTATCTAGCGCGGACGAGGACTGGGATGCCCTTTACGTTGTAGATGTCCATGCCCGGCAGGGTTGTCTCGCAGACCATGAGACCAGCGTCGTTGTAGTACCAGTCTTGACCGCTCCAGATGCATCCTCCGGTGCTCTGGTAGATTATTCTGTGTCCGTTCTTCGGTTTGAGGTCGAAGATGACGTTCCAGTATCCGTCTCCTGCGTAGCCTGCCCAGGTGTTGTGTCCGATGACGATCTCTCCGTCAGTAGTGTAGGAGCCTGTCGCTATGAAGGCGCTGCAGCCCTTCTCCCAGTGGTGTATTGGTATGTTACCTCCCGTCGGATGGCCCTGGCCGCTCTCCCAGAGGTCCCAGTACGTGTCGATGTCAGCCCATGCATTGAAGGCTAGGATGTCCCATTTGTCCCATTTTAGTCCTCTCGCTCTGACTCCTGCTGCTATGCCTTCGATCTCGACCTTCATCTCGGCTGTCAGCTTGGGCCAGATATATAGTCTGGATATGTCCCTTGCAGCGTACCACCAGTCGCCGAACTCTTCTTCGGTCCAGTAGACGTGGATGCAGGCGCTCCAAGATGTGTTGATGTTGTCCCA
>CAYWPD010000067.1:0-5335 GCA_964460055.1 uncultured Candidatus Bathyarchaeia archaeon
CAGCAGAACTCACTCCAGAAACTCCACATCATCAACGACTCCGTCACTGTCGAGGTCCAAGCCCTGAACGACCCTGGCCGCCACCTCTCTGTTCAGAGCATTCCCCCGAGAGACCTCGTCCAGCCGCCTCACCATCGCAACAATCGAAGCCTTCGTCCCCAAGATACTGTTCCCAGCCAAGAGCAGGATCTCACAAGCCGAGTTGAAAGGGTTCGCAACCCTCTCAACCACACCCGTCTCCTCCTCGTAGTAAGATCTGCCTGAGACACGCGACACTATGGCGCTCCTCTCAGTCAACTGGAAGCGTATGGGCAGCTCCCCATTGATCCTCGCACTTACCGTGTTCACCCTCGGCCCTCCCACCAGAAGGAGGTTCCTCTTCAGATCATCTTCGGCGACCTCCGTGTCCAACTTCGTTCCCGGTCGGACGGGAACACCGCCTAGAGATCCGAGGAAGAGAGCCAAGTCCACCGCGTAGTGCCCATCCCGAGCCCTCGCACGATATTCTCCGTGAATGTCCGGACTGCCGACCACAACGACCGAATTCACGCCGTCCACAGGGATGAACCTCTGCACCTTCGCCCTTCGCAAATCCACATCGGCCGCCCGAAATCTGAGAAACTCAGCAGGCAACGCCTTCTCAAACCCATCAGGCAGAACGGACAAAGCCGCCCTGTCGGCCGAGAAGTACTTCGCCAAAGCCCCACGCCTACTCTCGGTCCTCACCACAGATATCATGCCGAGTTCCTGCAGAGCCTTGATGTGGTGATGCACCTTCTGCTCGCTCATCTTGAGCTGGCGAGCTATCTCCCTTGGATAGCTGGGAGCCTCCATCAGCGTCTTCAGAATCTCCCAGCGTAATGGTTGGAGAACCTTTCTAGCCATCCGCGGATCTGTCAGAACCTTGGTGGGAATCGCCCGTGTCTGCTTTGAGACTTCGACGACGTAAGAGCTCAACGATACCACTACAATACCCCTTTTACCTATCCGATTTAAGTTTTATAGGCAAGCCCAATCGTCACCTCGCCAAGGTTCTTCCCAGCCATGGAACAAATGGCAACAGCATCATCATTAATGCGGTCTGACACCGATCGAACAAGCCATTTGCCTACCATTTTGCGTTGATTGGTAAAGTCAGAACTTCAGAAATCGCTTTTACAGGCTAAACCGGATCGGTTGGTCACCGCTCGGCCGACGGCGACTCAACATGTGCGGAATCTTCGGTTGCGCCTCGATAGACCTGACAGTCGCACCCATCATTCACAGCTCGCTCAAGAGGCTCGAATACAGAGGCTACGACTCAGTCGGAGAAGCCACCATCAGCGACGGCCACATCCTAGTCATCAAAGACAAAGGAAAGATCGACGAAGTCCACAGCAAGTACAACTTGGACTCCCTCATAGGTAACATAGGAATCGGACAGACCAGATGGGCAACACATGGAATACCTGCAAAGTCAAACGCCCACCCACACCTAGACTGCACCGAAACAATCGCAGTCGTCCATAACGGAATAATCGAGAACTTCAGCCACCTCAGAGAGGAGCTCACCACTCGCGGCCACAAGCTACGATCAAACACCGACACCGAGACGATCCCACACCTTATCGAGGAAGAAATCGAGAAAGGAGCTTCACTCCTAGAAGCCGTCCAAAGAACCTTGCTGAAACTTGAAGGATCCTACGCGCTGGCCATCCTCTCATCGAAAGAACCGGACAAGATAATCGTCGCCAGAAAGGAGAGCCCACTAGTCCTAGGGATCGGGTCAGGAGCGATGTACTGCGCCTCAGACGTCTCCGCATTCCTCCCCCTAACGAAGAAGGCCCTGATACTGGACGAGGACGAGATAGCAACCATCACCGCCGACAAAATCTCAATCTTCTCCAAAGACCTGCGCGAGATCAGACGCGAGCCATTCGAAATAACTTGGACCCAAGAGATGGCCGAGAAAGGCGGATTCCCCCACTTCATGCTCAAAGAGATCCACGAACAGCCAGAAGCGATCAAAAGAGCCTCAATGATACCACAAGACGAGATAGACCAAGTGGCGAGGCAGATCAACAACGCCGACTCAATATTCCTAGTCGCCTGCGGAACCTCCTACTACGCATGCCTAGCCTCATCCTACATCTTCTCGAAGATCGCAAATATCCACGTCCTACCCGTCATCGCCTCCGAGTTCCCAGAGCAATACTCGGATGCACTGCACGGAGACGCGGTCGTCATCGCCGTCAGCCAGTCAGGCGAGACCACCGACACACTAAACGCAGTCCGCTGCGCCAAAAGAAAAGGCACAAAGACGCTAGCGATCACCAACGTCATAGGCTCAACGCTGACCAGACTCGCAGACACGCACATATGCCAGCGCTCAGGACCCGAGATCGGCGTCGCAGCCACGAAAACCTTCACCAGCCAACTTGCAGTCCTCGCACGCCTAGCCGCAGCCTTGGCAAGGATAAGGAAAACCGGCAGCAACGAAGAGGTTCGAGAGATCGAGGAATCCATGCAGAAGCTACCCCAACTGCTAGATCAAGTCGTTAAGGACACAGAACGCAGGGCCAGAACGCTGGCAGAGCGATACAAGGGTAATCAGAGCTTCTGTTTTCTCGGGAGAGGTGTTAACGCCTCCACGGCCATGGAAGGTAGGCTCAAGCTCCTCGAACTCGCCTACACATATTCACTCGCGTTCCCCGCCGGGGAGAGCAAGCACGGGTTCATCGCTGTTGTCGGCCAAGGATACCCGGTGATCTTTGTGGCTCCCAGCGATGGCACCCGATCCAAGATCGTGGGGAACATCATGGAAATGAAGGCAAGAGGCGGAGAGATCATTTCAATCCACTCAGAGGGCGACAGAGAAGTCGCCGAGTTGTCCGCCGAACACATGGAGATTCCACGCGGCGTTCACGAACTCCTGAACCCAATCCTCTACGTGATACCTCTACAACTCTTTGCATACTACTTCTCCCTCATGCGCGGATACAATCCAGACATGCCGAGAAACCTCGCAAAGTCTGTCACCGTCCAGTAGATTCTTGACTGACCTCATCCGCGGTAAGTACCGAAGCTGCTTCAGAAGGTTCAAGAAAGGACAGCGCCAACTCAAGAATAGGTGCCGGAGATGTCGAGAGTCGAGTTCGAGCCGTCGCTGAAGAAGACCCTCTCCCACTTGGAAGATGCACTTCAACAACTCATCGAGAACCAAGAAAGGGAGCTCGACCTTTCAATATTCAGGGCGGCCTCGGAAGTGGAGCATGTAGCGTTCCTCCTCTCTCAGGAGCTAGGAGAGAACTACATCAGTACACGTCCACGACGGCAGAGGAAACGGAGCTTGGACTTGGGGCCGAGTCTGACGGTCGCACATGACCTTGTCATGCAAGCCATTGAACATACAAACGACCTTCGAGCCTGCTACGCAAAACTCTCAGAATGCAGAAGCATCATAGCTGCAGTGCAAGAAGAGCTGTTTCAGAGATCCCTGCGGACAGGGCAATGACTACTCGCTTCGGACTTTGCGCTTCTTTATCTTGAACTGATCCGGGCCCGACGAGATAACCCGAAAGTCCTCCTTCAGCCCTCTCGAATGAATGAACCTCTTCAGAAGCGTCTTGAAGCGCGGACGGTCGATCTGAGCCTCCTCTGTGACGCTTGCTATGAACAGAGGACCCGCCTTCTCCACTTCCGTCCCCAGGAACTGCTTCAGTTGCTGCTCTAGCTCTTCGAGTTCCTTGCTCTTTAGATCGGACGCATCCACTTTGAAATCAGTCATCTACGAGCCTCCAAGGATGAGATCAGTCACTTTCCTCGGACTGAGAGCACTCTCACTTCATCTGCAGTATTCTCGCACCAGTCGGCTACCATCTCAATAGCATCGAGGAACTGAGCGAAGAGGACTACACATCCGACCTGCCCTTCCTGATACCGCGCCTTCGCCAGCGCCAACCGCGCGTTCTCATAAAGTTCATCAACGCGCTCCTCGGCCCTCTCGACCTCATCGCACTCCGCTAGGGCCTGTCTTGAGTCCACTCCGAGATTGCCTATGCACTTTCGAAGAGCCTCCGTGCAATTCTGCACGGCCTCTGCCATCTTGCTGCAGACACCACTGAAGTTCTCAATGAAGTTGGCCGGAAGAGGCATCATCACCGTCAGAATCCTACCGGATTCACGAGCCCAGTCAGCCACCCAGTCGACCGCCCTCACGAGGTGCATCAGGTCCTCCCTATCAGATGCTGGAAGCTCCCCCTTCGCCACCTCATCTATGATCTTTCTTCGGACAGAATCTGCTTCCATCTCAAGTCTTGCGAGCTTCTTTATGCTCTCTATTGCCGCCTCGCCGCTGCCGGAAAAGGCAAGATTCAACGATTTCCTGAACTCGTCAACGCAGGCCGCAGTCAAGGCGAGGTGCTCTTGAACCATCTTTATGGCTATGGCTTCTCTCCGCTTGGTAAACCAGGCCAATAGGGCGTTGCTCAAGATGGTCTCTCCGTCGACACCCTTCGGTCTTCTACGCTCCAACTCATATTTATGCTGAATGTGACAGATCGTACCTTTCTCCGGAGAATGCTCGACAAGACGGCCGCCGACGAATTTCGCTTCGAAGTCCGAACACTCAATGGTGGTCAGCTTCTTGATGAGAAGGACTCCAACCGACCAGCCTTTCTTGACCGACCTTCCCTGTCAATCAAACCCGCTCTAATTCTCGAAGAAGCTATTGGCTTGCCGTCCGCCGCCATGACGAACTCCTGCTCTATCAGCTCCAAAGGCTTCAAGCCAGCTTCTCGGCGTTTGTCGTTGATCTCCAAGGCACGTGCGGCCGTTTCAGGACTGACGACGATAGCCTCGGCGTCCGGATCGGAGATCGCTGGACCGTATACATCATCGATCCGAACTATGAGGCTTCGATCCGAGAGTCCCCTCTCTGAAATGAATGCCTTGACGTTCATGAGGCGAACCCGATACAACTCGACCTTATGCCCTTTGAAACCGGCCTTCATCATCCTGTCAGAGGTCACACCAACTACGACGAAGTCGCCGCAGTCGAAAGCTCTCTGCAGGATCGATCGATGACCAGCGTGGAAGAGGTCGAAGGTCCCTGCGACGAGCACCTTCCTGAATCGCCGCATCGGATCAACCCTTACCATGCGGCGCTTGATTGCCTGAGGTCTATCATCTCTTCCGCCGAAGGACCGGTCCCGAGAAGGGTAACAGGGCGTCTCAGCTCATCCTGAACGAGTCGAACAAACGACTTTGCCTCATCCGTGAGATCCTCGAATCTCCTCACGCCAGCGCATCTCTTGTCGATCGCGTCCAACTTGGTTATCGCGAGGCTCGTCGCTGA
>CAYWPD010000068.1:0-1846 GCA_964460055.1 uncultured Candidatus Bathyarchaeia archaeon
TCTGTTTGCCCAACAGCTCGACGAGATCCACCCCGGTGCAGCCTCCAAATGCGACCAACAAGAGCTGCATGGGACCAAATCCCGAGCCCTGCCCACCATGCTCCCTAGAGACGTCCATAACAATAGAATGCCCTTTCTCATCGCTCGCCACAAACCTCAGGCCATCAATCCATTTCACGCTAACCGCGATGGGCAGCGGTTCACGCTTCTCTTCGACTGGTTCGCTCATAGACTGGATCATCTGTTTTCGAATATCTCAAAACAGACTTAAGACTTAAGGCTAGGACATAAGCCGGGCGGCTGCCAAAACAAGTACACGACAGCTTCTTCTGACAGACGCAGACTCAAGACGCCTTCAGGAACAGTGATGACGTCAGGACCTCTTTCGTCAACCTGCTCTCAATCTCAGCGAATGCTCATTAGTTCCCGGAGCGCTCGGTCACGCGCGCAGGCAAAGGTTTCAAGTTCAAATCTTTACCCAGGTTGGGCCTTCCCAAGATGCGCTCGTGACTGCCCCAGACTCTGCAGCTCAAGGAGTCCCCTCCCTCGAAGGTCTGAAGTGTGATGTAGGTTGACCTTCATGACCAAGCCGTTCTGCGCAACGGCCTGCCCTTACATGCCTTGGCGAAGCCTTTTTCCGCCGCTCGGGGAGCGGCCTTGCAGACGTGGCTGCATAGGCGATTGGGTTTCTGAAACTCAATGTTCGAAGACCAGTCCGACAGACCGCATGAACAGCAGACCGACCAAAAAGAAGGTGAAGGACAGCACGGACTTCTTCAGGTCAGGCTCTCGGTGAAGCTCAGGGATGAGGTCTGAGCCCGCAATGTAGATGAAGCCACCAGCTGCAAAAGGCAGTATGAGAAGGGGAAGACCCGCAACGTAGGGGAAGAGAACGTAACCAGTGATGCCGCCTAGGATCGCCGTCGTCTGGTCTATGAAGTTGAAGAACAACGCCCTAGACCTGCTGAAGCCTCCATAGACTAGTACGCCGAAGTCTCCGAACTCCTGTGGAACCTCATGGGCCATAACTGCGAGGGTTGTGGCGATGCCGAGTGGAAGCCCCGCCATGAAGCTCGCAGCGATTGCAATTCCATCCGTGAAGTTGTGAATTCCATCACCGATCAGGTTCATGTAGGTAAATGTGTGGACGTCACATTCCCCCTTGTGGCAGTGACGCCAGTAGAGGAACTTCTCCATCAGGAAGAAGACCGCGAAGCCAAAGATCACATACGAGAATATGCTCAAGCTTTCCGAATGCTCTAGGGCCTCGGGCAGCATGTGCAGAAAGGCTCCACCCATCAAAGCGCCCGCGGAGAACCCTACAAGCGCGAGTAGAACTCTCTCAAGGAGCTTCCCTCTAACTACGAACGTGGTAACACCTACCAAGGACATCAGGCTGACGAGGAGAGTGCTTCCAAAGATCCATAGCAGCAGATCGGTCACGCTCAACCACTACCGCTCTGTACCCTTCAGTTCAACCCTTAAGTGCTTCTTTACTGTCATCCTCGCCTCCGTAATTGAGACTCCCGCTTCTCCTCAGCCAACTACTCCAGAGGCAGAATCATCCATCATCGAACGCTTCAAGATACGAGTGTGACTCGATTCCAAAGACATCGACCACGCCGCATCGAGGACATGCCCACAGCTCCTTTGGACGAACACGTACTCGAAGAGCCCCAAGCAAAAAGGATATGAAGATTCAAGGACTCAAGCCCGTCTATGAATGTCGGAAGAATCTAAGAATGGGCGCGAAACTCGAGGAGCAATTGAGGGTAAAGATCGCGGACTTCATCGCTCTAAGCCCATCTAACAGACTCAGAGGCGCAAAGAGCGGCCGCATATACGA
>CAYWPD010000068.1:1946-5212 GCA_964460055.1 uncultured Candidatus Bathyarchaeia archaeon
GAGTACGCGAAGACCCACTACGGGCTCGACACCTATGGATGCGGTCTCTGCCAGACGAATGTGCCCTGCGAATCGGGCATACCCGGAGAGACCAACCTTCAGTGTCTCAACAAAGAGAACGGTTCTGTCCGCGGGTAGGAACGAACGAATCATCCATCACAATCAGACAAGAGACCAATCACTGAGGATCGACGCAAACTTCACGGCATCAATGCTTCCCCCGCTCACAATACAGACCGTTTTGCCGCGCTCCTCGACTGGAGTGGCGAGCGCAGCCGCAACTGATAAAGCCCCAGCACCCTCAACGACGAGTCTGTTGCGAAGCGCCAGCCGCCTGACCGCAGCCTTCACCGACCTCTCCGGAACAAGCACCATATCATCAACGACCTCACGCAGGTTTGAGAACATCTCACCCAAAACCGTACCCGGCCCTACATCAACGCTGGAGGGCACAGAAATGGCCACACCATCACAGATAGTCTCTCCTCCAGCATACGAGATCGGTCCACCGGCCTGAAAAGCCACGTAGTAATGGCAGGAAGTCTCAGGTTGAACACCAACCACACGAACAGACGGCCTCAACGCCTTAATCGCCGCACCCACCCCAGAGACCAACCCACCTCCACCAATCGGCACGTAGACTGTCTCAACCTCGGGCAGATCCTCCAAGATCTCAAGTCCTATCGTGCCATGCCCAGCCATAATCATCCGGTTTGTCCAAGGGTGAATGAAGGTATAGGGTTCTGACAGCTTGGGTCCCTCGAACGTGTAGCGGAAGAGCTCATCGCGTGGCACTATGATCGGAGTCACGCCGTAGTTGCGGATGGCCTCCAGCTTGGAGGCCGGTATCGTCTCAGGCACCACACTCAAGGCGGTCACGCCAAAATATCGAGCAGCCCAGCCGAGGGCCTGGGCACTGTTGCCGCTGCTTGCAGTCTTAAGGCCCCGTTGCCGCTCTTCAGACGTTAGGGATGCAGCCGCATTGAAGAATCCGCGAATCTTGAATGAGGTGACTGGCTGCAGAGTCTCAACCTTCAAGAGGATATCTCGTTTTGTCTCGTAGGAGTGCAGAGGCACAAGCGGAGCATGAACAATCACACTCCGCAGACGCTCTACGGCAGCTTTGATCTCAGCTACATTTGGCAGGGTCATTGGTGGCCGCTCCACCCATTCAGTCTACCCATGCAATCCATGAGAATCGCTCATACGCCGATCCATCCCGTCATATGGCTTTCGGTTCAGCACTCTGGGTCTGAGAAACCCCGTTAATGTTCGATCGAGCCACAAGAAGATCGAAGATAGCGAACTGTTCGATATGCCAGATTATTTGCGCTGCCGTCGAACATACAAGCTCTCAGCAAATCCTCAAGGATCCGGCGGAGTCTCCGCTAAGGGTAGTCTCGACCGATATCATGCAGAGCAACTCTCTTATCGCTATCCATCAGTCATAGCTCCGAGTGCCTGCCATGGTCAAATGCGTCGTCCTATACCACTCCGAGACAGGAAACACGCGCAAGATGGCCGAACTCGTCCGGGATGGTTGTCTTAAAGTTCCGGATGTCGACGCCGAACTTATGTCGATCGACCAGATTAACAAGGAGAAGCTACTGGCTGCAGACGCCATCTTCTTCGGATCTCCCACCTACTATGGCACCATGTCGTGGCAGATGAAGAAGCTCATCGACGACTTTCCCATCGACGCAAAGGACAAGATAGGAGCCGTCTTCGCCTCAGCCAACTGGCCCGGAGGAGGCGGAAGCGAGATGGCGGAGTTCTCAATGATCGCGGGCCTACTGGTAATGGGAATGATCGTCTATTCGGGCGGCACAACCCACGGGCAACCCGGCACACACTTCGGCGCAGTCTCAACCAAAGCGCCTCAGGGAGTAGATGCAGAGCGATGTATCAAGCTGGGAGAGAGGGTTGCAACCTTGGCGAAGAACCTATTCTCTAAAGAGCGGCCCTTATAGGGCCGGGAGCGACCGCGCTCGTCGTCACAGCTTATAGCTTCAGCTCTCGGCAACTAGGATCTTCTGATCGCTGAGTAGGAATGGCCGCAGGACAGCCGGGTAGTTGGAGAGCGGCAAGACATCATCATGCAGCCTTATGCCCAAGACATCAGACATGAAACGCCTTCTCTCCTCTATTCTCTGATAAGTCTCCGGATACTTCTCCTCCAGCCGCGACCGGAGATCCTCGTCCGCAAGCGCTATGCCGTCCTCAAGGTTTGTTCCGAACTTGCCCTTCGGAACACTCGTGATCAGATCAACTTGGATCATCATTCCGGATCTGAGCTTATGCTTCGAGCTTGGAGTGAAGGGCGAGTTCAGCCACTCATCCAGATGGATCAGGTGTCCGGGGTTCAGAGCCAGCTTGAAGGACGCATCTCTCAGAGACTCAGAGACCCTCTTCTCAACCTCTCCCCCAGTCACCCCGATCTTAACCGTCTCATACCAATCCACGATCGCCGAGAAGTAGGGCTTGCAGATCTCCTCGACGTAGTCCCGCTGAATCCCCTTCAAACCTCTCTCATCCTCCACGACGTAGCCTTCCCTGACCGTCAGAGCACCTCTAAGGCCGACAGCAGCCATCAATGGATCCCCATACCTGATCGTCTTCATCGACGGACTGCACATGCCGTACCACGCGCGGTCTCCACTCGAGAGCATAAGATGGCAGGAGAGCGGCATACCGTTGAGCCTCATAGACTGAGCCGCCTCATACTCGGTCATGCCGGGACGTAGTGACGTAATCATGCTGTGAATGTGCTGGGAGCATATGGTCGCAGCGAACTCGAAGACCGCAATCTGATCGACCGAGTTGACGGCGCGCATCCCATGCTCCGGATGCATCAAGAAGTCACCGGAATTTACGACTGGGTTTGAATCACCAACAATCTCTCGGATCGTGCGAGCGATGTATTCGGGTATCTCAAGAGCCCTTTCCGAATTCTTGAAGTCCAGCTCTGTAAAGTATTTCCAGCCACAGGTTCCGACCCTCATTCCTCTCCGCAGCCCAGCACCCTCCAGAGAGTCTTTCAGTTCTGTCATCTGGTTCCGGGGCTGACCCATGAGCGAGAAGCACTGCACTAAGACGCGATCAGCCTCGATCTTCGTGGCATACTCCGAGTAGCCCCAGCCCTCATTCCCAACCATCAGAACTGGCTTTCCTTCCTGCTTGATGATCAGGAGCGCCTCCTCGAAGCGCGGATCATAGCCGGAGAGAAACTCCATATTCGCGGAGTGCTCCCGGTCCCCGTAGACCAC
>CAYWPD010000069.1:0-5012 GCA_964460055.1 uncultured Candidatus Bathyarchaeia archaeon
CTCTTTCCATAGAGTGCTCGTGTCATCGGGTAGGCGATGTTGTTTGTGATCGTTCCGTCGTATTTGTGGCGAAGATAGTATGGCGCAACCAGACCCTTGCCGTCCACTATCGGTTGCAGAAGCAGATGCATCCACTCAGGCTTTATGCTTCTCAGATCTGAATCAACCACTGCCAAGGCCTTGGCACCTAGCGACTCAGCGATTCCCAAGACGTGAAGGAGTGCGCTGCCTTTCCCCGGAACTCCGGGGTATACTGTCGCCATCCTTTGCACTCTTGGTGGCAGTCTGATTCGCCTTGCGACGTCTAAGGTTCCGTCCGTAGAGTTCCCGTCAGAGACAATTATGAGAGAATTCTCGTCTGGGAAATATCTGGCCAAACCTTGCGCTACCTGCTCTATGACATATCCAATTGTCCTTGCGGAGTTGTAGGATGGTATGCCAACAGCAAGGTCAATGCTACTGAGAAGAGGAGTCTTCACTGGAGAGCCGAGAGCGATTCCGTGCATCTCTACTCGAGCTTGAATCTATTCGGCATCCGTAATAAGTAGCGCCCTGTCTTGCATGGACACACTGTTCCCAGGAGCTTAGAAACGGACTTATCGTGGTAGGCTCCTTTTTGGCCAAGACCTTTGCGGACAGATTTCGAGTTGGCCCAGATGAAGGTAGGAGTCATCCATTACACTGCACCGGCAGGGGAAGTGGGTGGGGTAGAGGTGGTGATCGACTCTCACGCAAGGCTTCTGAGCGAAGAAGGCGCAGAAGTACATCTTGTCTTCGGCAGAGGCGGGGAGCTCCAATATCGCAATCTCTCGAATCATGAGGTACCTCTGCTTTCGGGCAGCCATCCTCGAGTTGTCAAGGTTCAAGAGGAAATACTGAGAGAGGGAAGGCAGACCGAAGACTTCAGGAGTCTGAAGAACGAGATTAAACGCGATATTCTTTGCTCTCTTGAAGGTGTCGAGACCTGCATAGTGCATAACATTCCTTCTATGCCGTTCAACTTCGCGGCTACAGCAGCAATAAACGAGATATCAGATGAATCGAATCTGAAGATGATCTTCTGGATACACGACAGCGCATTGACCAGAGAGGAGTGGAAGGACCGCATCGGGAAGTTTCCTCTGGATCTACTGCATCACAAGAGCCCTACAACGAAATACGTGACCGTGACTAACGCCAGGGCAAAAGAGCTCTCTGAGCTGCCCAGCCCCTACGATGTCAAGGCGACGGTTGTACCAAACGGAGTGAGCGTGAACGAATACATCAGGATAGATGATGTGACGAAGCAGCTGATGAAGAAGCTTGGTCTGTCCTTTGAAAACTACATAATCCTGACTCCGGTACGGGTAACGCCGAGAAAGAATATCGAACTAGCCCTTTACGTCGTTGACGAATTGAGACACTTAATGAAGGCTGTCAGGGAAATCAAGCTCTTGATAACGGGTCCACCCGATCACCAAGCGCAGAAGATGGGCGCCAAGTATCTGGATTACCTCCAAGAAGTGATAGAGAGAAGAGGCTTGCATGATGCTGTCATCTTCTGTCACGACCTCATATCTAGAAGAAGGCTGGTCAAGAATGGGCGTATACTAAGTTGGGGAGTTGCGGACGCCTACAACATAGCGGATCTGGTTCTCCTTCCGAGCATAGAAGAGGGGTTCGGTCTCCCTGTGATAGAAGCCGGAGCGTCTAGGAGACCAGTTTTCTGTTCAAGGATACCGTCTTTCCAAGAACTGATAAGAGACGATATTGAAGGCTACATGTTCGACCTACATGAGGAACCAAAGAGCATAGCCTTCCGGATATATAGAAAGTACCTTGAAGACGCGGTCGACAACAATTTTGTTAATGTGATGAAGAGATTCAGCTGGGATTCCATCTTCAAGAGCAAGATACTGCCCTTGCTTTAGACCCTTCACCCATGTTCCAGCGTTTCAGATGATCCAGCAAAGTAGTCTAGTAGTCTGCTGGAAGAGCACTAGGTTTCTTCTCCCTTCGATCGTGTATACCAATTCCAGAAGTCCTCCATGCGCCTGAAGGTCTCATCAGCCTTCTCCGCCGCTCTCATCGTCTTTCTGATCCACTTGTCGACGCTTCTTGCAACTGTGTCTTCGAAGACTAACCCAATGCGAGAATCATCGCACTAGAGGCCATCCTTGGAATAAGCGCTTTCAGTGCATCCCGCAAGTCCTTGGAGAACCACTCCAGTACGATGTTAGTCCCCTCCTCACCTAATAGCTAGGTAATCTCTATTGTCAAAGGACTTATCAGACTCGTTGATGAACAACAGTTCAAGGCGGGACTCGCTGTAGTTCCTACTGCTCTGCGCGTCTGAGGACATTTTCGAAGAGAATTTTGATCTCAGCAGGAATCTCGTCCTTGGACATCATTTCAGCCACCCTTAGGGCCACGGTCACCCTCCAACCTAGTTGGAGCTTCCTCTTGAGGTTCAGGACTCTCTCTATCTCATTCTTCCTTGGCTTCCTCGTATCGATGTCTCTGTTGCTCAGGGACAGTCCATACTCTTCGCTCAGCGCTTTCACAACGGTTGAGACGGGAAAGAGATCTTCGATGTCTCCGGGTAGCGTTATGCAGTTTCTCTGCGGGATAATGCCTCCATCGACCAAAGTGGCAACTTCATCTCTGGCCCCTTTTCCTAGAAGGATAAAGATCGGGATCTTGGCTCGCTGCATGATGTCCAGCCATGTTCTCAAGCGATATCTTCCCATGGCTCTGATTCCAATTGGGAGGATTGTCACCTCATCGAAGCTGAGGTTTAGCTTTCTGGCCCAAGCGAGCACGGTTCCTTTTTCAGCCTCACTTTCCACCAGCAACACGCGTTCGGCGAAGAGTACGTCGCTTGGTTTCACCTCCAGCTCCCAGATCAGATTGCAGAGCTCTCCTTCCACGCTGAGTTTGTAGGCTTTCGTCTGATTAGCTTCCATTCTTACCATGAGAACATGATCCAAGTCTGCTAGATCCAAGATGGCTGGTGAGTGTGTAGCTATGAATAACTGGGTGGTGGTGGTGGAATGTTCCCTTAAGAGCTCAAACACCCTTCTCACGAGCCCGGGATGAAGATGCATCTCCAGCTCCTCTATCCCGAGTATCGGGGCCTCTTCAAGGAGGTAGCTCGAAACCGCCAGTATTTCTTGATCTCCGCCTCCAGCAAGGTATATTGGCAGATATATGTCATCTCTTCTTGTGAAAATCTCGCCTTCCCGGACATCGAGTCTCATTGCGGAGAAGTCTTCGAAAATCCTCTCGAACCGAGCCCATCTTTTGACGTCCCTGCGTGTTCGGCTCTGTCCTAGGGCGACGAGCGTGTCCCTCGTCTCTGAATCTATCAATGGCACGCGGGTCATGAGGGTTGCAGGCTTCTCTGTAGCGTCCCTCGTGACACGAGCGAGTAGAAAACGTCCCTTTATCTTCTCTTGAATGCCTGGTGCGATTCGGCCAAGCATCTTGGCCGCAACGGATTCGGTCGGCTGGGAGGGGGAGGCGGTCTCCGATGGTGTCGTTGAGGTAATGGATTTAGCGAAGTCGTCTGGTGAGACAAGTCGATTATCTTTGACAAGAGATACCTCAGCCCATTTGACGTATTCAGTTCTTCGTCCGGTCTTCAGGTCTACTATTCTGCGGGAGATCGTCAGCTGATTGTAGGTTTCGGGATATTTCTGTTTGACAACATCCAGCGCTTCGGCTGGGAAGAGCTCATCGCATTCTTCGTCGTTGAGTTCGATTGTCAGTGTAATCTCTATGGGCTTGGAAGTGTCTCCGTCAAACCAGAGATAGTGATCGAGCCCCGACGCAGAACCAGCGGCAGGTCCAGCTTCAATCAGGTTGAATTCGTTGAAGAATAGAGCGAGGGCCTCCAGAAGGTTGGATTTGCCGGAGCTATTCTTGCCCAGCAGAATGGTCATGTCTCCGATCTGATCAACGTATACATCTCTCAGGCTCCTGAAATTCCTAATTCGGGCTTTCAACACCTTCATTGAGTCATCAAGAATAGATCTCGACTGCCTTTCATGATAAAGATATTCATCCAAGGAACCAGACGACACACGGCAAGGCATCCGATGTCGGACGGAAAGACTGGCTCGCTTCTTCAGTTGCCCGGGTCATAACCCATAGAACAGTCTTGTCTCTTTCAACCTAGCGAAGGTACTCTGGTTAGCTCTCCTTCTTAGCATGGAACTTGTTGCTACGTAGTTGACTCTCTCTGCTACTTCAGTCCAAGAGGGAAGAATAAGCTGCTCGACCAGTGAGCGTTCCACTAGCGTCTCTCCCAGTATTCTTAGGAACCTGCAATAGCTGTTGATGTCGGTCTCCTTAGAGTATGAGACTTCCATGCCAAGCTCGTTGGAGACGCTTTTTTGGATACCGTTGAAGATCTCCTCATAGCGCGGGAGTTGCGCGCGAACCTCTTCCATATATTCTGATAGGATCCTCGTCTTGTCCCTGTCGGATAGTTTGACCCCTTCTTCATCTAGTTGTTTCATCCCGTAGTTCACTATCTGCTTGACCATCTTTTCCAGTCCTATGGGTGATTGGCCGATGTGATGGAAGACCTCAAGGTCCACCTGCCCGAGGGAAGATTTGTCTGCTTGTCTCAATGCCTGTCTCAGCATCGAGAATTCTATGCTATAGTCATTGGGAAAATGCATACCCTCCAAGAGCTGTCTCCTTACAGAGAATTCTCCTGCTAGGGGATATCTCAAAGAATCTAGGCCCGAGAATGTCTCTGGAAAGACTCGTGTCAGAACTCTTAGCAAGGGAACCGCGAGAAGCCTAGTGACCCTTCCTCCAAAAACGTATTTTCGAACAATCGGCTCGAACCCGACGGTCAGCCTCCTGTAGCAGGCTTTGACCATCGAGAACCTTCCTTTTTCTTGATACCAGCTTTCGATAATCGGATTGCATAAGGCTATGACAAATTCTTTTGAGAAGTTCATTATGTCCGAGTCTGTGAAGCATACGACGTCTCCTTGTGTTATGGGAGTCGTGAGCCA
>CAYWPD010000070.1:0-4826 GCA_964460055.1 uncultured Candidatus Bathyarchaeia archaeon
CGTCTGCATTGACATGTGCTATGGTGCCTATGAAGTCGAAGCCGATGGCAAGTATACTCATGAGAGTCACGTCTGAGGTGAGAATGCAGCAGTTATCGATCTTCGAGAGATAAGCTATGCGCTCGTTTCTTCAGATTCTCTCTCTACAATCTGACCAGCGTCTCATCCAATACCGTGAAGCCGAAGACCGCTCCCAAAAGCGACATCGCCGCCACTGTGTAGAACAAGTATTGAGCCCCAAGTATGGCTGTTAAGATACCCGCGACTGCAGGACCTGCGAACATGCCTAGGTCTCTGGCGAGCCTATAGAATCCGTAGGCTCTCCCTCTGTTCTCGTATGTGGACACATCTCCGATTACTGTGCTGGCAGCCGGATGAAACACGCCATCCCCTAGTCCCAAAACTAGGCTCGCTGCTACAGCGCCTGCAAACGAGTCGAGAATTGCCAGAAGCGTGAAGCCGAAGCATGCAAGCAAGGAGCCGAATATGATCGGAGGCCGCCTTCCGACCCTTTCAGATAGCGTCCCGGCCAATAGTGATCCCGTCGCCGCGCCTCCCATCATCGTGACGAAGAGGAACGAGACTCGGTCCTTTGTGAGACCCAATGAAAGCGTCACGTAGAAGGGCACAGCGGCCGTGAAGGCGCCATTTGAAAACATAAAGAGGAAGGCAGAGTACATGCCAACTGCATAGTTCTTTCCCAGAAAAGATCTCAGTCCGTGCAAGCTGAATGTGGAAGAGCGGCTCTTGGTTTTGAGCGTCTCTCGGGTCAGCAAGGCGCAAAACGCAAGGGATGAAAACATGAAAATGGTTGAGATCGCGAAGATGGTTCTCATGTTTACTACTCCGATGAGAAATCCGGTCATAGCTGACCCGGTCAGGACTGAGAACCCGCCAATCCCCTCGTAAATTCCAAGGGCGACTCCGCGACTTCTAGATATCTCTGACATCGAGGTCATAATTGCCGCGAAGAAGAGCCCCTGACCAGACCCGTGGAAGAGGTATCCAAGGAGCAACTGTTCAGGGCTTTCTGCGAGGGTTATCAATAAGAGTCCTATTGTAAGCGCCAGTGCTCCCACGCTGGAGACTTTTTTCCGCCCATATCTGTCGGATGAGAACCCAGATACTGGATCCATTGCCGCCTTCGTCACCCCAATTGATGAGACCAGAAGTCCAGTCACGAAGACGGACATTCCCACAAAGTCCGCCGCGTAGAGGGAAAGGAGTGGTTGAATAAGGCCATAGCTAACGAAGCAAGTGGATAGCGTCAGAGCGATTCTGGCTATGGAAGGGTAGTTCTCTAATATGGAAGTCTGGGTTTCCATCCGACTGTCATCCGCTTGGCCGGTCTGGGCTCTGGCTTTGAGGTTTGTCTGCTATCTGAGTCGCTATTAGACTGATGCAGGTAGACACGTCTGACAAGTTATTTAAGTTCAAACTGAGGCTGGTGGAGACATCTCCCGCAATTCCCCCTTCTTTTTCTATCTCGAAAGGTATGGTGCCACGACGCAATCGAGAAAATCTCTGAGGGTTCTAGCGCGCGCTCGGATCTAGGTGTACTGTCCTGCTATGCTTGGTAGGACGTGCGCGCACACAATAATCTTATCCTCAGTCCCAGCTGACAGTCCATCTGTGAACCCGAATGGTTGATCTAGTCGTGTTGCAGTCGCTGTCCTACGTGGCAGCGGCGACTGGTGTGTGTATAGCGGCTTTATACTACGCCATGAGTCTCAGAAACCAAAACCAGACGAGACAAGCCCAACTATTCATGCAGCTATCCCAACAAATTTTCAATAAAGAGCAGAACGAAGACAACTGGAATCTTATTCAGATGGAATGGAAGAACTTGGACGACTTCTATGAAAAATACGATTCAAGCGTCAATGTGAAGAACTTCGCCGCTAGGTGGAACCTCTGGCACGCCATGGATGCAGCTGGATTGCTGATGAAGAAGGGACTCATCGATAGGGAGATGGCATACTACCTGATGGGAGGCTACTGGGGATTATGGACATGGAAGAAGTTCGAAGACATCATCAAGGACCAGAGAGTTCGAAACAACATCCCCGAGCTGGGTATTTGGTTCGAGTACTTAGCGAATGAAATAGCTAAGACGCGGGAGAAAAAAGGTTACAGCACTGATATTCCCAAAGATTGGGGAGCAATGAAACCTGGGAACTAAACCACCTTACGCTGCGCGTGCAATAGCGCGCGCTTTACGTGCAACTTGAGAGCACGTTATTCCGCGCTGACAGTGATGGCTTTACGTGCAAAGTCGCGCAAAACCAGAATGAAATGACGCAGTTGATCGAGGCAGGATTCGAGTATGTCACCCAGAGAGAGAGGTTGGCCTATTTCAGAAAACGAATATAGTGTGCTATTTGCGGAAATCCTTCATTATTTAAGCTCAAACCGCCAAGACTCGTATACTGAACGTGGAGGCTAGATCATGGAGGTTAGGGTTGCCACTGTTCAGATGCACGTCAAAGAGAACCCGCAAGATAACTTGGATAAGGCGCTGAAATTTGTTGATGAGGCCGCGCAAGATAGAGCCAAGGCTATATGCCTGCCAGAGTACTGGCTTACGGGTTGCCCGCAGAAGAGTCAGACGGAGGCTCATTGGAAGAGCCTTGCTGAAGAGATTCAAGGTCCTCTTGTCGAGAAGTTTTGCCGAAAGGCGAAGAACCATTCAATGTACATAGTCCTCGGTTCTTTGGTTGAGAAGGATGGAGACAGACTCTACAACACATCCACATTGATCTCTCCAAGGGGCGATGTTATCGGAAAGGTCAGGAAGGCTCATCCCGAGAACGCTTCTGCAAAGGCTGAGGTAGATTGTCAGATAGCTCCGGGCGAGGCCGATTATCCGGTATTCAACACAGAGATAGGGAATCTCTCAGTCATGGTTGATATGGATGCATGCGCCTTCGAGGTTCCTCGGATACTCGGACTGAAAGGCGCAGAAATCATCTTCTGGCCGGTCTGCTGGGATCAGACACTTCTTGAGGCGATTCACACCTATGCGAACATTGCGGCAATAGCCAGCAGCGCCTTCGTGGTAATATCGGCGCCCGTCGGATCAAGGGCGACTGTAGAGGGGACGATCGAGTTCGCCGGAGGCAGCGGAATTGTTCATGTCACGCCACATTCTCTGGAGACCGGATGGCGTGTCGGATATACGGCTAGCATGCCAGACTTCGAAGAAGGAGTGATGACAGCTAACATCGATCTCGACGCCGTGAAGAGGAGGCTCGACTACATCAAAGGCAGATACCCCTACTGGAGAAGACCCAAGAGCTACGGCCTGATAACCGATGTAGCCACCAACGCTGCAAGACATGGAGGAGCTGTCGAGTAGCTCTGACATCGGCAATCGCATTTGAACCAGGCAGAACATCAAGCAGCTTGAAAGCGGCGTGCGTTGCGGCCCACGATGAGATGACAGAGATGAAGATCGCGCAGATCGAGGCCGCTGTAAGGGCGAGGGCACCGCGCAAGATTGCGCCCGGACCGCAGACCCTCGTAGCTGCCGTCGCCCTGATCCTTCGAGAAAGAGATCGCGAAGCCGAGACGCTTCTGATAAAGAGAGTCAACAGGGTTGGAGACCCGTGGTCGGGACAGGTTGCACTCCCAGGAGGGAGGAGAGCCGGAAGTGAGAGCCTGATCGAGACAGCCATCCGCGAGACTAAGGAAGAGGTCGGGATAGATCTATCTGCCGAAGGCAGGGTTCTGGGCGAACTGGATGACATCAAGGGGCATATAGATGCTATCGTCACTCCATTCGTTGCGGAAGTTCGTGGTCCAGTACACGTGGATCCGAATGCCGAAGTTGCTTCCTATGACTGGGTTCCTTTGAACAGGCTTGAGAGATATGTGTACGTAGATATCCCGTCTTCTCGCGAGACTTTGATGCGGCGAAGGGCCTATCGGGTTAACGAATTTCTGATTTGGGGTCTGACTTACAGGATACTGAGCCGTGCGATCAGGCTCGCCAGGAGAGCTAATGACCGACCATGACGTTGTCGACCGAGAATGCAACGGGAAGTCATGCGTATCTGTGAAGAAAGATACAACAATGCGGTTGCGGCGTCACGATCAAAGGCTTAGTGGACGGGGCGGGATTCGAACCCGCGGCCTTCTCGGTGCAAGCGAGACGATCATACCAGGCTGATCTACCCGCCCAGAACGTTGGTAAAGGCTCGGCCACGTGATTTAAGTGTTGTCGGAAAACTGGTTATAGCTTAGTTGAACCGAGAAAAAGAGTGGATGCGGGTTCTACTCTTGCGCCTGTTTCCGCATCTGTAGAACCATACTGCGCTCTACTCTCTTGTTGGCCTCCCCCCAGTCTACGTTCTTCATGAAGGCGTCTAGGTACTTCCTGCGGGCGGTTCCATAGTCGAGGAAATATGCGTGTTCGTATACGTCGAGTACAAGTATGGGTGAGCAGCTCCAGACGCCTCCATGGCTGTGGAAGTCTGCTAGGTAGTTGTGTAGCTTAAGGTCGTTATAGTCGAAGGCCAGCACGACCCATCCTCTGGCTGATATGCCAAGTGCAATGAACTCCTGCTGCCACTTCTCGAACGAACCGAAGTCCTCCTTGATGAGGTCGAGCACGGCTCCTCTTGGCGCTCCGTCACCTCCCAGATTGTCAAAGTACTCTTCGTGCAGTTCCATGGCGTTACGCGCAAAGGTCTCCTCGAGTTTGAGTTCTCTTATGAGGCTGAAGGTTGCGTTCGCCTCTGCCGGGTCTGCGGTCTCCATCTTCATGCGTATCTCGTTGAGCTTCTTCACGTACCCTGCGTAGAGGACATCGTGATGTTCGTCTA
>CAYWPD010000071.1:0-4450 GCA_964460055.1 uncultured Candidatus Bathyarchaeia archaeon
CACCAACTTCCTCTACGTGTTTGCTCCTACTCACCTCATTCCCGTACAACCGGACTGGTGGTATTCAGCAGGAGCGCCTGTGGTGCTGTTGGTGACGGACGTAGTGATCCCTATCGCCTTAGTAATCATGGCTTACCGGTACAAACCGGTAGGAGAGAGGAATAGTCAAGCCAAAGAATTGAAGAGTTAGCTGGCTGGTTGATTGTATGCGGCCCGGTCCGTCAGTTTCAGCGGTCTTGATCGACATCTGACATTAGAAATTCTCATTGCTCGGCGAGTACACCTTTGCGTTATCCATCTCTGGATATTTGATCAGGTTTGATTGAATATGGCTGATATCGTCGACGAACCCGCCCTCAGAAACAAGATTCAAGTCTTTGACGATCGGTTTCACGCTGGCGAGCTGTTGGCCAATAGGCTTGAGAATTACAGAGGCAGAGAGGACGCATATATCCTCGCCATTCCAGCTGGTGGTGTTCAAGTCGCCTTTATCGTAGCCAGAAAACTCGGGATTCCCTTGGACGTGGCTGTGACCAGAAAGCTGCACGTTCCTTGGAATATGGAGGCGGGATTTGGAGCTCTATCATGGAACGGCGACCTATTCATCAACGAGCCGCTCGCCTCCCAACTCGGACTGACTAGAGAGGAAATAGATCGCTGCATCTCCATAGAAAAAGAAGCGATCAGAAAGCGACTAAAGACATTCAGACAGGAAAGGCCGTTCCCCGACTTCAAGGGCAAAGCGATCATCGTTGTCGACGACGGATTGGCGTCTGGCTTCTCGATGCTCGCCACCTTGGCCGCCATAAAGCGAAGGCAGGCGAAAGAAAGAACAGTCGCCGTTCCAACAGCCTCCTACAGCGCGGCCAAGCTTGTGAGCCCCCATGCCGACAGGATAATCTGCCTGAATCTGAGGTCGGGGCCGTTCTATGCAGTAGCTGACGCATACAAGCTATGGTATGATCTGGAAGATGGAGATGTACTGAAGCTACTGCAGCAATTGAGCACAGGTCAGAGATCTTGATGCGTAATCGAACCCGTGCGTCTAAGCGTCGATGCAAGCCCTAGAGAATAGTCAAAGCGGCGTCCTCCAGCTTTGTGGACTCAATTGACAATGCTTACCGAAATTGAGAATTGGAGTATGCAAACACTCTTAGCTATTCCAAGTTGAGTGAACTTGTGACAGGTGAATCGATTTGTCAGTCGCAGTCCCTTATGTAGATACGAGCTGGACTCTCGAACTCCTCAAGGACCTGATACGCATAGACTCCGTCAATCCGTCACTGGTCAGAGGAGGAAAGGGCGAACTTGCGATCTCTGAATTCATAGCTAAACGCCTTGACGAAATTGGGCTAGAAACGGAGATGATGGAAGTGGAAAAAGGACGGCCCAACGTCGTTGGGATTCTCCGCGGAGAAGGCGGCGGCTCCTCACTGATGCTCAACGGACACACAGATACCGTCGGCGTCGATGGGATGGAGATAGATCCCTTTGATCCAGTCGTCAAAGAAGGCAGAATCTACGGCCGAGGTGCAGCGGATATGAAGAACGGCCTCGCAGCAATGATGGCCGCAACCAAAGCGATCGTCGACTCAAAGGTCAAATTGAAGGGAGATCTCATCGTGGCTGGCGTCGCCGACGAGGAATACGCAAGTTTAGGAACAGAACGCCTAGTCAAGGATCTGAAGACGGATGCGGCCATAGTTTGTGAGCCGACGGACCTAGCTGTAGGGATAGCCCACAAAGGCTTCGTCTGGCTTGCCATAACGGTCCATGGAAAGGCTGCACACGGCAGCAGGCCCGAACTCGGGGTAGATGCGATCTTCAAGATGAGAAAGGTAATGGACGGCGTGGAAAACTTTCAACAAAGGGTCTTTTCAAAGATGTCGCATGCCTTGCTGGGGAGACCAACACTCCACGCTTCAACCATTGAAGGAGGGAAGGGGCTCAGTACGTATCCAGATTTCTGCAAGCTTCAACTTGAGATACGAACAATCCCAGGAATTTCAGGGTCTGAGCTAACCCAACAGTTCAACGAGATGCTGACAAACATAAGCATGGAGGATCGACAGTTCAAAGGTGAGCTTACCCCCATGTTCGAACGAGGCCCATTTGAGATAGCACCAGATACGAAGATAGTTCAAACCCTGCGAAGCTCGATCTCCAAGGTTCTTGGCATGGAGACACCGTACATCGGAATGTCCGGCTGGCTCGACTCAGAGATAATTTGCAAAGCTGGAATGCCGGTCGCCATATTTGGTCCGGGGGGAGTTGGAGAACATGCAGCCATCGAATATGCTGAAGTCGATCAATTGGGAGCAGCGACGAAGGTGTTGGCAAGCAGTATCGAGGATTTCTGTGGCTAGAAAAGACTCTCTTGACAGACCTATCCGTACAACGCGTGCATCTTTTCAAGGGCGCGCGCCTTTGATCGAAGTGTCCATGGACGAAAATCAAGTCGGTCGCTCCTGAAGTAGCCTTAAGACCTCGATCGACCTCTCTGAGCGATAATCCCTTGAAGTGGATCCCAAATGTCATGCGCAAAGTGTCCGGGCAAACTCTGCGCCAAGGGAGACTCTGAAAGCCATTGGCCGAGCTTCTGCCCTATGAAACAACATCCCGACATCATCAAAAACGCGTTCGAACTCTACCGAACCAGAGAAAATAAGAAACTCTACATCTCTGCCGCTGAGGTTGAGAAAGAAGGGTACATGAAATGGCCCCGAATCAGAGAGACGATCGAATACCTGAAGAAGAACGGTTTGAGGAAGGTCGGCCTCGCATTCTGCATCGGTCTGAGCGATGAGGCTCTGAGAACCACCGAGATATTCGAGAAACACGGGTTCATCGTGCATTCTGTGTGCTGCAAGTGTGGTAGCGTCGATAAGACTGAGTTCGGAGTTCCAGACGAAAAGAAGCTAATACCCCACACCTTCGAGGCCGGATGCAATCCAATTACGCAGGCAGCTTTGCTCGATAACATGAAGACGGAGCTCAACTTGATCCTCGGCTTATGTGTGGGACACGATGTGCTTTTCAAAGTACTCGAAGGCTCCGGTCTCAACATTCATAGTCAAAGATAGAGTCACAGGGCATAATCCGGTGATCGCGCTATACACAAGCTATCACAAGAAACTAGTCTAGCTCGCGGTGTACACGCCTTCAGTCAGAAAGAGTGGAAGACTGGGCGACAACGCCCATTCCGAGCTCACTCAACGTAGAAGGTCAGTTGGATATCTTGTGAATAGTTCAACCCCTTTCTTAGTCACGAGGCCCGTATCCTCGGTTCGCAACCCATAGCTTCCGGGTATCATCATGGCTCCCTGGAAGAATGATATGGTCATGTTTTCCTCCATCTTCGCTTGCCAGCCCTTCGTTATCATGGGAGGCTCCTCAACGTTCAGTCCCGTACCATGTCCATAAAGCTCCGGGAAGTTTCGACCGTGGATGCCAGATTCTATGTCTTTTATCCCAGCCTTGTAGATTTCTTCTGGGCCGATGCCGGGCGTTATCACTTTAAACGTCGCCCGCTGTGCCGCGACGAGAGTCTCATGCGCCTTTTCTTTGGCAGCGTCTCTACCTAGCAGAAAAGTCCGACACAGATCAGAGTGGTATCCTTTGTATGATGGATGAATATCGATCGAGACAAGATCCCCTCTCTCAAGAGCCTTATCCGTTGGAAAGGGGTGCGCGTACAGTGTTCTCTTGCCAGAACCGATTAGGGTTTTGGAGAGGATCTCGCCGCCGCTCCTCCTGATCTCGTACTCCGCTTCGGCCGCCAGATCTGATTCCCTCTTCCCGACGTCCACGATTTTGAAAGACGCCTCCATCGCACGGTCAGCGATCTCGGACGCTTTTCTAATGAGCTCTATCTCGTCTTCGGACTTGACTATTCTAAGATCCTTTAGAACAGGCGAAGCGTCGACGAAGTCGACCAAGGGAAGCCCGTTCTTCAGCGTATCGAACATCTCTAAGGTGAGCACGCCTTTCTCGATCCCAATTTTGCCTGTTGAGAGTCCTTTTTGGACCAAGATCTCTACGAGTCTTCGCCGCTGAGCTTCACCGCCGCCAATCTTCAACGGATATTGGGGGACAAATCCACGAACGTCTTGGACCCACGACTGTCGCTTCGCTTCGTCGATGTCAAGCCATAATCCGAGGGCGGTGAGATCTCCATCTCTTGGAATCACAAGGCAAACGCAAGCCTGATCGAAGGCAGTGAGGTATCTGATGTCCTCTCGAGAGAAGAGTATCAACGCATCCATATCTTGAGAGATCATCCGGTCCAACGTTCTTCTAACTCGATCTTTAACAGCACTCGACGCTGATGTCACTCTTGATCACCACTTTCACGTGCAAAGATTTTCTCGTATCACGATCACGCTGCAGTACTTGAGTAGATTTCAGGCTATCAACGACAGCATATTCTTAAAGTAGACGGTTTAGACGC
>CAYWPD010000072.1:0-4149 GCA_964460055.1 uncultured Candidatus Bathyarchaeia archaeon
TCCATTAGGTCGTTGGAGAGCATCGTGAGCTGGGCTATCCCTCCCGGTTTGGCAGCTTCTAGGTTTGCTGTGGAGAAGGCGATGAAGATGTCTCCTGAGCGGTTGCCCGAGATGCTTCCGTTTCTGGCAAGTCCAAGTGAGGCACGTCTGGCTAATCGCTTCAACTGATGGGGTAACACAGGTGCGTCGGTCGCCGCGATAACGATGATGGAGCCTGTCTCTTCGGTCCAGACTCTGTCCTCCGGGATCTCCAGGCCTACTGGGACTCCGGCAATCCGGAGTTGGTCTCTCCTGCCATAGTTTGCCTGAACCAAAACCCCAACCGTGAGGCTGCTGAGCTGTAGGGCGATCTTTCTCGAGGCTGTTCCAATCCCGCCCTTGAATTCGTGGCAGATCATTCCAGTCCCGCCGCCGACGTTGCCTTCCTCAACTGGTCCTGACCTCGCGCTTTCAAGGGCCTCGAAGACATGTCTTTCTTTGACATGGAATCCGTTGGCGTCGTTTAGATAGCCGTCCCACGTCTCTGCCACGACTGGCAGGGAGAAGGGCTGATTCTGCTGTCCGTGTCTCACTCGATACGCGACGACCGCATCTCGTACAATTCCTACGCTATGGGTGTTTGTGATTGTGATAGGTCCTTCAAGGAAGCCTGACTCCTCGACCCATGTGGTTCCTGTCATCTCCCCGTTGCCGTTGAGGGCGAACCAGCCTGCGAAGACTGGATCGCTGGATTGTTTGCCTCTTGGCCATATGGCTGTGACTCCTGTACGTATTGGGCCGACTCCAACTCTCAGTTCGCCTTGGCCGGAGATGAGGGTGACATGTCCGACTTCGATGCCTTTTACGTCCGTGATTGCGTTGAGTTGTCCTGGTGTCCCTTCGAATGGGATTCCGAGGTCGCGTGCGCGTTGCTTACGTCGGGAAGATTGGGCTTGAGGCTCTGACATATTCCGTTCCTTCATGACATCTGGCGGCCTGCGAACCGTTATAGCGTTTCCGATCTCGGCTTGGTTTGATAGTTCATTTCACAGACTAAATTTGAGCTGATCGTTTTTCGAGAGCTTTTTGGAGTGCCTCCGGGTTGATCGCGCTTGTCGGTGATCCCCTGAGGAAGGCGGCGATGTTGTCAACTGCCATGTTCAATCCCTTGTCGAGAGCTTCACGTGTCTGTCCGGCGCTGTGAGGTGTCAGCACAACATTCTCCAGCTTGAGGAGTGGGCTGGACGGGTCTAGCGGTTCCCTCTCGTATACATCCAGGCCTGCCCCTGCGATCCTGTTTGTCCTGAGCATCTCTGTTAGGGCTTCTTGGTCGATGAGACCGCCACGTGCTGTGTTGACGAGGATTGCCGTTGGCTTCATTAGTGCGAGCTTGTCCTTGTTCAAGAGTCCTCTCGTCTCCTCGCTGATTCTGAGGTGTAGTGAGACTACGTCCGATGTCTTGAGGAGTTCTTCCAGCTTGACGTATGTGAAGCCCTCGCTGTCTGCCTTCTCTTTGGATGGGTGGAGTGTCCAGGCCTGGATTTTCATGCCTATGCCTTTTCCGAGGTGCGCCATCTGCAGGCCTATTGCTCCAGTGCCGATGATGCCTAGAGTCTTGCCGTTAAGTTGGGTGACCAGACCTCTTTCCCACTTGCCTTCACGCATTCGCTTGTCGATGGCCGTGAGCTGTCGAGCGACCGTGAGCATCAGGGCCAACGCATGTTCGGCGACGGCTTCTGTCGATGTGTTTGGCGTATTTGTTACGAGGATTCCGAGTCTTGTTGCGGCAGTGAGATCGACGTTGTCGACGCCTGCACCGAAGACCGATATCATCCTCAATTTTGGACTTTGGGTTAGGATTTCTTCTGTGAACTTGCAGTAGGCGCGAATGTTCAGTACAATTGAAGCGTCGGCGATCCTTGACGCTAGTTCGGAGCTTGAACTGGGCCTAGTGTCGTATAACGTGACCTCGCTCAGAGTATGGAGCCTTTGCAGAGCTTCACTCCCAGATATGACTGGCGGATAGTCGTCGGGGATCACGATCTTGACCAATTCAATGCAGCACCTAGCTTCAGTGGACTTTGGACTCTTCAGAGCTAAGGAATCTGGCCGCGACTAGCGCGTACATTCTTGAGATGGGAGGCAGCCAGTCGAGTGGAACATATTCGTTGGGTTGGTGTTCGCCTCCACGCTTGGGGCCAAGATGCAGGCACGGTATTCCTGCCTCTCCAGCGAAGACGTTGGCGTCGGTTATGCCGGTGTTGTAGGCGTAGAGCGGCTCGACTCCCATGACTTCTCGGTAGACTTCGTGGAAGGTCTTCACCACAGGCTCATCTGGGCTGATCTCGAAGGGCTCATATCTTGGAGGCTTGATCCCGACCTCGACCTCAGCCTTCAGGTCCAATGAGCGGACCAGATCTTTCAATTCCTCGACTGTTGTGCTCGCTGTTTCGCCGGGCACCAATAGCCTATTGACTTCGAAGCGGCATCTATCGGGCACTACGACGGAGTATGTCTTGTAGCCTCCTTCGATTTTCAGCGTGCAGTAGTTGCCTCTGTGGAATTTGGGGTGTTCGCGCATTCTGATTCGGTCTAGATTCGTCATGATCTTCGCCGCTTCCTCTATGGCGTTGATGCCGTGTTTGGGGTCGAATCCGTGGGCTGCTCGTCCTTTCACGGTGACATCGTAGAGGATCTTGCCCGTTATGCCGAGAGGGATGGGTTTGCTGCTGTCTCCGGGGTAAGGTTCGCAGAGGAGTATGGCGTCGCACTTTGCATACTCTGTTTTCAGCATCGCTTTGGCTCCTTTGGAGTAGGCTTCCTCGTCGATGACGCCTGAGAAGAGGAGTGTTCCTCCGAAGCTGAATCTGGACTCAACTAGGGCTCTTATTGCGTTCAGTGCGCAGGCGAATCCTGCCTTCATGTCGCATGAGCCGAGGCCATAGAGTCGACCGTCCTCTTCCACTGCGCTAAAGGGGTCTGTTATCCAGCCTTCGCTGACGGGAACCGTATCTGTATGGCCGTTGAACATGAATCGTCTGCCGGGGCGGCTGCCTTCAAGCCTTGCGTAGACGTTTGGCCTGTTTGGTTCAACCGGGGCTGTCTCGCACTTTAGGCCCAGTGCGTCTAGCTCTTGGTGAAGGTATTCCGCTATCTCCGCTTCTTGCCCGACTATGGAGTTGATGTTGATCATTTCTTGGAGTTTTCTCTTTGTGTAGGAGTTGTCGAGTCTGGAGACTAGTTCAGCGTGCATGAGTTGATCTTTATCGCATGGGGTTAAAAGTCTTCGAGCCGTGAAGTAGTTCTTGCATATCTCAGTCTTCGGGAGAAAGACTTGGGTCGCTCCCAGATCCAACCGATATGTGGACGAAATAGCTGTGCTCTGGGCTCGTTCTGTCGGAATAGGTTGTCTGCTAGCCTTTTCATGGCTTGGAACTGACCTACATTGATGACCTGCGGAGTAGGCCATCTCCTTATCATAAAGCCTAGAAAGAGGCGTCACTCTTCTTGTCGCTCAGTAGTCAGGGTGAAACCGCAAAGTGCGAGCGTTAATTGTGTATGACACAGTGTCTCCGAACAGAAACACGGAGAAGGTCGCTGAGAGCATCGGCGAAGCTCTGAGAGGAAAGGGAATCGAAGTCCAATGCCTGCATGTGAAGAATGTAGATCCTTCAGTAGTCAGAGACTATGATTGCGTCCTAGTAGGGTCTCCAACCCAGGCGTGGAGAGCAACCGTCTCCATAGCGAGGTTCCTTGACAGTCTCGCGCCACATGATTTCTCCGGGAAGCTTGCTGCGGCCTTTGACACACGCCTGAAATGGCGATTCGCAGGCAGCGCGGCCAATGGTATAGAGAAGAGGCTCAGTAAGCTCGGTTTCAGGATAGCCGCGCCTAGCTTGGCAGCGTATGTCGAAGGAAAGGACCCTGCTCTTCTGGATGGCGAATTGGAGAAGGCGAAGAAATTCGCCGAGGAGATTGCAAGAACTCTTCTGTGACCCGTCCGAAGACATCATGTGCACGCTTTCTCTTTGGGTTCGCGCTTACTTGGGCAAGCTAGTGCCTCGAGGAGCGGCCAGCTACATGGGATAGTGTTTTTTCTAGCCTTGGTCACATGGGTCGAATAATGTCGGAAACAAAGTCTCGGGCTATCATTCTAGTTCCATTGGCTGT
>CAYWPD010000073.1:0-4029 GCA_964460055.1 uncultured Candidatus Bathyarchaeia archaeon
TGTCCGAGTCTGTGAAGCATACGACGTCTCCTTGTGTTATGGGAGTCGTGAGCCATAGGGCTGCGCCTTTTCCCACAGGAATGCCCAATGGAAAATCGAGCTCAAAGCCGCCGTACATCCTTAGTACATGTACTATGTTCTCATCGAACTGATGCACAGCCTTTACTGCGAAGTCGAAGAATCCGCGGCGGGCAGTCCTTGCTATCGCCCTATTCTCATTTATCAGCATGACTTGCCTTCGAAACAAATCTAGTTCGTCGAAAGCCATCTCCATGACTTTCTCGAGCACGTCGAAGACGGGTTTCCCGTCTTCATCGACCGAAGCGTCTACGACAACTATCTCGTCAACGTAGCCAACATCCACAAGTTGACTACATTCCGACATAACGCGTCTAATTGCGTTGAGTTCCAGTTCCCGTGTACCTTTGACGACGTCTATCTTGGTGGGAATAACCAGAGAAACTAGAGCCGGCCTTGGAAGATCAGCCTCATCTTTGACCATCAGATCTAGTTTTCTATTCAGGCATTTCACAACGTCGACATCCTTGAACGAGCCAAGGTAGGGAATCTCAGAGCGACTTTGCAGGTCCGTATCATCCAATTTCGGTGCTTCCTCACTTAACCCGGAGCATGTCTTCCAATAGATCGATTAGCTCCTCGAAGTCCGATACTACTATTCTAGCGATCTGTTTGAGCCTTGGTGATCTCGGTCGGTACGCGACTCCTATATCTGCACCAAGTGTCATGCAGACGTCAGATTCGCCATCTCCCACCGAAACAGCCAGACCGCCGAACTGATTTCTGAATTTCTGCAAGAACCAGAGTTTGCAGACGGAGTACTCTCTGCAGTTAGGTATCTTCAGGCAATTGTGCGGCGTCAAGAGCCTACCGGTCAAGACTCCGCCGCGAATCTCGGCGATGTTCCCATAAGTCGCGTCTAGACCAAGTCTTCTGGCCAGGCGTTCAGCTAGGAACTGGTAGGAATCGGTGACTACAGCTATGATGAAGTTTCGGTCTTTGATGAGGTCTACGAGCTCTTCGGCACCAGCGCTTAGAGGAATGGAGTCAAACAGCAGCTCCAGCGTTTCCCTAGCCTTTCCACGAAGGAGCTTTGTAATCTCCTGTGTTACCCTGTAAGCGGGTAATGTCAGGGATAGTTGATCGATATCTCTGAGCCTCTCTGAGAGACCAAGGGCGTCATACAACGTATCGATCGTCCTTTTGGAAAGGAGTGTGCCGTCCATGTCAAGCAACGCAACGCCGCCGATCTTCAACATTGCATCCCATGTATGTTGATTGCCTTTTCATAAACAGATATTGTCCGCTCTGTGGCGAGATCCCAAGAGAACAGCCTTTTAACTCTCTGGCGTCCTCTCCTGCCCATTTCCGCCATTCCTGCAGGATCAGACAACAGCTCCACTATGGCACTCGCTAGTTCTTCATAATCGCCTGATCTGACTAGGATGCCAGTTTCGCCATGAGCGACAACCTCGGGTAGCGCGCAGCGTCGAAAGGCCACAACAGGTTTGCCGCAGGCTTGGGCTTCAGCTGGCGTTAGGCCGAAGCCTTCCCATAGACTCGGATAGCAGAAAAGATCACACGCCGCGTAGATTTTGGGCACTTCGCTTTCTGGTACGAAGCCCGTGAAAACGATAGAGCGTCTTATTGAAGGCGTTGTCAACATGGAACTTATCCTTGCAGTATCGTATCGGGCTGAACCAGCGATGAGGAAAATCGCCTCAGGGATCTGCTTCAAGATCAAAGGGGCTGCTTTGATCAAGTATTGTATCCCCTTGTAAGGAGCCAGCCTGCCAAGGAAAAGGACGACTGGACGATGAGCCAACCCATAGCGGTTCCTTATTTCCTCACCGTTGATTTCCGGACGAAACCTCTCTGAGTCAACTCCGTTGTAGATTACTTGGATTTTCTCAGGCCGGATCATGAAACGACTTGTGAGCTCATTCTTCAGAAACTCGCTAACGGATATTATCCGGTCCACGCCCACCCTTAGTGAAGGGAAAGTTCCAACTTTGTGGTCGATCATCTTCAATTTCTGCACGGGGTTTGCCCACAGTCCTACCGGCGCGAATCCATGGTAGGTGAACACATGAGGAACGTTCTTGATTGAATGCAAGCAGTTTCCGACGAATATGTCTGGATGATACTGTGTGTGCACGAGATCATAACCTCGGATGAGAGCACCCGCCTTCACAGCGAATCCAAGATGGCGAATGAACGGAATACGATCAAAGGAAGAGCTTACCGTCTTGATTGGCAGGGCGTTAAGATCTTCGAAGACTTCTCTGGCGAAGATTGTGACTTCATGCCCCTTCTGAATGAGGCGTCGTGCAATCTCTTTGATGTGAACGGCCTGCCCTGATCCCTTGTGCAAAGTCGTGCGGACTATGGCGATCTTCAATCCATTCGGTTCTCTTGTAGAATGGCCGATACGCAGTTTATGAAACCTCTTCCGTTCGCTACTAATGGATAGTGGTTCTGAGGCGTGCCATCCTATCTTTGAGATCCATTGCTTCTCGACGTCCAAGGGTCCGTTACACGTATACGTGTCGTTCTCCCGATCCATCCACGCGAATATAGCTTGAGGTCAGTCGTATGTATCTGAATTGTGCATTGTCTGATGGGTGCGAGCGTCTGTCATCGTCCGAATTCGTCGTCAAGGTCAACAGAGCAGGTCCAAGAGGACAGTCCACTCGTATTCGTTATGTTCTAGGCTCAGATTTGTCTTTTGGCGCCGGGAGAGGGATTTGAACCCTCGAGACCCAGAGGGTCACCAGCTATCCTACGTGCCCCTGATTCCGCAGCTCATTATCTCGTAACTTGTCTCAAGGCTGGCGCGTTGGTCCGAGCTTCGCTACCCCGGCCTCTGTACGGTGATGTCCGTTTCTCATACAAAAACTAGTTGGAAGCAAGCCACAAACTCTTTGATTCGACTGATCAATGAATTCCAGTCAATTTGCTCGCGACTGATTGCGAAAGTGGTCGTGACCTCAATATGATACTGGGAAGAAAAGAACTCAGAGAAAGAATGCAAAGCTCTCCGCCCTTAGTTGAAAATATGGTTGACCCGGAACGACAGATCGGCCCTAACGGGATCGATCTCACTCTGAGAAAGGTCGAGTCCTTTAAGACCCTTGGAACCATCGATTTCGACGACAGTCGTAGGACCGTTTCAGAATGCACTGAACTCCCCTTCGATGAGTCAGGTAGATTGCAACTGAAGCCAAGCGCCTACAAAATCACCTTCAACGAGATCATCAACCTTCCCGGTGATCTCACCGCAATTGCTAGAACGCGTTCCACCTTGCTCAGGTGTGGGGCATCCATCGAGACAGCTCTGTGGGATGCTGGATATCGAGGCAGGAGCATCTCAATGCTGGTTGTTCACAACAAGAACGGAATTACCGTTGAGAAGAATGCCCGCCTCCTGCAGCTCATCTTTCTCCCCTTGAGCTCTCCGACTGACGCCCCGTATCGAGGGGTCTACTTTGGAGAGAATGTCTGAGATCGAAAACCAAATGCGAATTCGGACGGTCCGTTGCTTTACGCGGTCCTTCGACCAGGGAAGACGACGTGAACCGTGACGGTGGGCAACAAGGCTGAGCATACAATGGGCACGGAATACGGCCAGCAGAGAAATCGTTAGCGGTTCTCTTGGTTGTACAGCAACTTCAGCCCGTCACTATTGCCGAGTTCTCCGATGTTTTGAGAAGGTGTTAGTTCGTCCCTGAGCGACGCAAACAACCTTATCTCTCTCTCGGCAAATTCCTGAGAGAGCTTCTCGCGCGGCCAGGGGATATCCACTTCGAAGCTTTCCTTCATCCTGCCGGGCCTCGCCGTCATAACGATGATTCTGCTCGACAGCTGAAGTGCTTCAGATATGCTGTGAGTGACCATAACGAAGGTCTTTCCGGTCTCCCGCCAGAGACGAACTATCTCCGCTCTGAGCGTGTTGGCAGTGAACTCGTCGAGCGCGCTGAAGGCCTCGTCAAGTAATATCATCTCGGGATC
>CAYWPD010000074.1:0-3989 GCA_964460055.1 uncultured Candidatus Bathyarchaeia archaeon
TTGGCATGGGAGAAGCGATAAAGGCTCAGAAATAGCCTTTGGCGCGCGCATGTGCTAGCGAAGGCCAAGCGGTGAACTCTTAAATAAAGGGCCATCGAACCGAAAGTGGGCATTACGTATGAAGGGTTTCAAGTCCAATATCGAGAAGGACACTTTGAGCAACAGCAATTTCAGACGCGTGCTCTACACAGGTAAACACAGCCAGCTTGTACTAATGAACCTCAAACCCGGCGAGGAAATAGGTGAAGAGGTTCACAAGGCCGTCGACCAATTCTTCAGATTCGAAAAAGGCAGGGGAATAGTCTCCATAGACGGTATCAAACACAAGGTCGCTGATGGAGACGCCGTCATAGTACCCTCCGGTGCCAGACATAACGTGGTGAATACGTCAAAGACCGCAGAGCTCAAACTGTACACGATATACTCGCCGCCAGAACACCAAGACGGCACGGTACGCAAGACGAAGGCAGACGCGCTGGCGAAACCAGAAGAGTTCGATGGCAAAACCACGGAATGATCCTTTTTTCTTTCCGCGTGGTGTATGAAAGCAAATTCTTAGTGCCCGCCGCGCCAATACTCCCTCTTGTCATCACCAGGCCAAATATCGGAATCACAAGTGACAGGGAAGCAAAGAAGAGAGCTTCCATTTTCCAGACGTAAGGCGAATCAGACAGATAGGATGACGACTGTTCCTAGATTCTCTCCGTTTCCATGCCTCTGAGCGCATTGTAGAGAAACAGAACAGCTACGGCTCCTCCGCTGGCCATCGTTAGCCACACGGCGTTGAAGGAGTATCTGTCTATCAGAAATCCGAGCATCGTCGACCACAGAGAGCTCACGCCCGATCCGGTCGTCCAAAAGAGTCCGATGAGGACATCCCTCTCGGCTTTACTCGACACACTCGTCAGATGCGCCTGAAGCAGCGAGGTCAAGGAGAACGTCGTCATAGAGAGGATGAAGAGGTTTGGGATAAGTAGGAAGTTGAAGGAGGCGTAGAAGGTGAGGAGGCAGATCGCCACCGTCGTGACGGCCAAGGAGCCCATGGCGGTCTTCAGGTATCCTCTACGGTCGGCGACTCTTCCTAGGTAGATTGTGCCAAGAACGCCGCCTATCGTGGCCACGGAGCTCAATACGCCAGCCCAGAAGACGCTCATCCCCAGTCCCTTAACAGGGTCCCTGAGGAAAACCGGAACCCAAGTTGTCATGACGCCCAGTCCCGTGCCTCCGCTTACGATGCTCCAAGCGATGAGGATTGAGATCGCACCCCTTACCTTGAAGGAAGATCTGATGTCTTGGATGAGGTTCCTCCCAGTTTCTTCTGAGACGGCCTTGTCGCCAGCAGGCTCTCCGCGTAGGCTGAGGATGATGAGGAGCCCAGTGCCCACGGGCAAGAACGTCAGTAGGAAGTAGGAGGACCTCCATCCGTAGAGCAGAGCCACCGTGGATAGCAATATCGGACTTATTATATTTCCCACATAACCGAGGCCGAAGAACAGGGAGAGGGCTGTTCCCACCCCTCTCTTTCTGTCGTACTTCTCTGCGAGTATGGAGGTGCTGACGGGATGCTGCCCGGCCTGCCCCGCACCCGACACCGCGCTTCCGCCTAGGACTATGGCGAACCGATCCGCTACGCCAGTCACAAAGCAGCCCAACCCCATCAGGATGTTCGATCCTCCTAGGAGGATGCGCCTCGAGAATCTCCTGCCGGCGATGCTGTAGACCATCTGCAGGAAACCGCCGAGGGTGTTGATCACTCCCGTCATCAAACCAATCTGCGTGTAGGTGAGGCCGAGGTCCACCTGCATGTTCCGGTAGACGATGGAAGCCCCTTGGAAGAAGTGCTGGGACATGTGGGATACGGTGAGGCCTATGAGGACCTGCTTGCCCGATTTTTCCTCGGTCTTCCCCTCACCCAATCAGAGATCACTCGTGAGCGCGCGCGAAAAAAGCGCATAGGAAGGAACTCTAGGTCTTTCTCTTCTTGCCTTTCAGCTTCGTATCCCTGAATTTAACGAACTCATCTGCAGCAACTTTGTTGACTTTCCTGAGCGAAGCGATTACCATCTCTGACAGCTCCTCCGCGGCGATCTCGGTTCTGCGGGCGACCTTTCCAGAGACCTCCTTGACGACGCGTGCGGCCTCTTCGGCGGTTGCGCCAGTCCTCTTGACTCCAGCAACGATCTTGGCCTCAATGAAGTCCTCGAATCTCCCATCCCTCTTTCTCACCCTGACCAACGTACCACCTCCAAGAAGGTTGACGGTGAACGCCTCGCATATATTTTCTCCCACCAAACCAACCATGCCCAGAGCGCAGCGTGAGAAAAATCAGAACCGCTCACTTTACAACTAGGACACTGCATCTGGAGTTCCTTACGACAGACTCCACTAGGCTCTCGAAGACCCGTGTTCTCAGAGCGCCATCTCTACCACCGAGGACTATCAGATCAACGAGGTTCTCCTCCGAGGCTTTCAGAATGAGATCTTTGGCCGCCCCTTCTCTTACACGGCCATCCACCTTGACACCCATCTTCTTGCCGAGCTCTTCGAGCCGGGTTAAGGCTGAGCGAGCCTCCCTCAAACTGATCTCGGAGGTCGATTTGACCGTATGCAACACAATCACGTCGGCCTTGAGATGTCCTGCCAGCTCGAATCCTCTCAAGGCGGCTTCCTCAGAAGACTTGGAACCGTTGGAATAGATCAGTATTCTCAAGAGAACCGCCGAGCCCCTCAATCTCTTAATAGTAGATTCGAGGTTCACATATCTCTTCTCCGCATCTCGACGGTGAGCCTCCGCTGTTGAACTACCCGGCCCTTTCGGTATTCATATTCACATACTTCCTGATCGTCGGCAGGAAGTTCTTCAAACTAAATGTTGAGCCATGGATGAGCATGCTTCTCGGCGCAGTCTTGATGGTCCTGCTCAGAGTTCTGACCGTCAATCAGGCAACCTCCGCGATCAACCTTCAGGTGATCGTCTTCCTCTTCGGAATGTTCTGTCTTGTAGTAGCCCTAGACCAATCAGGCGCTCTTCAGTTCGCCGCGCTGTCTCTTCTCCGCATGGCCAAGACGTCTGAGAGGCTTCTGCTCGCCGTCATATTGTCCGTCACCGTCATGTCAGCATTCCTAGTGAACGATGCAGTCGTACTCGTGATGACGCCGATCGTCATCAGCGCATGCCGCACCGCCAAGGTAAGGTCGACTCCGTATCTACTCAGCGTCGCATTCTCCTCAAACATAGGAAGCGCACTAACGCCGATCGGAAACCCTCAAAATGTTCTGATTAAGGTCGTCTCCGGAATCGGGACAGGGTGGTTCATCTTGAACATGCTTGTTCCGGTCGTCTTCTCGACCGTTGTTCAATACTATCTACTCAAGACATTCTTCAGCAAACAACTTCATGCATTCGAAGAGTTCGACACACGCTCGATAATCCCCAAGCAGGCCATTCGCGATCAAGCGCTTCTGGAGAGGTCGGTGGCCATCGTCACGCTCACCGTGGTCGGCTTTCTACTCTCAGACATCTTGAATCTGGAGTTGGCTCTTCTGGCGGTTCTCGGAGGCGGCATAGTCCTCTTCATCCAAAACCGCCGAATCGAGATCGTTCGACGAATCGACTGGACCGTCATCATCTTCTTTGCAGGCATGTTCGTGGTCATGGAAGGCTTCTCCAAATCCGGAGTCCTTGAGCTAATGACCCCGAGCCTAATTCCCCAGTTCCTCTCCACCAACGCCCTTGTCTCCATTCTCTGGATTCACTTCGCAAGCACGATTCTAAGCCAGCTCGTCTCGAACGTGCCACTGGTCGCCATGTTCATCCCTCTCTTCAGAGCGGCTAGCGCGCAGCCACGACACTGGCTTGCCCTGGCCTCCGGGAGCACCTTGGGAGGAAACGGCACCCTCTTGGGAGCTGCTGCGAACGTCATAGTCTTGGAGAGCGCCGAAGAGAGAGGCGAATCCTTCTCATTCCTCGAGTTCGCAAAGGTCGGAGC
>CAYWPD010000075.1:0-3837 GCA_964460055.1 uncultured Candidatus Bathyarchaeia archaeon
GCTTTCCTGTGTTCGATCTCCAAGAACATATTCCTGGCGTTGAGGTGTGGGTCCTCGAGGCTCTCGTTCACTTGATAGATCGAGGCGACAGGCATACCTATCTCCACAAAATACTTCACTGCCTCATCTCGAGTCATGCCACCCACTATCTCCTTAATGGTGGCCAAGGTTATCTCATCTACATTCAGCTTCTCTTTCAGGGCGTCGAGCGCCTTGGCTCTGAACCCGGCTATCTGAACCCACCCATCCTTCGCCCTGACGATCCCGCTGACGTGAGTTGTGGGATACTTCTCCTTGATCTCCCACGGCAGGAGATCTGTCATCGAATAGACAACTATGGCTGGATTCAGGGCGACCATGCAGTCGGCCTGAGCGACATCCAGCATCTGTCCGACGCCCGCCCTATCCCTGTTTCGGATAGCCGCCATTATGCAGTAGGCTGCTATGCTTCCGGGGCCGAGATCTCCGTAGCTCTGGGCAATGTTTAGGGGTGGACCTTTGGGGTCAGCCTCGTCTCCCGTCAGTCGGGTGTGACCGCTGATGGCCTCGGCTATGATGTCGAAGGATGCCCTCTGTGAGTAGGGGCCATACTGGCCGAAGCCGGATAAGGCCGCGTAGATGATCTTTGGGTTGATCTCTCTGAGGATATTGTATCCGAGACCGAGCCTCTCCATGACGCCGGGGAGATAGTTCTGGATGACGACATCAGATCTCTTCACCAGCTCCTTGAAGATCGCGTGTCCTTTCTCCGTCTTCAGGTTGATGGAGAGGCTCTTCTTGTTCATGTTAAGGTAATGGAAGACTGGGTCAACGCCGCCTAGAAGGGAGCCCCTTCCGATCCTTCCAGTCGCTCCCCACGTCGGCTCCACCTTGATTATTTCCGCTCCAAGCTCGGCGAGGAGGAGAGTGCACCAAGGGCCGAACCAGTGATCCGTCAGATCTACAACCCGAATATCATCCAGAATCTTCATTCACCGTCACGACTGTTGAGATACGTTCAGTATTTCTTAATCATTTACCCGTGCGACGTTCCTTTTAGAAGGGTGAGGATCGCGGTCACGCACGCCTCAGCTGGAAAGTGCTGGAACGTTCGTCGCGCGTCTACGGCACGCGCAGTCTAACCTATACCGAGGCCAGAGATTCCTTGATTTCTCTCAGCTGTGATTTGCTTATTTCTCTGAGCGTTAGGCTCAGTGTCTTTAACACCTTCAGACCCTTTTCCTCAAGCCTTCTTCTCAGATCATCGGCGTATCTTTCTCCTTCCCTTCCGGATGAGACGAAGGCGATGGCCTTCTTTCCTGCAGCGTTGGTCATTTCCTCTATGAAGGTGTCTACTGGAGGCGCTATTCCGTTGTACCAGTTGGGTGTCCCAACACAGATAAGATCGTATGGATTCATGTCTTCGATCGCTCTTATCCTTGGTTTTCTGCCCAGAATGATGTCGAGGATGATTCTTGGGTTGAGGTGGGGCAGGACGTCGCTGTACTCTCTAACCATCTCGATCTTCATCATATCAACTTCACAACTTTCTTCCAAGGCTTCCTTCATGGTGTTGGAGATAGCCTGCGTGTTCCCTGTCTTCGAATAATACGCAATGAGGATTCTCAAAAGAAACATGACCTCTTTGGCTTTTGATAGGCATATTTGTATGGACGAGAGTTAGCGCGCGTCTCTAGTCATCTGCTTGAGAGTGTATCTGCCTGCACGCTCTCTGCTTCAAAGAGCTTGCCAGGAGCACGACTCTGGCTCTCAGCTATTCCTTCGAGATTGCTTTCTAGGCTCTATCATGTCCCAAGAACATTTGTTTCCACACACTGCCAAGATTTCGTGTGTCCCAACCTTCTAGCGCGTGTTCAATCTAGTGAGTTACTCCTCTCTATCTCTTCTGATCTCGAAAGTTACGCAATGCTCCGGGTCTGGACATTGCTGTAATGCGACGTTCTTATCCCTCAGCCACGGAAGCTCTGCGCCATACCTCATCGCGAAAATCGTTGGACATATAGAATTGAACGCGTCAGGACATTTGACTCCAGTTACCTGCCCACGCGCGACCTCTATTTTGTCTCCCACCGTGTTTCCGTTGGGACACTTACCTATCAGACTCCTGACTGTGGCGACGATCTTGTATCGCACCATTCATTTCGCCTCTTCCAACCGATATTCGTGTCCAGCCAAAACTCTTGCTAACAGAGATTGTTCAATGAGTACTATATCTGTGCTGAGTCTTCTCGACAATTTCGAGGATTATGGGTACGCTTAGCTCCGCGGAGGAAACCCCCGTAGAGAAAGCCAGCAAGGCAGCTGCCTCCACCTCCTCCTTCGTAGCCCCAGCCTCGAACGCCTCACTGACGAAATGGCTCAAGGCACCAGCTTCTCGTATAGTAGAGTATATCCCAACATAGATCAGCGCCATCGTCTTTTTGTCGAGAACGCCATTCTTATTGACATGTTTCATCATTTCTTGGTAGGCTCTCACAACCTCAGGTTTTTCATCCATGAATATCTTCCACGGGCTGACTCTTTCTTTCATTTTCTTCCCCTATGAACAATTTAAAATGCAATTCAAAAAAGATGAGACCCCCCGCGCTCTCAATCACCTATGCGTGTGATGCCCTCTGCAGAATGGGCACGGATCACAGCTGCGCGCGTATCCTAGCTTAGAATAACGTCGACCACCAGAGCAAGTATTATCCCGAGTAAGAGACTGACAGAGACGGTGTGTTTATACCCATACTCATGCGCCACTGGGATCAATTCGTCTGCGGTGATATAGGTCATCACCCCGGCCGCAAAGACAAGTGAAAAACCCACCAATGTCCTTGTTCCGACAAGAGAGAGTGCAACAGCCCCAACCAGGGCTGCAATAGGCTCAGCTAACCCCGACAGAAACGTTATGCCTGCTATCTTGAAGGGTTTCATTCCTGCAGCTGCGAGAGGAATGGCCGTTGCGACGCCCTCGGGTATGTTGTGAAGCATTATGGCGACGGCAATTATCAAACCCAGTCCGGGCATGTACGTGTAGCCTGAGGCTACGGCAAATCCCTCTGGAAAGTTGTGCAGTGTTATACCTATGGCGATGAGACCTCCGGTTCTGAGCATTCTTGCATTCCTGCTATCTTTGGTCCCGCTCGCCAGTTCAATGTGGGGGACGGCCAGGTCGAGTCCGATCATGGTTAGAGCGCCCAGCGAGAACATGATCATCAACTCAATGTGCGTGAGCAGTTTTGCAGCTTCGAGGAAGAGGTTGTTGAATGCGACGAGAAGCATGACGCCGGAGGCGAGTCCCATGGAGAAGCTCATCATTCTGTCGCCGACTCTTCTGAGCATGAGGACCATTATTCCGCCGATCCCTGTCGCCATCCCGGCGGCAAGACTTAGAAGAACTGGTTCAATTAATGAGCTCATACTGTTAGCACTTCCAGCTATGGTCGCATGCGCGCTCACTCACTTTTGCAATGCATATGGACGCCCAGCAGATATTCGTTCTCCGTGCGGATGTGGGAAGCTGGGGCTTGCGCGGTCGTGCGCCTGCGGTAGATATATCACTTCAGATGGCGTTAATCAGGCGATCAGTGTAATCCCAGGAAGGCAGGTTGAGAACAATGTCGGAAATGATCGCTTACTGCGGGTTGGACTGCGCCGAATGTGACGCATTCATCGCGACCCAGCTGAAAGACCTTGAACGTAAGAAGGGGATTGCCGAGAGATGGACGAAGGCGCACAACATCGAGTTCAGACCGGAAGACGTCGACTGTGCGGGATGCATGTCTGACAAGATCTCTGGATGGTGTACTAAGATCTGCAAGGTGCGGCCCTGCGCCGAAGCCAGAGGAGTCA
>CAYWPD010000076.1:0-2434 GCA_964460055.1 uncultured Candidatus Bathyarchaeia archaeon
ATCGCAGAGATCGAATACTCAGCCATGCTGGAGAACCATCGCAGGACCCGTGCGTTGGCCACTATTCTGTTGCATGAGGTTGAAGATGCGAGCCGCTATGGTGTCGTCGAGATCGATGAGGATAACAGGATTCTTCGGTTTGTCGAGAAGCCGAAGCCCGAGGAGGCGCCAAGCAACATGATCAATGCGGGAGCCTACGTGGTAGATCCGACAGTGTTGGAAAGAATCCCAATTCAGAATCGGCGCGTAATGATCGAGAAGGAAGTCTTTCCGCGTCTGGCTGACGAAGGGTCGCTGTTCGGCTTCAAATCGACGGGGCTCTGGATCGACATAGGCAAACCTGTGGATTACCTGAAGGCCAACTGCGCTTTGCTGGAGAGAATTGGCGAGAAGGTTGGAGACGACGTAGAGATCGATGGCAGTGTCAAGATTGAGCCTCCGGCGATCATCGGCTCTAGGGTACGGATAGGCAGGGACTCCCATGTCGGCCCATATGCTGCTGTGGGAGATGATGTGGAAATCGGCGAGGGGGCGAGGATAGAGTCTAGTACAATCTTCGCGGACGCTCTCATTGACAACTTCAGCTCTTTAAGGAGCGCGATTATCGGTGAAGGCGCGATAATAGGGAAATGGGTGAAGATTGAGGAACAGACGATAATCGGAGATCACGCGGAGATCCGCGACAACCTGACTGTGACGAAGTCCACGATGGTCTGCCCCAGCAAGGAAGTTGAAACCAGCATCCTTGAACCAAGAGTTGTAATGTAGACCCTTCCGCCCCCAAGCTCTCTGATGCAAGGGCGCCACTGAGGATGCGAGAGCGCAAATCGTTTAACCATTTAGCCGACTCAAATCTCTAGAGGTGATCTATTGACGCGGCGCCTCTTTGGCACAAACGGCATTCGCGGCCTCGCGAACGTTGACATGAATCCGAGCATGGCGATGGAGATTGGCCTCAGCATAGGCGCGATCTTTAAGGGCGGAAGAGTTTACCTCGGAATGGACGGCCGGACGAGCAGTCATATGCTCCACAACGCCGTGTCATCCGCGCTCGTTTCTACAGGGTGTGACGCCATCGACCTCGGACTGGGGCCAACACCAGCCGTCCAGTACACGGTGAAGAGGGAAGGCCCCAAGGGCGGGGTCATGATAACCGCCAGCCACAATCCTCCTGAATTCAACGGAATCAAAGTAATCGACTCAGATGGCGTGGAGATCGAGAGAGCCAAAGAAGAACTCATCGAGCAAATCTACGAACGACGCGAGTTCATTGTGGCACCTTGGAGGGAGATCGGAGCCTTAACGCCTCATACCGAGATCCTTGGCGAATACAAAGAGGCGATCAAGAAACAGGTGCGAACAGACGTATCCAAAGCTAGGCTCCGCGTGATGATCGATCCAGGGAATGGAGTAGGTTCACTCGTAACTCCATATCTTATGCGCGAGCTCGGATGCGAGGTGAAGACGATCAACTCCGATGTCAACGGTTTCTTCTCCGGAAGGTTGCCCGAGCCCTCGCCGGAAAATCTCGTAGCACTGTCCAAGGCCGTCAAGGCGCTGAATCTGGATCTTGGCATTGCACATGATGGAGACGCGGACAGGACCATCTTCGTGGATGAGAGAGGTGCCGTCCAGTGGGGGGACAAGACCATCGCGGTACTAATGAAGTATCTGTGTGAAACAGGAGCTGCAAAGAGGATTGTGACTCCGGTCAGTTCATCACTGATCTTCAGCAAGTTGGCCGATGATCTTGGTGTGGAGTTGGTCTGGACAAAAGTTGGATCGGTGATAGTCTCTAGGAAGATGCTTGAAGTCGATGCTCAGCTTGGAGGAGAAGAGAACGGCGGAGTCTTCTACGGGCCGCATCAGCCTGTAAGGGATGGAGCCATGGCCGCAGCACTCATGTGGCAAGTAATGTGCGAGAGGAGAAAGAAGCTCTCAGAGCTTGTGGACGAGATCCCGAAATACTACAGCTACAAGACCAGAGTCGATTGTCCAGATCCGCTGAAGGAGAGTGTTCTGAGCGATCTGATATCTTCCGCAAAAGCTCCGAAAATTGAACTCATCGACGGTCTCAAAGTCTGGGAGAGCGAGGATGCATGGGTCCTCATCAGACCGAGTGGAACCGAACCCTTATACAGGATCTTCGCCGAGGCAAAGACGGCCGAAGAGGCGAAGAGAATGGCTGAGGAGTATGCAGCCGCGGCAAGGTCCATCTTGCGGAGAGTCGCGGGAACAACCGCTAGTGAAAGTGAAGCCTGAACGGGCAGGTTAGGAATGGCGTGGAGCCATGCAACAGAGGCGACAGTCCTGAAGAAAGCTAGTGAAGGGATATGTGGGACTACGTAGTCATCTTCGCCGTCTCCCTTCTTGTGACGTTTGTTTTCACGAAGTATTGGGCATCGACGATGCTTAGACGTGGCATAGTCGGAGT
>CAYWPD010000076.1:2534-3820 GCA_964460055.1 uncultured Candidatus Bathyarchaeia archaeon
GCGATGGCGGTAATTGGCCGTTTGGAAGTTGTGACGATCGTCGCTCTTATGCCACAGATAATGAATGCCTTCTACAACCTCTTCAGCGTCGGCCGTATCTTTGCGCATGAAGAGCTCAAGGAGAGGCCGACAAAACTGATGTCTGACGGTAGACTGGCGGCAACAGGCGCCAGAAATGCTGCCGTGACACTGACCCGGATCATACTGGCGAGGGGGCCATTGAAGGAGAAGGAGATCGTAACCGTATTCCTAGCGCTCTCAGCCTTCAGCGCCTTCCTGAGCGTGGTGACCTCACTGATTCTCATGAGGTGATCTTGTTGGACGTATCCAAGCGCATAGTCGAGATCTCAAGCTTGCTGTTCTTTGCTTGGTTCAGTCTAATGCTCGGTTTCTATGTTGTCGTGAACCTCATCATCAACTCTGTAGCGGCGGTCGCTGACCTGATACTCCGGAATCTTCCCCTCGGTTCATACCTGCCGATCCTAATCAGCTCTTCGGTGAAGGTCTTCGTCGGAGTAGGATTTGTTCTCACATGGCTCTACGTATGGAAGAGACTGTCAGAATGGTATTTCTGGAGCCGTCTTGAGCATAGACGGCTAGACTAGAGTACTTAGGAGTTTCACAATACGACTGTGTATGAATTCTATGGGATCTTCCATCCGCGCTGTGAGTTTCCTCGCCCTCTCAATCTGCCTTTTTCTGAATTCCCGTGGACTCTGGAGAATCTTTGCTGCGAGATCGATAGCCTTCAGGGCATCGGTCTCTCGTAATACCAAACCTCGTTCAACAAGGAAATCTTCGACTATGGTCGGAGCGGTGGGATAGCAGGAGATCACCGGAGTTCCAAGTAACGCTGCTTCCGTGGTCATAGTCCCGCCTGCACCAATGAAGAGTGTGGCATAGTGCAGGAGACTCGTGGTGTCGATAACGCCTCTTGGGACGCTGACCCTTCTGCCGAAGATTTCTCGAAGTGAGAGGATCTGCTCACGATACCTGCCTACGATGGCAACTTGGAGGTTGCGATGATCTTTGATAAACTCGTTAACGATAGGGACTACAGGAGTATCTTCAAAATGTTCACTCTTCACCATGTATGATGCGTAGACTTCTTCGGGCCTGGCGACAAGCAAGGGTTCTGACTTGGTGAATCCAAGTTGTCCTAGGACTTCTGGGTTCGGCTTGTGGACTCTGAGCCAGGCCCATGGATCTAGCGCATGATAGTGTTCTATATTTTGAGGCGGGATTCCGTAGCGGGTCCACTGGCTCTTGGCAATGATCCAAGGGGT
>CAYWPD010000077.1:0-3785 GCA_964460055.1 uncultured Candidatus Bathyarchaeia archaeon
TCGAAGTTCCAAATGCATACGCAGCCAAAGACTCTGACCCGGTTGGTTGGCTCTTGTTTCTTCTAAAGATATGGATGGGAAGAGGTTTCGTCATCAAGACAGAGTCTGACAACTCCGTGTGCCGATGGTGAAGAGGGTTCCCGGTGAAGCGGTCTTGCCTAGCCCTCCTGAGCAGGCTCGATAATGAAGGACTAAGCCTCTTCATAGTCAAGGATGGAGAGCCGATCTACTCCAGCAAGATGGGAGGAGTAATCCCCCTACTGGACGCTATAGATCGAATTGAACCGGAGCGTCTGTCCAATTCAACGGTCGTAGACAAGGTCGTGGGCAAGGCAGCGGCTCTTCTGATCGTCTATCTTGAAGCTCTCAGGGTCTGCTCAAGACTAATGAGTAGAGCAGCTGCGAAGATTTTGGAGAAGCATGCGATCGATTTCTTATCTTCTGAGACAGTGGATTTCATTACAAACAGAGACGGAACTGACGTTTGCCCATTCGAGAAAATGATCTCGCGAACAGACGAACCGAAAGATGCGTATATGCTGCTGAAACGCGTGGTCCTGTCTTCTCTTTAGAGTCTCGTCCGCTCGTCTTTAGGTGGTCAAGGCGTAGAAGCGTCTGTGCTTTTGAATGAGACTGCTGACATTGAGAGCTTTGGCTCTTCGGCGTAGAGCAGGGTTCTATGTATGCCAAACCCTGTGGCAACCTAAATCGCGACTGGAAAGAGCGTCGCGACTATTCCTCCGACCCGCAGGGTTAGCCTCACATCTATTACGGACAAAGCCAGAGTTCTCGTCCGCCCATGCTCACCTGTAAGAGATGCCACGTGACGATGTATTGTGAGCGCCTTCTTCTATTGAGAAGTGGGATAGGAAGTATGTTACCAGCAGATCTGGCACTCGAAATGTGTGTCTTTGAAGTGTGAGGCGTCCCCTCGGTCGTGGTCCAATTCATCAGGTGTTCGTCATAGAGTAAGGCCTTGTCCCTTTGGGCTTCGCGAGATACCAAATATTCACTTACGAAGTGTTTAAGTTACAGCCATAGAGGAACCCTGCAAGGCGAATCTGAATTGAAGTATGAGATAAAGTACAAGCCGTCCTACTCAATGCTCGTTGTCAACCTTGAACGAGGCGAGAAAATGGTGGCTGAAGCAGGCTCGATGACCTACATGGAGCCAAGCATAGAGGTGCACACGAGAAAAAGGGAGCAGAGCCTTCTAGGTAGCTTGGGTCTGGCAATTCTCGGTCGCCAATCTTTCTGGGTGAACGACTACGTGGCTTCGCTGGGTCCCGGAGAGGTGGCCTTCGTCTCCGCGCCGACAGGCGACATAGAGACGCTCGATGTTAGGCAGGATCAGGGCTATATCCTGCAGAAGGCTGCCTACATAGCTTCGACGGAGAATATCGATCTGGACGTGACATGGGAGGGGTTCACGAAGGGTCTCTTCGGCCAGGGTCTCTTCATGATAAGGGCCAAAGGCGATGGAACCCTGTTCATAAACACTTTTGGAGCGATAGATAGGCACACTTTGGGCCATGGACAGACGATGATCGTCGACAACTTCCATCTGGTGGCCTTCAGCGACACGTGCAGCTACAGGGTCGCAAAGTTCGGCGGCCTGAAGGAGACCCTGCTGGGTGGAGAGGGGCTAGTAACTCACGTAACAGGTCCTGGAGATGTCTACATCCAGACGAAGAATCTGAGAGAGTTCGTAGAATGGCTCTGGACACTCATCGAGCCCAGAGTCCGTGCGAGAGCCCGATAGGAACGATCGTCTACAGGGCATAGAAGCGGCTTCTCTGTGTATGCTCTAGGGTTCAGGCTTGATCAGTATGGTGATCTCTTTGACTGCCAGCTCGCACATCTTGCTAATCCCCCTCTTGCCCGTCTCGTAGTTCACCTTGATCATTCCCAGCTCATGCAGGAGTTGTACCTGTTCACTTACGTAAGCCTGGCTAAGATCCAGTCTCTCTGCGATCGCTGAGACGGACAGCCGCTCCTTCGAAAGCAGTTGCAGCATCTTGAAGGTTGTCGAGGTCAGCGCATCAGCCACCCTTTGAGCCTTCTCGCCAGCCACCCGCATCACACCCAGTGTCAAGTGAACACCCTTCCAAAGCGTAAAGTCAGCCTCTCGGCTTATGAGGATTACGCAAGACAAATGATATAGCACCTTGGCAATAGTTATATACTGGATGGCGATACTAATCGCCACGGGGAGAAAAGATGGCAGATAAATGCCCATTCTGCCGTAGTGAAAAGGTTCGGACTACCGAGCGTTGGAGGGCGGATCTGAAGGGCAAAATAAAAGTGTGTGAGAGCTGCGGCAAATCATTCTAGGCGATTTTCTCAACGAATGGATTGAAGGAACGCAGAAGGAGGAGGCGAAGCGATGGGACTACCAGAGCCTGAAGAGAAGAAGAGAAAATTCAAGCTGAGGTACTGGTATCTGATTGTTTTAGCAGTGTTCGCTGTGTTCATCTTGCTAGACTTCTTTGGCTTTTACTAGCGCAAAGACAACCGCACCTGTGGCTATATGGGATGACCTCCGAGAGTTCGACTCGCGTATAGAGATGCCCAGGGGTAATGTGTCACGACGGCCGGCTTTGGCACATAAGTAGAGCGATTCACCCACTACGACTGCGACTGAAGAAGATCTGGGAGGCGGTCTTCTTCTCTGGAGTCACGAGATTCGCCTCTTCTAAGTGCTCTCCTGAGGATGCATCCTCGACTTGGCTTTTTCCTAGGAAAATCCATTTGCCACTTAGTTCGAGAAATCTGCGTACATCGAGGCAGTTGGGGCGTGAGCGGTGAAGGCTGAGAGCCTATCAAGAAAGAGAATTGTGAAAAGAGAGAATCTGAATGGTACTCACACAAAGAGATGTCATGGAGTGTCTTGATCAATATTTCGAGACCACGGTCAGGAAGAGCGCGCGCGGAAAAACACGACGAGACTGAGCGGAAGGCTTCCATAGCGCGCGCTAGGCCACTGTCTATTTGCGGAGAAGTCCATTGTCATCAGTATATTCCCAAGAGGTAGGGTTTCTCATCCTCGAATATTGCCGACTCTTCGATAACCTTCTTCTCGGCCTCGAGGTCGCTCGATTCGAGGGTCTCTCTTACGAAGCTCGCAACTTTTCCGATCCAGCATGCTTCCAAAGCGCCCAGCAGTTCCTTCCTCTCGATCGCACCTTGCGTTTTCTTGAAGGCCGCAGCAAAGGTGTAGACGATTCTAGCCCAGAGATCTGTTGGGAAGCTAACGTCTTCGACTCGATCCGGTTGTTCCGCAAGTGGCCGCCAGAGGTCGCCGGGCAAAACATGCTTCAGCAACGCACCGTATTTCGAGAGTCCGTTTTTGTGAGCTCTTAGAGAGTTTTCCAAGTCGGCTGGCACCGGCTCTGGCTTAGGAAAGTCAAACTCAATCTTGACCCGAGGGACGGGTTTGCTTCTCCGTATCTGTCTCCATGCGGTTTCGTATTCGGTCATACAATAGAACATAGACCCTGTGACTTGTCCAAACATGGATCCGAGTTGCGCCGAAGGGTTCTTTGCGTCATGAATCTTGGATCCCAATACAGCTTCGACGACTTCGAGTCCTTCGGAGAGTGTCGTATGTGTAATGAATATGTCGATTCCGAACCTCGGCGTGTATTCATTCGAGACAAGTTGGCTGTTTAAGAGGGTCCTAATCAGCCTCCGTGAGATTCCAAAGTCGCCACCTATCGGCTGTCTTACTCTCTTTCCATAGAGTGCTCGTGTCATCGGGTAGGCGATGTTGTTTGTGATCGTTC
>CAYWPD010000078.1:0-3614 GCA_964460055.1 uncultured Candidatus Bathyarchaeia archaeon
CCCCATCCCTACTTAGTAGGGGTACCCCTACTTCAAGAATGTCTACTGATGCGCAAGCCACCCCGTTAAACCGCGAGCGGCTGACAGCTATGAATCAATCCATTAGGTCGTTCTGTCCTTTGTCTACGTATACTTTCGAAAACAATGAACAATGAGATGGGTTGAATCTGCGCTTGGAATTTGTGAGGTTCTCAGCGTGCAGGGGACTTCTTCGTATACCTCCCTTGTATGCGGTATGAGGGTGAGTTCGAGCGTGCGCCCAATGTTTTATATGGTCCTTGTATAACCTTCTTATGCCCTGATCCGAAATGGTATCGACGCGGAAGATCGCTGCGATAATTGTGCTTGCGGCGCTGGGTGTTGCGGCTTCTCCGATCAACATACCGATGGGCCCGACGAAGGCCTTCCCCTTTCAGCATGCACTGAACGTGGTCACCGGGATACTGCTTGGGCCTTGGAGTGCCGTGCTGACGGCGGTCATTGTTGGAACGATTCGGATTGGACTGGGTACGGGAACGATCTTCGCCTATCCAGGTGGCATACCCGGGGGACTTGTGGTCGGCTTGGTCTACTGGTATCTGAGGAAGACGGATATTGCCGCATTTACTGAGCCCATAGGGACGTCTCTTGGAGCCATAGTAAGCGCTACGTTGATTGTGCAGTTCTTTCCGAGGGCGATGCTTCCTATCTTCGGCGTTGAGAATCAGGTGCTCCTCTTCATCATCTACTGGGCATTCAGCTGCGTCCCAGGATCTGTGATCGGTTTTGCTCTTGTGAAGGGGCTGAGGAGAGCTGGCATCGAGAAGCGGCTACTCGTTTAGTGAGCTGGTAGGGAAGAGATCCTTAGTTGTCGGCGACGTAGGAACTGGCAAGACCAAGCTTATGGCGCAGCTACTAGACGAGGCCGTGAGTCTGGGTTTTTCAGGCAGGATCAGCGTCTTGGACTGTGCACCTTCCGTCAAACCTTCGGGTATCTCGGTTGGTTTACCTCTGGAGTCTCTTACGGACGCTGTCAGGCGAGTCAGGAGGATACCTTTGGAGAAGATCTACGCTCCCAGGCTTATGGCCAGATCGGCGGGAGAGGCTACGGAGCTGGCGATGCATAACAGGAGGAGTATCGACCAGGCCCTCGAGGAGTTCCAGCGGAGTCCAACCAAGATACTGTTCGTCAACGACATCTCTCTGTATTTCCAAGTCGGCGGTTTCTCCAAGCTTGAGGACATCTTCTTCATCACAGATACTTTCGTGGCCACTGGTTACTTTGGGGAGAAGCTCTCCGGAGATCATGGATCAGGTATCTCAAGGCATGAGAGAATGATGATGGAGAAGCTGATGGAGAGGATGAACGTGGTCATCACGCTGCCCAGAAGTTCGGAGACCAAACAGCGCTCAACACAGATCAAGGAGCCGTACGCGGACGCGCGGCTTTGAAGTTACTTCGTGGAGGTTTAAGTGTGGCCGAGGCTTCCGAGAAGGTCTTCTATAGAAAAGCGACAGGGCTGACCAAGAGCATCTCCGCTCATGATGCCTTCATCATCAATCTGCTGGGGTTGGCTCCGACAGCCGCGCTCTCGGCTGTGCTCCTCGTCGTTCCCTCCCTCTATCCGGGGGCCGATGTGACGGTTGCGTTCCTCCTCATCACACCTATTGCGCTTGCCTACGCTGCGAACTACGTGGCACTCTCCTCGGTTATGCCGCGTTCGGGTGGGGACTACGTCTTCAATGGAAGGATACTCCACCCTCTCTTCGGGGTCTTTGCTGGAGCCATGTTCTGGGTCACCGTTACTGTCGAGATCGGGGTTCTCTCCGGTTTTGCAGTTGGGTGGTATCTGGCGCCTGCGCTGGCGATGTCCTTCCCGGGAAATGCGGCCGTGAACGCGTTCGCAGAGGCTTTGGCAGGTCCGTGGGCCGTCGTTGCGGTCGGATCTGGAATCATTGCCTTTTTCACACTTGTTCCGATTCTGGGTACGACGATCTGGCTTAGGGTTCTGAGGATAATCTACTATGCCTGCGTTCTGAGCATGATTGTAGCTCTTGGAGCCTGTATTCCATATTCCAACTCATCGTTCGTGGCTGCTTTCAACTCATACGCGTCCGCCTACAGCATCACGTATGAAGGCGTCTTGGCGGAGGCTTCAGCGTATGGGTGGAGCAGCCCTGCCTTCAGTTGGGCGGCCACAGGTATGGCAGTCGTGTACATGGTCATGTTCCTGACTTCGACGTGGGTTGTATTTGTGGGAGGTGAGGTTCGGGAGGGTGGCAAGAACCTGCCGACAGCGATTTGGTGGTCCACTGTCCTGGCGATAGTTGTCTGCGTTCTGAACTCGCTGCTCTACTTCAGGGTCGTTCCTTCCGACTTCACGTCGGCTCTGGTTTATCTGTCGAAGGTTGGGGGTGATGCGTATCTGCTTCCCTTTGAGCCTACGTTGGGCTACCTGCTCGGGATACTGACTGGTTCTCCCTTGGTGAGCTTCATCGTTGGCTTCGGCGTCTTCTTCTGGACTCTGTCTTGGCTGCCAAACATGAATGTGATGGGTAGCCGGGTGATCTTTGCCTGGGCTTTCGACGGCATCATCCCGAGGAGTCTTGCGTCGGTCCATAGCAGGAGGGGGACACCGATTCCGGCCTTGATTCTCATGGGGTTGCTCGCCGAGGTAGCTCTGATGATAGCCGCATTCACCGACGTTGTCGGAGTTCTCATGAACATCTCAGTGATGATTCTAATGTGCTACATATGGACCGGCTTCGCCGCCGCTCTGCTCCCCTTCAGAAGGAAGGATGTCTTCGAGCTGGCGCCCTCCTATGTGAGGAGGAAGATCCTCGGCGTTCCATGGGTCACTCTGACCGGCCTTGTTCACGGATTCGGATTCGTTGCTCTCTTGATTCTTCTGACCCTCGCCTATCCAGAGATCGGTGGACCCGTCACGCCTCTCTCCATGGGGTTCATGGCCTCAGTGCTTGTGGGTGCAGCGGTTCTCTACTTCGGTGCGCGCTGGTATCGATTGAAGAAGGAGGGGGTAGACATCGATTGGGCCTTCAAGCAGATCCCTCCAGCCTAGAACTTGGGCAGTCTTTCGTGACTGTCCAACGATCTCTCTCGAGGCTTCTCTCTGGAACTCTGTTGAAAGCTTGAGAAGAATTCTTTAAAGCTAAGTCGACAGACTATCACGTTGGCGTGAGTATATGGCCTCGAAGGAACTGTTGAACCTACTGAACAAGGGGATAGCGAGGGAACTGCAGGTCTCGATACAGTACATGTGGCAGCATGTCCAGTGGAGCGGAGTGAAGGGGTTCGCGGTGCAGGATGAGCTGAAGAGCATCGCGATAGCTGAGATGAAGCACGCGGAGAAGATTGCGGAGAGGCTCTTCTATCTTGGAGAGATTCCGACGACGAAGCCGGAACCGATCTTTGTCGGGAAGACCCTCAAGGAGATGATTGAGAGGGACGTGAAGGACGAGGAAGGAGCGATCAAACTATACAAGCAGATAGTCGAGGTTGCTAGGAAGGAAGGGGACGAGACGACAAACAGGATCTTCAGGGAGATTCTTGAGCAAGAGGAAGAGCACCACGACACATTCACAACCCTGCTGGAAGACCTGTAGGCTGACGGATA
>CAYWPD010000079.1:0-3503 GCA_964460055.1 uncultured Candidatus Bathyarchaeia archaeon
CGAAAGCGAAGATGGTTTCGAAGAGGATTCTGGACGCTAGCGCACCAGTTCTGATGGCATCTGCGTCGAAGTAGGGTTCGTCTCTGAACGTCTCTCTCGCCGAGACTTCGACTAGATCAACCCCGACGAGACGTCTGTCGATGAGCTTGCGGATCAGATCGATCAGTTGTGGCGGCATAATTCCGGCGGGTTCGGGGTTTCCCACCGCTGGAGCGAACGCCGGATCTAGAACGTCGATGTCTATGGTGAGGTAGGTGGATCTACAACCGTCCAATCTCTCGCTGAGACAGTCTGCAATCGATTCTGTGCTGTTGCAGAAAAGCTCTGAAGCCATTATATAGAGGATTCCAGCTTTTTCGGCGAACCGGCGCTCTTCCTTGGAGATCGCTCTGACGCCAATCTGCATGATATTATGGGGGTCTATGCTCTCTGCGATCCGCCTCATGAAGGTCGTGTGAGAGACCTTTCTCCCTTCATATCTGTCTCGGAGATCCATATGCGCGTCGAACTGCAGGATCGCGAGTCCATCTATTTGCAGTGGGATCGCGCCCAAGGTTATGGTGTGTTCACCGCCGAGAATGAACGGTATCTTCTTCAGTGATCTGATCTCGGAAGTTGCTGCGCGAATCGACTGGAGCGTCTTTTGAAGGGTTTTTGAGAGTTTGAGGTCGCCGAGGTCGTGGATCTTTGCGTCCTCGATGTCTGCTTCTGCTGCTAGGCTGTAGGATTCGATGTTCTTCGATGTGTACCGTATCACTTCCGGTCCGTGCCTTGTTCCACTCATCCATGTGTGCGTGACGTCTAAAGGGACGCCAAAGATGACAGACGCCGATTCTTCGAGAGGTTTGGAGGGATAGCCCGAGAAGGTGTCTAGTGCCTGTTTGAACCTGCCTCTGAGGCTGCTCATCTGTTGAGTCGCTCCAAGATCGCTGCCACTATGAGTGGGAGGCAGATCGTCGCGTCGCTTATTACTTGAACTCGGTTGGCTTGTTCGCCGATCTTGCCCCAAGAGATGGCTTCTTCGAGCGTAGCTCCTGAGAGGCCGCCGGGTTCTGGTCTGTCCATCGTTATCTGTATGACGTAGTCGTATGGGTGTCCGTGTTTGAATGCGACTTGGAAGATGTAGTTCTTCGGCACTCCTCCTCCAACTATGAATGCTCCTCTCTGGTTGGCTTTGTCGTATGTTTGGAATAGATCGCGCATGTCCGCAAATGTGTCTACGATTATCTGTTCTTCTCCGAGTTTGAAGAGGTACTCCCACATTGATAGCCCGTAGCATGAGTCTTGGATGGCGGGTACATAGATTGGTAGCTTCAGTTCATACGCGGTGCGGAGTATCGAGTCTCTATTCGGTATGCGCTCTCCGATCTCCCACATGAGTTCCTTTATCGATATAGTCTTCCCTTCGTGGCGGAAGGCGATGTCTCTGTAGATGTCCAGTATGGGTTTGTCGAACTTTGAGACGAAGGTTTCCTCGGAGACGAAGATATCGTAGATCCTGTCGATGGACTTCTGGTGCAGCTCTGCGTCGTCAGCGTGCGCCGACCCCTTCGTATGTGAGCCTCCTAGCCCTTCGAGCGCGTCGTGAACCATGTTTGCTCCGGTCGATACGAGGACGTCGATCATCTTCTTCTTCATGAGATCAATCACTATCTTCTTCATCCCTGCGGGAACCATTGCACCAGCGAGTCCAAAGAAGATCGTCGCCCCATTTCTGATCATCTTTTCATAGATTTCCACTGCATGGGCGAGCCTTCCGGCGCCGAATGATCCTGATCCTCTCATCTCGTTGACGAGTTCGTTGACGGTCATCCCTCCTCTGAGCTGCATAGGGATGACCTTCTCAGATGCTGTGATTCTCTCCATCATATCCACCGGCTGGTGACCAGTCTTCGATGGTTGTGTCGATTTAAGAGATTTGGATGATGCGAATCCATTTATATTCAGGGAGCTCAAGCGGAGAAGACGGCCACGTGAACTTCGATGAGTGAGATCAAGGGATTTGATCGGTTGACTTGGTGGGTTGGGATCTATGGCGCCATCGGCCTAGCTCTTGTTGCTCTCTCTGTTTTGGCGAGCCCAATCCCTCTTCACGCCGTAGTAATCGGAGCGCTCATGCTCGCTGCGGGGATTGGCGTCTTCTTGAAGAGGCGTCTCGGGTACTGGCTTTCGATAGCTTTGGTTCCGCCGGGCCTCGTCTTCAGCCTGTACACGCTGGGTTCTATCCTAGTGCTCGGGGAAGTTGCGACGGCTGCAATAGTGTCGGTGGTGCTTGCACTCTGCGCAATTGTGGTGCTCGTAACGCCTTTCCTGCTGGCTTCGAAGAGAAGTGAGTTCAGATAGCCAGATGCTCGGCTGCGTACTTCACCTGAAGATGTGCACTCTGACTTTTGAGCCTTCGAGCACCTGTTGGATGTCTGAGGGAATCTCGAAGAAGCCGTCAGCCTTTGCATAGGAGGAGATTGCGCCTGATTCCCCTGAGATGGGGTGTGCGATCAGCTCATTCTTTTCCTGTCGCAGAGTGACAGGTATGAAGGTCTGTCTTCCTTTCGCTGGGAAGGCTCGCTGCTCCAGCTGCGCTTCATAGGTTCTTGGCTCTTCAGTCCTCTTTCCGGAGAGCTTCGCTAAGAGCGGCCTAACGAGTAGATGGAAGGCGATGACTGCTGATGTTGGATGGCCGGGCAGTGCGAATAGGGGTTTGCCGTTGGGAATTCCGAAGGTTGTTGGTTTGCCGGGTCTGATTGCGATGCCGGAGAAGATGAGTCCCTGGGGTCCTAACGACTTCAGTATGTCGGGGACGAGGTCCTCGCTTCCTACTGATGTGGATCCAGTTGTCAGGATGAGGTCGGCGAGTTCGAGGCCGCAGATGATCTTGTGGCGTATGGTTTCGTAGTTGTCTCTGGCTATTCCTAGTGGTAGGGGTTCGGCTCCCAGTTCTCTTAGTAGGGCTGATAGTGCGTGGGAGTTGATGTCATAGATCCTGTATTCGTCGTGTATCTCTCCTATGTTCTGGATCTCGTTTCCAGTTGAGATGAGTGCGACGATCGGTTTCCTGAATAGCTTGACCTTGTCCAATCCGAGGGCTGCCAAGAGCCCGATCTCGCGCGAGGTCAGAACCGTTTGTTTGGTGCAGACCATCTCTCCTCTTGTTATGTCTGCGCCTTTCTTCATCGTGTTTTCTCCGAGGCCGACGGCTCGGTAGAATGTGACGAGTTCTTCCTCGACGTGCGTGTACTCCTTCATTGCGACGGAGTCTGCTCCTTGGGGGAGTGCTCCCCCTGTGGGTATTGCGACACATTCGTCCGCGTTGAGTGGTTTGAGAGGTTGGTAGCCGACGTCGATGCTTCCAACTAGGGGGAGCTTCTTCGGGGATGTTTCGCTGGCTCCTATCAGGTCTTGAGATCTGACGGCATATCCATCGACTGTTGAGCGGTCGAATCCTGGGACATCGATTTCGGATCGTATGTCCTCGGCGAGTACGTATCCCAGTGCCGCGTCTAGCT
>CAYWPD010000080.1:0-3403 GCA_964460055.1 uncultured Candidatus Bathyarchaeia archaeon
ATCCAATCACGCCGCAGACGACGCTCATCGAATACCTATCCAACTTCGTGGCCGACGGCGAGCTGAATGCCGAGTACATCGAGTCTGAAGGAGAGCACAGCATGCTGGGAGAAGCCATAGGCGCCGCAGAGACAGGCGCTAGGGTCTTCACTTCAACCTGCTCCGCAGGCTTTGCTTATGGTTTTCAGGGAATCGTCTCCGTCGCCGGGCTCCGCCTCGGCAACATCCAGCTCGCAGACATCAATAGGCCGCTGGGTGTGCCCGGAGACCTGCAGGCAGATCATTCAGACTCCATGACGGCCAGAGACTGGGGGTGGATCCAGTTCTACTGTGAGACAGCTCAGGAGCTTCTCGACACTGTGATCCAAGGCTACAGGATTGGTGAAGATCACCGGGTCATGCTGCCGACGATGCTCTGTGGAGAGGGATACTATCTCTCCTACACGACGGACATCGTGGACGTCCCTGACCAGAAGGACGTGGACGAGTTCCTCCCGCCCTTCAAACCCATCGGCATACTGGATCCTGACAACCCCATGTCCATAGACGTCTTCGGCAGCCCGGAGAAGATGATGGCGATGTCGTATACTGTTGATGAGGCTCAGCGGCGGGCGTTGGATGTCATCAAGGAAGTCAATGAGGAGTTCTACAGGAAGTTCGGCCGCCGATATGGCAACGGCCTCATCGAGGAGTATAGACTGGAAGATGCTGAGGTCGTTCTCGTGGCGATGGGAAGCTTCGTTGGTAACGCCAGAGAGGCCGTGGACCGGATGCGGGAGGAAGGAAAGAGGGTCGGGCTGGTCAAGCTGAGGACGTACCGTCCGTTCCCCGCCGAAGAGCTCAGGCGTATAGCTGAAGGCACGAAAGCTCTCGTCGTTGTTTCGAGGCACAGCTCTTGGGGAGGAGCCGCCTCGCCACTCGGTTACGATGTCAAGGCGGCTCTGCTGGACGTGAAGAAGAGGCCACTAGTGCTTGACGTTGTCTCAGGTATCTGTGGAGTCGAGATCGGCATCGACGACTTCATCGAGCTGGCAAACATGGGATTCGATGTGATAGCCAAGGAGAAGGCTCCTCAAGAGCCGATATGGTACCCGAAGATCAGCGTCATCGAGAAGACCGAGATACCCCCGATGTCAGAGGCAGACAAGGCGAAGACCGTCCTGCCGGGAACTGGCGCATGCCAAGGATGTGGAATGACGCTCTGCTGGAGAACCATCACGGAGACGCTCGGAAGAAACACCGTATTGGTGAGCACATGCGGATGCGGGGGCTGGTCCGGAACACTGGCAGACCACCTCTCCCACACAATTCCGGAAGGCATGGGAGGCTCGGCAGGCAACCTTCCCGCTGGAGCGGCAACCGCTTCGGGAGTCAAACGCGGACTGAACATGATGGGCAAGAAGGATGTCAACGTTGTCCTGATCAGCGGGGACGGCAGCTTCGGCGACATGGGCTTCATGTCAGCCTCTGGAGCCGCGGAGCGCAACGAGGACATTATGATGATCGTCTACGACAATGAGGCGTACATGAATACGGGGATACAGCGCTCCGGTGCGACGCCCTACAGGGCGTGGACAACTACGACGCCGGTCGGCTCGGTTAGACAGGGCAAGCGGAACCTGAAGAAGGATCTCCCCGCCATCTTGGCAGCGCACAAGATTCCATACGTGGCCACGGCAAGCCCAGCCTACTTAATGGACTTTAAGCGGAAGCTGAAGAAGGCAGCCTCGATACGCGGGTGCAAGTATCTACACTTCTACTCGCCCTGCCCGACAGGTCATCGTTATCCATCAGAGCGGTCGATAGAGGTGGCGAGACTGGCGGTCCAGAGCGGGATCTTCCCACTCTACGAGATCGAGGAGGGCAACCTCAAGCTCACGATGAGGCCGAGGGAACGTATCTCCGTCAAGAAGTACCTGAGCGCCCAAGGCCGCTTCAGACATCTCACCGACGCCAATATCGACGAGATTCAGAAGCTCACTGACAAGGTCTGGGCTGAGTACGAGGATATGGAGAGAAGGACCCAAGCGTCTGCTTGATCAGCTGTGTGCGGGGATTGAAGGGAGATGATCTGCGCCGAACATCTCCCTGTTAGCCCGCATCGAAAGGATCAGGACGAGAAATATCCTTTTTTTCAAAGGAGCCTTGATCAGAGTCACGAGAGCGGCTGTCCCTGGCACGAATTCTTCTGGCCACTACCGACGGCTCTCACGATAGGTGAATCGGGAGAGTACCGACTTCACTCATAGCGACTCTGAGCCTCTCTGCCGGGCAGAAGTCCGGTGACTGAAGCATTCAGGTGGACCATGTGCGTTCGAGCGAGGACGAATCACTTTACTTGGTAAAGTTATTATGGCGCCGCTCGATACTATGAAAAGGAGAGCTACTCGTTGCACCTTGTCTCATTGACACCTGAGGGCAGAATCGCACTAACCTTGAAGCATGGAAAGCACACCTATAGCGAGTTGAAGTCGGAGACAGGGCTGAGCGACCGTTGGCTGACGATCAAACTTGAAGAGCTGAAAAGCGCTGGATTCATCGAGAAGAAAGACAGGGCGTACAGCCTGAGTGTGGAGTTGCCGGTCTCCCCATATGAGCTGAGTTCGTACAGGCGCCTTCACGCCAAGTTGATTGCGCAAGATCTCGAGCAGCTGCCCTCCGTTGAAGCAATCGTCCTCTTCGGCGGAGTCGCTCAAAACAAGGCCCACGAATACAGTGACATAGATCTCATAGTTGTTCTGCGCGAGCCCTCAGAAGAAGCGCGCAAGGCCGTAAACTCACAAATTCTGAAGTTGGAGTCGAAGTACCACATCACTATCGAGCCGCTGATCTTGGGAGAAGAAGACTTCCTGGATAATGTTCACTCGCGCGAGGGGGGCATAATCTACGGGCTCGCGGAAGGCTATGACTTACTCGTCGACAAGACCAGAAGCATAGCTCAGACCTTACGTGCGATAGTTGAACGGATCAGAAGTAGCCACGACTACCTGGAGGAGCCTGGGATATGGCTGAAGGCAAGATAGAGGTTCTGCTGAAGATCTCCGAAGTCAACCTCCTCAGAGCTGAGAAGCGTTTCGAGGCGGAGGAGTACGATTCGGCCGTCTTCCATGCCTCGACAGCGCTTGAGAGCGCTGCTAACGCCATGATCCTCAGACTCGGCGGAAGCGAAGCCAAGGATCATCGCGTGATCAGTGGACTGGCCGCGGTTCTCAGAAGAGTGAAGCCTGAACTGCTCGATGAGGAGAGGTACGCAGATCTGGTTCGTCGGGGAAGACAGATGGAGAGGGAGGTCGTGTACACGCGCTATCCACTCAAGATAGGCGGTAGATGGATAACCCCTATGGATTACTATACCCGAGAGAAGGCCAGAGAGATAATCGACAATGCAAAGTCCGTGGTCGAG
>CAYWPD010000081.1:0-3152 GCA_964460055.1 uncultured Candidatus Bathyarchaeia archaeon
TTGGGCTGCAACTCCTTTGCTATTTCTTCTTGACGTATTTCTCAGGGCTTCTATCGAACTTCTGCTTGCACGTGGGAGAGCAGAAGTAGTAGATCTTCCCTTCGTATTCGGACTTCCACTTGGCTGTCTTCTCGTCTATTTCCATGTTGCAGACTACATCTAGAACCATTTCCATACCTGTCCGAGGCATTTGGGGGAAAAGCCCAATCTAGTTTTCGGTGAGGTGCGGCATGACTGATGCGATGTCTGGTCTTCACGAGTCTTCTTCTTGGTGCTCCTTGCTGCCTCCATTGACGGCCGGAAATCCGAGTGCAATGGCTGAGGTTATTTCAACTCATTTTCTGCGATGTCAGTGCGCTGCCTAAAAAGCCTACGCGGGTGTGACAATGTTGACACCCACACTCTCTACTGGTTTCACCTTTCAGAGATTTCTGCGGAACTTTCACAATTACTTTGGTTGGACATTCACGGATGGGGCTAGACAGCACGTAGAGCTTCAACTATGGAAACGATGATCTCGTCCGCCAAACTGTGAAAGCTTCTCATTAAACGGCTTTCGGTTATGGGAAAGTCCCCGCGTTCAAAGGCGTGTCCTCAGAGAAGCCACTTGGCTTATCATCAAGATCTCATTAAGATGAGCTGACTTCGTAGCAGATTCGGAGGACTTCCTAGCCCAGGTTGGGTCCGATGTCAACAACCTTGGTCTCTTACATAGATACGGAGGTTTCCCCGGTCTACGCAGGCGACCTGCTAGATTTCGTACAGCGTCACTACCTTCTCTCACAACCTGAGAGCTTCGTCGACGTGAAGAAGAGCGTCATTGATCACGATAGCTCCCTTTCCTTCAAGGCCGTTGGACCGCAAGCTGCATGGCACGTTGATGTGGAGATCATAGGCCGTAAGCCGCTCGAGGTCAGAATGACACCTAGCGACGCCACGGTCCCTGAAGGACTGATAAGTCAGCTGAGAGAGGACCTGATTATCGCCGTTCAACTTTTTGAGGAGAAGGTCAGGAACACTACTCTTTACTTCGCATGGATCGAAGGTGAAAAGATCATACCGGAGACGCTGCCATCGACGAGAAGGAGGGCTACTGAGAGGGTCTTCGCAGGAAACATGCTGTATCTTTACATAATCACTATTGCCGCCAGCATACTTCTCTTCAGCCTTCTCGGCTATTACGCTCCCATAGCAATCATAGGGGTCCAATTCATCATCCTCTTATTCACCGACAAGATCACCCTGAGACTGGGAAAATGGAGGGTCGACCCGGACAACCCGATCGTCCACCTTCTCCAGTATGAACTACCTATGGAAGAGTATCAAGCGCTCCAGTCGAAGTATGGGCCAAACACGCTCCTGAAAATGAAGACGGAGATATACGAGAACACTCTCGCTTTGGGAGTAGAACCTAACTGTGAACTCGGAGGAAGGGTCCTCTCAAAGTATGGATTCGCATGTGATCCTCAACGCATGTCGGTTAAGAAAGTGGACGTCTACGGGCTGGTAAAGCGAACCGCAGACAGATTCGGCATTCCTGTCCCGAAGATAGTGATATCAAATAGTATGCTGCCCAACGCAGCAGCTACAGGGCCGAGCCCAAGTCATGGAGCTATCTTGATCACCACGGGCCTCCTTGTCCAGCTGGAAGAGGATGAAATATTCAGCGTTGTCGGACATGAGATGGGGCACCTTGTGGGCAGAGATCCGCTATACCTCTTCGCACTAACAGGATCGGAATTCCTCCTTCGCCTATACGTGTTCCTGCCATTTTTCCTTCTCTCGCCATTCCTCTACCTACTGATCGCCATGGGCGTCGTCTACTTCATAGCCAAGTTCTTCGAGGCCAGAGCGGACCTCGAATCCGCGATGGTGATAGGCCAACCAGAGGTCTTGGCCGACGCCCTGACGAAGATTGGGTTTCGCAGGCTTCAGTTCGAAAGGATGCCCGGTTTCAGAATTCAAGACTGGCTCAATTGGGACCCGCATCCTCCGGTATACTTCAGGGTAAATAGACTCGAAAGGATGAAAGCCCCAGTCGAGGTCAGACACCCGTTGATTCAGTCGGCGAAGGACGTAATAAATGGATTCAGGGCAGCACTCTAATCAGTCCAATACATGTCTCAACAACTTGAGACAGCATCAAGCCAGCTAGGCCTTCAAGGAGGATGACGCGGATCTGAATGCAGGGATCGTTCTTTCAGAGAGGGACCCCGCAGGACTGACCCTGCTTGAATACTTCGAAGAAGCAGGCTTTGCAGACTCCGAGAAGATCGGGCCGATTAATGTACTGAAGAGAGATACGATTCCGCTTTTAGTTCTTAACCAGCTACTAGTTCCAGCAGAGCCCAATCAGGCCATTGCCGACCCCGCAACCTATCCTGCAGCTCTTGATGGCCTAGCCTCAAGCTTGGGCCTTAACTGTTTTGTTATGGCTTCGCGCCACTGGGCCAAGAGCGGGAATCCATCTCTAACGGTCCACCCTTCAGGCAACTTTGGACAGGCAACCTACGGTGGAAGGAGCAGGGAGCTACAGTTCACTCACCCCAAACTCATGCAAAGCGTCTACACAAGGCTTCTCTCTGGTGCTCCAGCCCGTTACTCGGTGTCCCTTGAGGTCACACACCACTCGCCAACTCATTTCAGGACGCCCATGTTCTTTGCTGAATTGGGTTCGAGTGAGGAGCAGTGGCGCGACCCTGTAGCGGCGATGTTCTTGGCTGAAGCCATCTTGAACGGGTTGAAACAACCGCTAGACAGATCCCGAGTGGCGGTGGGCTTCGGCGGCGGACACTACTGCCCTAAGTTCTCTGATCTGGAGAGGGACTTCGCCTTCGGACATATCTGCCCCAAGTACGCCCTCGATTTGCTCGATGAGTCACTTATCCGAGAAATGGTGGAGAAGACAGCAGACAAGGTTGATCTCGGGATCCTCGAGAAGAACCTCAAGGAGAGGCATGCAAGTCTCATAACAAGAACCCTCAGAAAACTTGACATAGACCACATCGAGGCGTGAAAAAGCCGGACGCCGACTGATCAAATCGGTTGGTCCGGCCTAGAAGTAACGGTTTTAGCCAACCCTTCTTCTCCAAGGTTAGAAGGCAACCCGCTTTGAATCTCAGTATCCAAACCGATTCGGCACGTCGAGCATT
>CAYWPD010000082.1:0-3038 GCA_964460055.1 uncultured Candidatus Bathyarchaeia archaeon
GATACCCCCTCAAGGTGGCTGACAAGTGGGTGACACCCATGGAGTACTATACGCTCGAGAAAGCTAGAACGATCATCGACAACGCAATGTCCGTAATCGACGGACTCAGGCGATACCTCGCGATATCCTCTCAAACCTGAGGAGCACAGGCCTCGTCCCGGGGCCTTCCCAATGTGCATGCTTTCCTGCAACCTTGTCGCCGAAGACTGCGGCTCAGAGGAAGGCTAGCTCAGGCGCGGGGCCAAGACGAGCCTTCTTAGTATTCTGTGAATTCTCGCCTTCTCAGCCCGGCTAGGTCCAACTCGCCCTTCGCTAGGTCCATGCGGATTTCCCATTCCTCCATGGCCGCTGCACCAATGATAGCGCCGAGTTTTCGTCCTTCGATAGTTCCGATGTCATCGATCGACGCCGCCTTCAAGGTCAGTTCGAGGCCCTCGATCTCGCCGCGCACTATACATTCCTCAGAGACCGTGATCATCCTTCCCCCCAAGCCGACGGTGTAGGGCACTGCAACCCTGATTCGGGGAGCAGACTCGCAGATCTCTCTCAGCACGTAACTGCGAACAGAGCCCGTGTCGAAGAGAGCCGCCGCGGGCTTCCCCTCGATGGTCAGGCTCTTGACCAGCCGAGCCAAACCCTTCCCCCCAGACGTACCCGGCCAGCGTAATTTAAGCAGTGGCTCAGTTTCTCTCGCCGCGTTTGCGCACCGGGGTCGCAGTCGCATCAGGCAGCCGCACGTACACGTCCGTCTTAGTGGATCACCCTCGTCTGAGAGGACCTTCTGGACCGCTCGCCAAGGTTCTTCGAGCAGCGGTATCGAAGCAGAATTCGAACCATCCTGCCGAGCTTTGCATCTCCCTTCACTTCCTCGTAGAACAACCGCCTATAGTACGAGCCTTTCAATCCGGCCGCCTCGGATGGCCCATCAGTTGCTGGTTATCCGTACAAGACTAGGGTGCGATCCGCCCTTGTTCTTGGCCCCAGAAGCCATGACAGCCATCTCCCTGGCGGAATCCGAGTGCCTAGATCCATCTGCATTTTACTTGGGAGATCTTTTCCAAGTGCGGCGAGTCGGTTATGCATACGGCCCTTCGGAGAACACTCGCTGCCCCGATCAGACTGTCAGCCATGGGCATGTCTTCGTTGTAGCGGACTTTGACCGCATGTTTCAGCTGTGCCCCACGAACCGCTATCAAATCGTCTACCGGGACCACATCAAACTCGTTTCTTATTCGTGAGATTCGGGTTTCAGCTGTTTCCTTTCCCTCTCTTTCCAGTGAAAGCTTGTAGATCTCGAAGAGAGATATCGCTGACACCAGCCTGGTATCATACTTTCGCATCAACTCTAGTAGCTGCCTGTGCGTGCTAGGGTCAGGTGAAGCGAAGAAATAGATGAAGAAACGTGTCTCAAAGAGGGCACTAGACATTTTCCTTTCTCAGCTGATCAAGGCGGTTCAGCATCTCATCAACGGTCCAGTGTTTCGAAGCAGACCCCGCTAGCTCCTTGAAGGCTCCCTCAGCTGCGGGTACAACGACGAAGCCGCCTGACTGCGGTATGAATTGCAGCTTGGTATGCGTGGTTATGTTGTAGCGTCGCCTGACTGTGCTAGGAATTGTAATCTGTCCTTTCGACGTAACCCTCCTAACGTCTGATGATGATGATTCGGCAGGTCCAGGGCGCTTTTTGGACATTCCTTACCTTCTTCCTTACCATGTAAGAAATCAGGACCTACATTTCAACCCTTCGTTGTAGATGCGCTGCGCCGACGATCATTCAGACCCTCTTAGAAACGAATCGAACCCTTGCTTCCTGTCTTCCTGTTGTGCATTCGCCCGTGTTCGAACTCGCTCACTCCGCGGCCAAACTCGGGAGCTTGCGCTCGCCCCATTATGGTCATGGGATAAGACACGTGTCCGGCTTGCAGGGCAAAGTTTATGCGCGTGGGCGCCCACGGGTGGGAGAGTGGGAACAAGCTTGACCGTCGTAGAGCTTGATGACAAAGGCCGGCTGCTCCTCCCAGCCTCTCTGAGGAGGAAGCTCGGAGCCCGCAGATTCGAGGTGGGGTTAGTCGCCGGGCGGGTCGAACTTGCCCCGATTCAAGACGTGAAGGCTTTGAAGGGCAAGTACAGAAATCGCATCAAGGGACCCTGGGTGAAGCTGGAAGAGATGGCAGAGAAGCTTGTCAGAGAAGGGAAGCGGTGAGCATTTACCTTCCAGAGTCTTGGCAGACGCTGATGTCTTCTTCTCGTATCTCGTCGCGGACCAGCTGTCGGGTTGTTCCGAGAAGATCGTATACAGAGCAGACAGCGGCTTACTGAAGTTGCAGGTCGCTTCCGAGATCTATGATGACATAATCACGGCGCTGAGGAGCAGCAACACGCCCATCGAGGTAGTGGTGGAGCTTATGAGCGATCTTCGGAAAATACCTCACGAGGTCCTGCCCACATCTGTCGAAGCCGCCGTTGAAGCCATGAGACTGTACTCTCGTTACGGAGGATCTAGGAGACTTCACTATTTCGACTCATTTCATGTGGCCACTGCCAGGCTTCACGAGCTTCCGCTCGTGACAAGTGATCGGTTCATTCTGCAAAATTCGGACCAACTTCGAATAGTCGCAATCGATCTACGTACGGTCTAGTACTCGCCTCCGTCAGACCATGTCGTCCATCGTAATGCCCAGCGGCTCTCTAAGCACGGCGACTGAGTCAGTAGCTGAGCGCTTCTATCTTTGTGATTCTTTCAAAGTCTCGGGTATTTCTTGTCAGTATGGATGGGTAGGCGTTTTCGAGCATGCAGCCAGCTATGAGTGCGTCACGTATTTCGATCGGCTGACCCTTCTTAGCATGGTTGACCACGATAGACGCGGCCTCTTCCGTCTCTCTTCTTCCTACTCCCAGAATTCTAAGGTCCGCCAGCAGAGCCTCAAGGTTGGTCGATCTCTTGGCGCTCTCAGAACAGACGGCCCCGATGTAAAGCTCGAATACATTGACTGAGGTTGTGCTGAGGTCACAGCCTGTTTCTTCAAGCTGTCGGGCTC
>CAYWPD010000083.1:0-2845 GCA_964460055.1 uncultured Candidatus Bathyarchaeia archaeon
CGCCGTCTCGCCTCTTCCTCGCAGCGTGAACGATCCCCGCCGTGTGGGACTGGTATCCGATCTTCTTGATCCAGCTGGGAAGATCAGGAGACCAGAGACCGTCCTCAATGTAAGCCTCCATAGCTTTCTCTCCCCAAGACGTCATAATGCATCGGGGTGCTTCAACAGCCTCGGAGAGCGGCATACCGTAGTCGGCCGCATTTGCCATCACCTCAGCGTGTATCTGAGGCCTGAAGTCACCTCCAGCACAGCCAACAAGATAGTCGCCTTGGTTGTCATGACGAGCAAGCAGGATCGACAGAGTGTGCAAAGGCCTCTTCCTTTGTGCCGGGCTGTTGGGGAGGCCTGGGCGCGGTGCAAAGCCGGCTCCTCGATTATGAAACGGGATATCGTTCACGACGATTCCTGAGCCGAAGCCGTGAAAGATACTCTGTATGAACCCCACAAAATCTCCGAACCTGTCAGCCACCGTGAAGAAGGTTGTGTCCCTCGACTCGAGCGAACTCGAGCGACAAGCCTCTTTCGCGAACCTCATCTTCAGGTATGTCGTAGAGAGCAACTTCTCTATGGGTGCTTCATAGCACCTCGGATCGGCCACATATGTATCCCTATCCTCGTAGACGCCGACCGATAGCCTCAGGAACTCCCTTACCCTGTCAGGGTTTTCAAAGGACATCCTGTGCAGCCCAGCCAAATCCATCGCCTTCAAGAGTTGGAGTGTCGACACTCCCTGAGTGTTGGGAGGCAGCTCATAGAGATCGTAATCTCGGTACTTACACTGGATCGGCGAAATCTTCTCACCTCTGTGCTCAGCGAAATCCTCGTAGGTCAGAGGCACGCCGCACCGATTGAGCTCAGCGACTAGCTCCTCCGTGATCTCGCTTCTATAGAATGCGTCGGCCCCGCTTCTCGCTACGGCCCCGTACAGCTTGGCCATCCTCGGAAACCGCGTCCATGAACCAACCTGCAACCCGCCAAAAACACGCTTCCAGCCTTCATATTCAGATAAAGCCGTGCGGCTGGACTCAATCGCCCGGCCAAGCGCCTCTTGAACGTTCACGCCATTTCCGGCCAGAGATGCGGCCTTGCGTAGGAGGTGACCGAGATCCATCGACCCATGGTCTTCGTTCATCCTCTCCCAGAGGTCGACTAGGCCAGGAACCGTGATCGTCAATGGGCCTCTAACCGGCCTCCTCTCCAAGAACTCATCTACAGGCAGCTTCTGAGCCGACCTTCCAGAACCGTTGTAGGCCGTCAGCTCACCATTACTCTTCAAGGCTAGAAGGAATCCGTCTCCGCCCACACTTCCAGTGTGAGGGAGCAGGACTGTCAGAAGGCTGCTAACCTTTATTGCTGCGTCGAAGGCGTTGCCACCTTGTTCTAGGGTCTTTAGTCCCTCGATGGTGGCTGAATGCACTTGAGACGCCACTCCTCCCTTGCAGCTTACTGCCGTATATTGGGGCACCACTGGCACCAACTGCCGAACAGTTCCTCAATCGACTAGATATACGCTTCCAGAATCCTCGATTGTGACAACGTTTGGGCGGGTATCTATGCTGCACAAGTCGGCGCCCGAAGGAACCTGCTAAAATTGACATGGAGGTGGTGATCTGAACCTAGTCAAATGCATGCCCGATGCGCCGCACCCAAGGTGGTCAAATGGGCTTGGTCGAAGCGCTATTGATGGAGTGAGTAGGCGAGTCCTTCTTCCTTGCAGCGACCTTCCTTACCTCTTCCACAATCAGGACCACGACAGCGATACTGCAGAGTGCCGCCCAGTCGAGGCTTGAGAGAGGAGCCGTGTTGAAGAGTGGTTGCAGGAACGGAATGTAGACCAAGGCCAGAAGGATACACACCTGCAATCCCACACCAATGAACAGCCACCTGTTTCGAAGCGGGCTGAGTTGTAGGGCTGATCCAGAACCTGCCCTGATCGAGAGGAAGTTTCCCAACTGCCCTGTCATGATTCCGGCAACAAAAACGGCAGTTCCTTTGGCGTAGATCTGTGGGTCATTTACAACGGGCTGCCCGAAGCTCCACCCCCCAGTCATCCACGTATGAAACACCCACAACAGTGACCCAGCCCCAATGATAAAACCGACGTAGAGCGCCTTCAGCAAGATCGTGGCATCGAGGAGCCGACTATCTGCACGTCGCGGTGGCCTGTCCATCACTCCCGGCTCGGGGGGTTCGATGATGAGCGCCAAAGATGGCCAGATGTCCATTCCGAGATCAATTGCGAGTATTTGTACGACCAATATTGGAAGTGGCACCTGTAGGAAGACGAAGACCAGAAAGGCCAGCAATTGTGCCCAATTGTGGGTGAAGACGTAGGTCACAAACTTCCTCAAATTGTCGAACATAGCTCTCCCCAGCCGCACGCCATCCACCATTGAGACAAAGTTGTTATCCAAGAGAACGATATCGGCCGATTCTCTAGCGACATCTGTTCCCCCCAACCCCATGGCAATTCCTACCTCAGCTTCCATCAATGCAGGCGCATCATTCACTCCGTCGCCTGTCACGGCAACCGTTTCGCCCCGCGACTTCAGCGCTCGAACTATCCGTAGCTTCTGCTCTGGAGAGATTCTTGCAAACACAATCTCTTGACCGTCGAGGAGTCGCAGGAGTTGTGTCTCGTCCAGTTGGGAAAGCTCACCGCCGGTGATTATGCGAGCGTCGCCTGACGTAATGATGCCTGTTCTTCTCGCGATGGCTTCAGCGGTGGTCTCGTGGTCTCCCGTCACCATGATTACGCGGATACCCGCCCTGCGCGCTGAGGACACGGTCGCCTCAATCGCAGGCCTTGGCGGATCCTGGAGCGCGGCCAAACCAACGAAGGTTA
>CAYWPD010000084.1:0-2475 GCA_964460055.1 uncultured Candidatus Bathyarchaeia archaeon
GAGAACCCGTCCAAGCAGAACATCGTCGGCAAATACACGCCTTCATTCTCGGCTATCCTGTACGATTGGATGCACATGTCGAGGACTTCTTGGCTGTTCTCGCAATAGATCTGAATCCAACCGTTATCCCTCTGCAGTAGTGAGTCGTTATGGGTGGCTCTGATTCCGCCGGGTATAGCAATCGATCTGTTGCAGATCGCCATTACGACAGGCAACCTGTGGCCAGGCACCATCCACAAGACCTCCTCCATGTAGGCTATGCCTTGTGAGCATGACGCCGTGAAAACTCTGGCACCGGCGGCAGATGCGCCTGCACATATGCTCATAGCAGCATGCTCGCTCTCGACGGTAACGTACTTGGCCTTGAGCTCGCCGTCAGCAACGAATCTCGCCAGACGGTTCGCCAACTCGGTCTGAGGCGTGATAGGGAATACTCCTATCACCTCGACTCTGGACAGTCTCGCCCCATAGGCTGCAGCCTCATTTCCGTCCAGCATCTTGACCGATCCCACTTTGGAGACCTCCTACTCCTTCCCCATAATCACGGCATGAGCCGGGCACTCGCGTGCACAGATTCCGCACCCTTTGCAGTATCGATAGTCGATGACGGAAACGCTCTCGCTCTTCGAGATGCAATTCTCCGGACAGAAGAACTCGCAAATACCACAATTGACACATTTCGCACTGTCAATAGTGGGCCTGAACGTCCTCCAAGACCCGGTCTCTATGACTCTTCCTCCCGCACCTCCGATCATATACACGCTGGAGGCGCCTCCTCCCATCGGGATCTCCCTATAAGTACGCGCTCTTTTCATGCGGGTTTCCCGCTCCAATGATTCTCCAATCTAGAAGCTGAACTACTACCGAAAAGGCCCTCTTATCTGTATGCTGTAGTAATCGCGCGAGCGGAGAACTCTGTGGACCGCAGAGGTGCTGACCCACAAGAAATGAGACCACAGCAAGAGCTGTTCGCTTGTCTGCATACCGTCCGTGGTTGACGACCCAACTCCTCGGAGCAGGATTGGTTCGCAGGACTTATTGGTTCGTCCTACAGATGCAGTGCTGCGTGGTCTGAATGGCCTACGTTCTGAGGATGAAGGATGCAAAGGGTGAGAACCTTCCAGAGGGAGGCTCTCGGGCTCTCGTACTTTCCGAGCAGATGGGGGCAAAGGAGCTCGGTGGATTCTTCATCGTGAAACCACCCGGAAGCTGGTCGAGATACCACTATCACAAGAAACGGGAGTCGGTCTGGTTCGTACTGGAAGGGGAGATCGAGGCAACCATAGATGAGAAGACGCAGAAGGTCGGAGCCAACACGCTAGTTTTCACGCCGCCGGGGCACAAACACAAGTTGACAGTTGTCGGAGACAGAGAGCTCAAGATGATCGAGTTCTTCACTCATCCGGAGCCGGACATGATATATGTTGAGTAGCGACAAGGAATGCCAGAAATATGGTGGTCTTTCTTGAGCGAGAGGAAAGTGGTCTCAAGACTCAAAGAGATGGGATACTCGCCGACGAGAAGATTGGCGTCGATGGCCGCTCAGATGAAAGACGTCATATCGCTCGCTGGAGGAGACCCGGACTTTGACACTCCAGCACACATCAAGGAGGCTGCAATCAGGGCCCTGCAGCAGGGTTACACGCATTATACGCCGACCAGAGGCTTCATAGAGCTAAGGAAGGCGATCTCCGACTACTATTCGAAATATGGCCTGAAGGCTGATCCGAACACGGAGATTATGGTCACGCCTGGAAGCCAACAAGCTCTCTCTGTGGTCATGGAGAGTCTACTGAATCCCGGTGATGAGGTGCTCGTCCCTGACCCTAGCTACTTCGTTTATGGACCGCAGATTCGGTTCTTGGACGGAAGGCCGGTTCCATATCGCCTAGATGAACGAAGAGGGTACCACATTGACATCGATCATCTGAAGGCGCATGTGACTCCGAGGACGAAGTTACTCCTCATATGCAACCCGAACAATCCAACAGGAACCGTCTTCACAAAGGAGGAACTGCAAGAAGTCGCGAGTGTCGCCATCAAGCACGACCTTCTGGTAGTCGCGGATGAGATATACAATGAATTCATCTGGGGAGGGAGGAATCACTCCGCCATAGCAACCATCGCCGGGATGAGGGAGCGGACGGTCGTTATACAGAGCTTCTCGAAGACCTTCGCGATGACAGGCTGGCGGCTCGGCTACATAATTGCGCCCAGCGCGCTCATGGATCAGATGGAGAAGCTGCAAGGGAACTCTGCGCTCTGCCCGAACGCCTCGGTTCAAATGGCCGGGATAGCTGCCCTCACAGGCCCATGGAAGCCAATAGCAGAGATGGCAAGCGAGTATGAGAGAAGGATAGACTACATGGCGAAGCGGCTCAGCGAGCACCCCGGAGTGTCATGCCCGAAGTCTGAAGGAACCTTCTACGTATTCCCGAAGATACCTGCCCTGTCCAGAGAGTTCTCCGATAGGCT
>CAYWPD010000085.1:0-1969 GCA_964460055.1 uncultured Candidatus Bathyarchaeia archaeon
GGAAGAAAGCTACCTTCCTCATGATCTCCCAATACGGTGAAGAAGAAGCAAGGCCGCATGACATCCTTCTTCCGAGCGAGACCGAACGAGGCTAAGAGATAGGCCTTCGCTTACACGTGAGCCAGAAGGCGAGGAGAAGACGGGGTGATTCTTGGAGAACATCCTGGATGTTGAGGGCCTTCGGTTCCCTTCGAGGCTCATCAGACCGCATCCTGAACAGACTCCCACAGACACAATGCTTGCACGCGAGCTCCCCGAGCTCGCAGTTTGTGTGTGTTGTGTCATGGCGCGATCGTCGCAATTTGGACCTCATGGAGACCGGGGATTGGTCGTCCCGCACCAGCCTGCCTACACACATCATCCAAAATTCTCACCAAGTGACACGACTCCAGAGCACAACTCGAATCGTCTGGGCTTCTAGTCGAGCATCTTGACCATGACGATTTCGTCTGTGTACCTGCCGTCTTTCAGGAACTTCTTCGGAATCCTGCTGACCTCTACGAACCCGATTCTCTGGAATAGGCGGTGGGCGCGCTCGTTTGTCGCGAAGTGTCCAAGCGTGACGCCCTTCAGGCCCCAGACGCGTGCCTGCTCGAACAGGGCTTTCATCATCTCGGTCCCGATGCCCAAGTTTCTGAATCCTTCTCTGATCGCGATTCCGAGCCTGCCGACGTGGCTGTCGCGTCCGCCAGTCTCCCTAGTGAGTTCAGAGTTACCTACAACTCGGCCGTCCACTTCAGCAACCAAGTAGAACGCCTCGTCCCTCTCTGACCTGGCCAATGCCTTCGACAGCCACTCGATCTCTTCCTGTCTCGTGACTCTCTTGTCCACGATTATGTTCGCTCCTTCTTCCACGAGAGAGTTGATCAGGGATAGCAGATCGTCCAAGTCGTTCCAAGTAGGTGTCCTTAGGACAACATTACGTCCGTCGCGCATGGAGAACGCGCGAACGGTCTTCCCGGTCTCCACGGCCCGTCAATGTCAGGTGGCCGCCGATCCATAATAGGCGTATGTCCTGCGGCGATCCATCGTTCACCACCTCCAGCTTAGGGCCTGCGTCCGAATCGTCGATGTCAAAGGTAATCCTCCGCAACTCATGTAGAGCAGAACAAGTTCGGCGGGCCACCTGACTCTTCTTCGGTCCTTGCATTCCGGACAGCTATGAGCAAAGGCCCTCACGAAGAAGACGGACAGCGAAATGGAAAACCCTGCATCTGACTCTCGCGATTCTTCGACGACTGCGGTAGTGCTCTGCGAGAGGTAACCACATCTAAGAAACTCCGACAAACCTAGGATGCAAGTCAGGGTGTCTGCAAGCATACCAGCCTTGCATAGAAATACCATGAGAGCCGCCGAAGGCTCACTTGGGAGATGGTCTAGTCGGTGCTTGACAGGTTGAGCCATTTACGTCCTTTTTTGCTGGAGAAGTCTGCGTGTGTGGGTTCGACCTCGTGCTTGTCCAGCAACGCGTCGATGCGATTCTTGATTTCCGTTGGTGTCTTCACGAGGCTTACTCGGTGGCGCTTTTCGCTCGATCACAGATGCCGACATGATAGGACTAGCCTAGAGCCGAGGCTCCGGACGCGAAGCATCTGAACCAGCTCGGATAACTATTAACGTCACGACATCCTTCTCCCGAGCGAAACCGAGCGAGGCCAAGAGGAGGATCCTCACACGTAGACCGAGCGTGAGGAAGGTGGGAAGGCTCTTGGGGAACATTGTAGATGTTGAGGACCTCTGGTTCCGCTACAGAGGCTCATCAGACTGGGTCCTGAAAGGAGTGAACTTGAAAGTTGCGCCAAGCGAATTCATTGTAATAATGGGCCCAAGTGGATGCGGAAAAAGCACGCTAGCCCTAGCGCTGACGGGCGCCGCCTCTCGACTGCTCTTTGGCGAGGGGAAGGGGAAGGTCGTTGTGGACGGAATTGATGCTCTCAAGGCGCCGAGCTATGAGATCTCTCAACATGTG
>CAYWPD010000086.1:0-1920 GCA_964460055.1 uncultured Candidatus Bathyarchaeia archaeon
TCTTCATCATGTTGAGCATGTGAGCTGCCGTCTGTTCCTCCGGTTTCAGCTCCTTGATGATCTTCTCATATCCTGCGGTCGTGACATGCTCAACTTCAGCACCGAAGAGCCTCATGATCTTGATTCTGTTCTCTGGATTGTACGCGCCGCTCCCCCACTTGCTCGGGATGAGCAGTCGAACCCTGTATCCTTTCACGTTCCCCACGAATGAGAGCGCAGGCCCAGCGTTGCCGCTCGTCTGCTCGATTATCGTTCCCATCAGCCCCAGTCTGCCCGCCTTCTCAGCCTCTTCAACCATCCTGAGAGCCATCCGATCCTTCAGGCTGCCACTTGGGTTGAAGTACTCGCACTTCACAAGCACGTTCGCCTTGGCATCCTTCGAGACCTTGCCCAGCTTCACAAGCGGAGTATTCCCTATCAAAGAGAGAGCGCTATCAGTAATCTTCACCAAAGACACCTCTGCGGGTCAGTTTCGCATTCTATGTATATGTTAGGATGCCTTGTACCCAGGGCCACGCAGTACCTTCCCGGGCAGAGCACCTGTATGGTCGCCCTTCTCTACCACTATTGTGCCATTCACGAGTACGTATTCTATGCCCTTCGGGTACTGGTGGGGGTTATCGTAGGTCGCTTGATCCTCGATGATTTCGGGGTCAAAGACGACGATGTCGGCCCACACGCCCTCCCGTATCAGTCCTCTGTCCCCTAGCCTCAGCCTCTGCGCTGGGAGAGAGGTCATCTTACGAATCGCGTCTTGGAGCGTCAGAATCTTCTTTCCCATGTCGCTTGGCATCTCCTTTCGCGTCTCGCCTCGGACGTACTTTCTGAATGTCAGAGGGAAGACACCGTATCCCCTTGGGTTCGGCTTGGCGAGATCGCCTAGGAGCCCGTAGGGAGCCCAAGACGCGCCGTCAGACGAGATCGTGGATCCAGAATACTCAACCACTCTGCGCATATCATCCTCTGAATGTTGTTCAGCAGTGATGCTTATGTCTCCCCCCTCCTCTTCCACTATCAGGTCGAAGGCCGCTTCTATCGGATCGGTTCCTCTAAGCCCACCAATCTCCGACAGGCTCTTTCCTATAAGGGTCGGATTCCTCTCGCTACCTCCTATCCAGATCTTGTTGGAGAGGCCGTCAGCCAACATCGTCGGGATTGGAAGGCTATGTTTCTCTCGTTCGGTTAGCACGGACTTCCTAATCTTCGCGCGCATCTCGGGGTTTCTTAGCCTCTCCACGCTCTTCGCGGCTCCTCCCTCGTGTGCCCAGTCCGGGAGAATAGTGCTTAGACTGGTCGCCCCACACATATACGGTGGTATATCGCACAGTACGTCCAGTCCCCTCATCCGGGCCTCTTCGATCAAATTGAGTATCCCTTCTTGCTTTCCCCAGTTTGGGTAGTGGCTCTCGATATGTGATATCTGCACGGGTAGCCTTGCTTTCTCACCGATCTCTATAGCTTCCTGCACTGACTTTTCCCAAGTCATTCCGTCGGTCCTTATGTGAGTCGAATAGAATCCATGATACCTAGCTGCAACCTTGGCCAACTCGACGATCTCGTTTGTATCTGAAAATAGTCCGGGAGCGTAAGCTAGCCCTGTGGAGAGGCCGAAGGCCCCTTCCTCCATCGACTGAGCGACGAGGGCCTTCATCTCATCCATCTCAGACTTTTCCGGCCGCCGATTGGCCCAGCCCATGACGGCTATCCTTACCACTCCATGGCCGACGAGGGAAGCGACGTTAGTCGAAACTCCTTGAGACTCCAACCGACGCAGGTATTCCCCGAAGCTGTGCCAGTCGATCTCGACTCTGGGTGCAAGCATGTATTTCTCCAGCGCCTCCCTGGTCTCGTCCCTCACAGGGGCGCAGGAGTAGCCGCAGTTTCCGATGACCTGCGTCGTGACCCCCTGCCTCACCATGC
>CAYWPD010000087.1:0-1843 GCA_964460055.1 uncultured Candidatus Bathyarchaeia archaeon
CCCTTGATGCTGATGAAATTCGCCTCACTCTCGGTTGCAACAGCTCGAGCCAGAAGAGTCTTGCCGCATCCAGGAGGCCCATACAACAGCACACCCTTGGGCGGGGCGATGCCCATCTTCTTGAAGATTTCAGGCTTCTTGATAGGCCATTCTACGGCTTCAACTAGCTGCGACTTCACCTCTTCAAGGCCCCCGATTTCGTTCCAATGAACTGACGGAACCTCGACGTAGACCTCCCTCATCGCTGTGGGGGTAATTTCTCTGTATGCATCAACGAAGTCCTGCATTGTCACTTCCATCTTCTCGAGGACGCTTGGGGGCACTCGATCTTCCTCGACATTGATCTCGGGCAGATATCTTCTCAGAGCTTTCATCGCAGCCTCTCTACACAGTGCATCCAAGTCGGCACCGGTGTAGCCATGCGTGAGCGCGCTCAGTCTACGTAAGTCTACGTCCTGAGAGAGCGGCATACCCCTAGTGTGGATTTGAACAATCTCATATCTACCTTGTTTGTCGGGAACGCTTATCTCGACCTCCCTGTCGAAGCGTCCTGGCCTTCGAAGAGCTGGGTCTATGGCGCCGGGGCGGTTCGTCGCGCCGATGACGATTATGTTACCTCTTGTCTCTAGTCCGTCCATGAGAGCTAGAAGCTGTGCGACCACTCTCCGCTCGACTTCTCCGGATACCTCTTCCCTTTTGGGAGCTATCGCATCCAACTCATCAATGAAGACTATGCTTGGGGAATTCTGTTGTGCCTGCTGGAATATCTCTCTCAGGCGAGCCTCGCTTTCTCCATAGAACTTGCTCATTATCTCGGGTCCGTTGATGGCGTAAAAGTTGGCATCAGACTCGTTCGCGACGGCTCGCGCAAGTAGTGTCTTACCGCATCCAGGTGGACCCTGCAACATGACACCTTTCGGGGGAGTGATACCGAGGCGCGTGAAGAGTTCAGGGTGTCGAAGCGGCAGCTCCACCATCTCCCTTATCCTCTGAATCTCTTCATGCAGCCCGCCAATGTCTTCATAGGTCGTTCTAGGCAGACCTTTCTTCTCGGGAGCCGGTTCAGCTAGCACCTGAACCTGCGTGTCAGTCACGATCTTGACTATCCCATGAGGCCTCACGCGTACAGCAATGAAGGGAATCGCTGTCCCAAGCATCGTTACCAGCAGAGTGTCGCCTTCAACCAACGGGATCTCTATCAGACGGTTCTTGACGAAGTTGATAAAGTCGTTGTCAACTGTCAACTTCATATCTACGGGTGCGAGCATCACCGATTGAGCTGCTTTAACGTCCGCCCTTTTGACACTTACATATTCATTGATCGCTACGCCCACGTTCTTGCGGGTAAGACCGTCTATCCTGATCATACCTTGGCCTTGATCCTCAGGATATGCGGGCCACGCGACTGCAGCGGTTGTTCTCTTTCCTGCGACTTCGATTACGTCGCCTGCCGAGACGCCCAGAGCTTCCATGCTCTTGTTGTCCAGTCGTGCTTTGTTTCTCCCTACGTCTCTCTGCTTGGCTTCTGCCACTCTGAGTTGTATCTCTCTGTTGGACACGCCTTCGCCTCCATTCTAGGTGAAAGTCCGAGATTGAAATTTGATGACAAGGATGGAGTTGTTCTGACCATGTTCTTAATGTTTCGGAAGTGCTTACTTCCAGCGGCGTCCCGTGCCTTCGCCTCCGGTGGGCCTCAGCCTCTGCAATAGGACAATTTGCAGCCTAGATGAAACTGTTGATTGAAATGTGGAGGATCGATCTGATATAAACCTTCGACGCGTTAAGGGCGATCATTAGATGCGCGTAACCATCACGGTCTCTATCTCGCTGACTCCCTCGATCC